>DASXDD010000028.1:0-133926 GCA_036490775.1 Solirubrobacteraceae bacterium | reverse complement strand
ATCGGCGTGGCCATGGTGGCGTCACGTTACCCCAGGCTGCGAGATGCTCGAGGTGCGGTACCAGCCAACTCCACCCGTGAATCGAAACGGGCGCAAGCACGGTGGCACGTCGTCAGGCGACGGCGGGTTCTTCGTCTCGTCCTCTGTTGTCGAGGACGAGCGGGCGCCGACCGCTGAGCTTGTATCGCATGTGCGTGACGTCGGGGGTGGCGATGACCCGCTCGGGCGTGAGCTCGATCCCTTCGCGGCTGTCCAGCCCGAGCTGCGGGGTGAGCAAGCGCATCCCGTCGCCGAGGATCACCGGCACGATGTGTAGCTCGAGCTCGTCGAGCAGTCCTAGGCTGATCACCTGGCGCAGCAGAGTGCCACCGCCGGCGATTGCCACGTTCTTGCCGTTAGCGGCCGCGCGGGCCTGGTCAATTGCGCTCTCGATGCCGGCGGTGACGTATGTGAAACTCGTGCCGCCCTGCCGCTCGAGAGTCCGCCGAGGGCGGTTTGTAACGACGAACACCGGGGCGCGGAACGGAGGGTCTGCTCCCCACGGGATCTCGCCGCCGTCGGCCATGCGCCGTCCCATCACGTACGCGCCGGCCAACTCGAAGCTCTCCGCGATGACCTTCGAATTGATGTCACGTTCGCCGCCGCCGAAGCCGAGTCGCTCGCGCCATGCCTCGGCGGCGATCGCCCAGCGGGTGACGCGGACGAAGCCGGCGGCTTCGGCGCTGTCAAGCCAGTGTTCATGTCAGCGTGTCGCGAGCCGGCGTAGAAGCCGTCGACGGAGATCGACATCTGTGCGGTGACGAGGGTCATAGGAGTCTGCCTTTCCACGGGGTTGGCGGCACGGGGCTTCAGCGGCCGCCGGCGAGGTGGGAGGCGAGCTGCTCGAGCAGTCCCCGCGTGCCCTCCTCCCGGCCTTCGACGCTGTCGAGGCCGTCGAAGTGGACGCCCTGCTCGGTGTACGTCAGTCGCGTCTGGTCGCCTTCGGGCTCCAGCGCGATCGTGGTCACGGAGGTCGACAGGTGCCGCTGGTCGACCCACATGTCGTAGGTGAACACGATCCGCCGCAGATCGACGATGTCCGTGTAGGTCGACCAGAAGCGCGACCTCGGGCCGCCGTGCCACTGGCCCTCCTCGGTTCCGTGACCGCCGACGCGGAAGTCGTGCGCCTTTTCGTGGGTGTCGAACGCCGAGCCGCCGCCGAACCACTGGTCGCGCGCGTCGTTGTCTGACAATGCGTGCCAGACGGCCTCGACGGGAGCTGGGTAGGTGCGCTCGATGACGAACGTCGCATGGGTCTGACTGCGCTCGATCGTGTTGTTCATTGCGGTGACTCCTTGTGAGCAGGTGTAGAGGGGTTGGCGCTGTCGAGGAATGTGCCGAGGCGGTCCAGGCGGCGTTCAGACGGCAGCCGCTGCCGTCCGATCCAGTCCGCAGCCGGTTCCATTGCCCCCGGGACCAGCTGGTAGGTGCGGACTCGGCCGACCTTGGTTGAGCTGACGATGCCCGCCGCTTCTAGGACTCTCAGGTGCTGGACGATCGTGGGGAGCGCCATCTCGAACGGCCGCGCCAGTTCGCTAACCGAAGCCGGACCGCGGGAGAGCCGCTCGACCATCGCGCGCCGGCTGCCGTCGACGAGCGCATGGAACATTCGATCGAGCTCCTGATACTTAGGCACTTACCTAAGTATTGACCACCGCTGCTGATTTGTCAATTCCGCGTCGGCGGGTGGGGTCCCGCTTGCTTATTGACCATGCGGTCAGTATTATTGGCCATATGGTCAATACCAAATATCTCAACGCGAGCGCGGCGCTCGTCCTGGCCTACGTCGCCATCACAGCTGTCACGGTGCTGGCGCTGGCGCTCCTGTCGCTGATCGCCCCTGATCTCGCCACCAGCCATGCCTGGGGCCACGCGATCATCGTCGTCGGGTTCGCGGTCCTACTGCCGCTGAGGTCACGTGCCGCGCGCAAGGGCAAGCGCGGCGCGCTGAGGGCGGTCGCACTGATCAGCATCACGCTCGTCGCCGTCAACATTGTCGAAGGTGTTCTGCCGGGAGCTTTTCCAACGTGGATGCGCGTCGAAATGTTTGGCGTCGCCGCGCTGATGGCCGCAAACGCAGCGCTCGTCGTTCGCGTCGCGGTCGCTGAACAGGTGAGCGCGAGCACCGCGACGGCTGCGTCAGACTGAGAGACGTGCCCGCGCAGACGAGCGAACGACGACGCCGTCGCCTCGGAGAGGATGAGCGCAGGGAGCAGATCATCGGTGGCTGCGTCGAGGTGCTCGCCAGCGAGGGGTACCGCAACGCTTCGCTGGCGCGTATCGCTCAGGCCGCCGGCGTCTCCAAAGGCCTCATATCGCACTATTTCGGCGACCGAGAGACCCTCATGGAGCAGACCGCGATTGCGATCGTTGCCCACATGCGCTCCGAGGTCGGCGCCGCGGTTGATCTCACCGCCGAGGTCCCCGAGATCCTCAGGGCAGCTATCCGCTACGCCTCGCAGGTGCGACAGACGCATTCTCGCGAGTTGCGTGCCGTCGATCAGATCGCCCACAACCTACGCCGGGCCGACGGCGCGCCCAGACTTGATCTCACGGCCTACGAGGACACCTACCAAGCCCAAGAGCAGCTCCTCATGCGCGGCCAGCAAGAGGGATCGCTACGCGATTTCGACGCGCGCGTGATGGCGGTCACCTACCAGGGCGCTGTCGACACGATGATCGCCTACCTCGACGCCCACCCCGAGGCCGACGCCTACGCCTACGCCGACGCACTCACAGATCTGCTCCTGCGCGCGATCCGGAAGTAGCTACCCAATCGGCAGCGCCGGCGCCGCTTAGGGGACCAGTACGACCTTGCCGATGTTGCGCCGCTCGGCGATGAAGCGGTGGGCGTCGGCCGCGCGGTCGAACGGGAAGGCCTGCGCGACCACAGGCTTCAACTCCCCGTTTTGGAGCCCTGGCATCAACGGCTCAATCACCCGGTCGAGGTTTCCATCGGCTTTCCACCAGGAGAGCATGTTGAGGCCGAAGACGCCCTTGTTCTCGTTCATCACGCTGAGCCCCTTCCACCACGGCATCGACGCGAATGGGCTCTTGGCAAGCGTCCTGAGCGCGGTCGGGAGGCTACGGGTATCCCCGGTCTGCACCTCCGAAGCGCCGTACATGATCAGCCGCCCGCCCGGGCGAAGCAACCGGTAATCCTTGCGGAAGCTCGACGGGCCGAGGGCGTCGAAGGCAACATCGATCCCCTCGCCACCGGTGATCCGGCGCACCTCTTGGGCGAAGTCCTGGCTGCGGTAGTCGATCGCATGGTCGACGCCCTGCTCGCGGATCGCGTCGTGCTTTGAGGCCGACGCGGTGCCGAACACCTCGGCGCCGATGCGCTTGGCGATCTGCGTTGCCGAGATCCCGACGCCGCCGGCTGCAGCGTGAATCAAGACCCGCTCGCCGTCCTTCAGGCCGCCCATCACAACCAGACCCGCCTGGGCTGTCGCGTAGTTGACCGGGAACGCAGCGCCCTCCTCGAAGGAAAGCCGCTCGGGCAGCTCGTAGACATTGCTCTCGGGAACCGTCACAAGCTCGGCCTGGCCGTTGAAGATCGTGCCTGCGATCACCCGATCGCCTGGCTTAACTGACTCGACCCCGGCTCCGACCGACTCCACCTCGCCCGCGACCTCGTAGCCGACCACGCACGGCACCTTCGGTGCGTCCGGGTACAGCCCGGTTCGGGCAAGCGTGTCGGCAAAGTTGATCCCGGCCGCCTTGACCGCGATGCGAACCTCGCCCGGCCCGACCGGTGGGTCGGGACGCTCCTGCACTTGGAGGACCTCAGGCCCTCCGTGCTTGGTGATCACGACCGCTCGCATTGCGCACGGACTCTATCGTCGGCGCGCGCAGCGCCCCAAGCTTGGCGCACCAGCGCATTGTGCGTCAGCAACCGCTTGAGCACGTAGCCTGAAGGCTCCAGTCAGGAGGCCTGATGGCGGTCGAATACAAGGACTACTACGAGGTTCTGGGAGTTCCTCGAGACGCGAGCCAGGACGAGATCCGCCGGGCGTATCGCAAGTTGGCGCGCGAGTATCACCCCGACCTCAACCGGGAGAGCGATGCCGAGGAGCGGTTCAAGGAGGTGGGTGAGGCCTACGAGGTGCTCTCCGATCCGGACAAACGCGAGCGCTATGACCGGCTGGGCGCACAGTGGCGCGCGCGTGAGCCGGCAGCGGACGGCGGCAACTTCGAGGACTTCTTTGACCGGCAGGGTTTCGGCGACGATGTGCGCTTCGAGTTCGGCGACGGGGACTTCTCGGAGTTCTTCGAGCGGGTGTTTGGCGACGGTGCCGCTGCGCGGACCTCCGGGCCGCTCCGTGGAATGGATCGTGAGGCCGTGCTCGACCTTTCCCTGGAGGATGCACTCGCGGGCGGCAGGCGACGGCTGTCGCTCCAAGACGCCGGCAGCCTTGACGTCAATATTCCGGCCGGCGTCAGGGAGGGCCAGCTCATCCGCCTCGCAGACCAGGGTGCCGCCGGACGCAACGGCGGCCCGCCTGGGGACCTGTATCTGCGGGTGCGGCTCAAGCCCCACTCGACCTTCCGCCGCCGGGGCGAGGACCTGGATCTCGATCTGGCGGTAGCCCCGTGGGAGGCGTCGCTTGGGGCAACCGTGCCCGTGCCAACGCTGACGGGAACCGCCCAAGTGCGGGTGCCCGCCGGATCCTCGAGCGGCCGGCGATTGCGACTACGCGGCCGCGGCCTGCCGAAACGGGGCGGCGGTCACGGCGATCTCCATGCGATCGTGAAGATCACGGTCCCGAAGCAACTCTCCGAACAGGAGCGAGACTTGTTCGAGAAGCTTGCCGAGGTGTCTGAGTTCGACCCGCGAAAGAGCCGAGCATGAGCGCACGGCGCACAGGATCACGATCCGCTCATCCGGGACCGGCGGACGGCACCACGAAGCTGGTCGAGCTTGCGGTGGTCGCCCGCCAAGCAGGAGTCCGCGTCACGCTCGTCCGTCGCTACGTCGAATTCGGCCTGTTCGAGCCGCGCTCCGGAACGGACCAACCGCCGCTGTTTGAACCGAGCTGCGCGAGCCGTCTGGCCAAAGCCGAACGCCTGCGACGCGACCTTGGCCTCAACTATGCCGGGGCCGTACTCGCCTGCGAACTCCTTGACCGCATCCGCGAGCTCGAGGACGAGACACGTTGAGGGCCCGACCAGCTTCGGCGCCGGACTAGGTGAAGGCGCTGACGCCCGTGATGTCACGCCCCACGATCAGCGTCTGAATCGTCTCGGTGCCTTCGAACGTGTGGATCGCCTCGATATCCGCCATATGGCGGATGACGTGGTTGTCGAGCAGGATGCCGTTGCCGCCTAGAAGGTCTCGAGCCTCGGCGATTACGTGCCGCGCCCGGCTCGTGTTGTTCATCTTCGCGAGGCCGGCGATCGTGTCACGCAGTCCGTTCTGTTCGCCGAGTCGGCCGACGCGCAGGCAGTAGAGCTGCATTGCAGTCACCTCGGCGAGCATTCGTACGAGCCGCTCTTGGACGATCTGGAAGCTGATCAACGGCTTGCCGAACTGCTTACGGGTTCGGCAGTAGCTGAGCGCAGCGTCATAGGAACCGACCGCATGCCCAAGCGCGGCAAACGCCGCCGTCAGGCGGGTCGACGCAAGGACTCTGCCGGTGTCCTTGAAGCTGTTCGCGCCGGGAAGCCGCGAATCGGCGGGGACGCGCACGCCGGACAGCTCGATCTCGGCCTGCCACACCGAGCGTACGCTGCCCTTGCCCTCGATCACGCGCGCGTCGTATCCCGGCGTACCGTGCTCGACGAGAAAGCCTTTGACTTGGCCGTCGTCGGTGTCGCGGGCCCACACGACGGCGACGTCGGCGATCGAGCCGTTCCCGATCCACCGTTTGGCGCCGTCGATCACATAGTCCTGACCGTCGCGACGGGCGGTCGTCTCCAGGGAGACCGAGTCCGAGCCGTGGTCGGGTTCGGTCAGCGCGAAGGCACCGAGGCTCTCCATTCGGGCCATCGGCGGCAGCCACCGCTGCTTCTGCTCCTCGCTGCCGAATGTCGCGATCGAGCGCATCGCCAGCCCGGCCTGCACTCCCAGCAGCACGCCGAGGCTGCCGTCGCCGCGGCTGAGCTCCATCTGGATCAGACCGGCGGCGATCGTGCTCATCGTTGGACAGCCGTATCCCTCGATCCCGTCGCCGACCAGTCCTAGCTCACCGAGACGCCGAGCGAGCTCGAGCGGGAACTCGGCCCGCTCCCAGTATCCCGACGCCACCGGCAGCACCTCGTCGTCCACGAACCGGCGAGTACGGTCCAGATAATCTGTCTCCTGCTGCGTGAGCTCGGTGCGCACCAGGAAGTAGTCGGTGCCGAGAGCCTTGCCGATGTCGGTTGGGGTCGTCGGGGTCATTGTGAACAGAGCTCCTCGATGTTGAGTGGAACGCCCAGTGCCCGCCAGAAGCCGACGACGTCGGGCGGACACGAAGCAGCGACGATCGCGATCCGCACCTGCTCGAGCCCGAGCGCTGCAAGCACGGCGGCGCGGTCGGCGGCTGCTCGCTCCGTGTCTCCCTGGAACCGGGCACGTACCGACGCTCGCATCTCCTCCCAGACGCTTGGCTGCGCCCAGAAGAACTCCGGCCGGATCTCCGGCAGCGATGCTGCGATCACGCCGGGGTCCGGACATGTGGTCACGTGCCATCCGTACGCCAGCGGCAGGTACCGGGTGCACAGCCGCTCGGTGATGCCCGCGATCGGCTGCCAAGAAATCGCCCTCCATCCGTCGCCGAGCGCGAGCCGCTCGCGGAGCGCCACGACCCGAGCGATCACGTCGGCGTGGGTGAGCGCGACGAGCCTCGGCGTCCCGTCTGTGCAGACGGTGTAGATGACCGTGAGCAGATCGTCCGGCGTCACCGCAGCTGCCGCGTCCCCGAGGTCGAATTCCTCCTGCTCACATTCGATCAGCTCCTGCCAGCTGAGCGTCGTTTCATTGCCGCCGTCGAGGCACACGATCGTTTGCAGTCGGGTCGTCCCGGAGTCGCGAACCTGGAGCGCCTGGTCGAGGAACAACTTCTCCGTGACCAGGATCCGACAGCCCGACACGGCGATCGCAGATTCGGCCTGGTCAGCCGTGGCGCTCGGGTAGACCGACAACGACGCGACCGCGAGATGCGCCGCCGCAACGTCGACGACGTGGAATTCCGGCCGAGTCGTCAGCCAGCAGGCGAGCGTGTCCCCGCGCATGCAGCCGAGACCTGCGAGCCCGGCTGCGCATTCGCGCACGCGCCGCCTGTAGTCACCCCAGGTCCACGCGATCCGGCCCCCATGGGCGCGTAGCGCTGGGTAATTCGCCCGCGCTGCCGCGGTGGCCTGGAACGCCTGGGCAACGGTTCCTGCGCTGGGCGGGGTGCTCACGCGACGCGCGACGGAGGCTTGATCTCCCGACGCAGGATCTTGCCGGTGGGTCCTTTGGGCAGCGATTCCTCGAACCACACGAGACGGGGGTATTTGTAGGCGGCGACGCGGGCCTTGACGAACGCCTTGATCTCCTCGGGATCCGCGTGGTGGCCAGGCTTGAGGACGACCGCCGCGCCGACGTCCTCGCCGAGTTCGTCGTGGGGCAGGCCCACGACCGCGGCCTCCATCACGTCGGGGTGCTCGTGGAGCACCTCCTCGATCTCGCGCGGATAGATGTTGAAGCCGCCGCGGATGATCATCTCCTTCTTGCGGTCAACGATGAAGAAGTAGCCGTCGTCGTCGATTCGCGCCAAATCGCCGGTGCGAAACCAACCCTCGGAGTCGATTGCATCCGCCGTCGCGCTGGGGTTGTTCCAGTACCCCTTCATCACGTTGTGCCCGCGGATCGTGATTTCGCCGACGCCGTCATGGACGTCCGCAAGTCGCATCTCAACGCCTTTGACCGGAAGCCCGATCGAGCCCGGTTTGCGCTCGCGATCGCGCCTGCTGAAGGCGGCGACGGGAGAGGTCTCCGACAGCCCGTAGCCCTCGAGAACTGTGCAGTCGAACTTCTCCTCGAATGCGCGCAGGACCTCGACCGGCATCGCCGCGCCTCCTGAGACGCACAGCCGTAGCGAGGAGGTGTCGGCCGGCCCCGGATGGTGGAGCATCGCCGAGTACATCGTCGGCACGCCCTCGAAAACGGTCGCGCGATCGCGCTCGATGATCTCGAGCGCCGTGCCCGCGTCGAACCGCGGAAGCAGCGACAGCGAACCACCGACCGCCATCGTCGCGTTCAGCGCGCACGTCTGGCCGAAGGCATGGAACAGCGGCAGCGCACCGAGCATGACCGCATCCGGACCAAGCTCGAACAGCTCAAGCGAGACGGCCACGTTGTCCGAGAGATTTCCATGGGTGAGCTCGGCGCCCTTGGGGCGTCCGGTGGTCCCGGACGTGTACAGGATCACGGCGGTGTCATCGGCCTTGCGCTCCGTCGTGCCGGCGGGCTCGCGCCCCGCCAGCAGTGCCTCGAACGAGCCCGGCTCGACGACGACCACCTCGGTGTCGTGCGCCCCTGCCTTGGCCTCCTCCGCGAATGCGTGCCAGGCGAATAGGACGCGGGCACCCGAGTCGGCCATGTAGTACGCGACCTCGCGCTCCTTGAGCAGCATGTTCATCGGCACGATCGCCGCGCCGGCGCGGAGCGCGCCGTAGTAACAGATCGGGAAGTACACGACGTTCGGCAACATCACGCCGACGCGGTCACCAGGTTGGACGCCGCGCTCGCGCAGCAGCCCTGCCACCAACGCCGTCGCTCGCTCCAGTGCGGTGTACGACAGCGAGAGGCCCTCCTGTCGGACCGCCGTGCGGTCGCCGTGGCGAGACGCCGCCGTCGTCATCAGGTCGGCGAGATTCATGGCTCCTGTCCGGGTCACTGTCATCTCCTTCCGCGCTCTGGGGAGCGCAACGTGGTCAGGTCCACGCCGTTGTGTTCCGGCGGCGATGCTGCTACGGGCCTGGGGCCGATCACAGGGCGCGGGCGAACAGAGATCGGGTCCGCCGATGGGCCGTGAGCACAATCGGCCGCCAGTCTGGATGCGTAATAGGCTCTCGCCGATGGGGTCGGAGGAGCGGATGCGAGAGCTCATCCTCAGGTTCACTGAGGACCCTGACTGGCTGCCGTCGGTCTCGCAGGACATCACCGACGCGATCCACGCCGAGCTCGCTGACGTCAACGCTGATCCCGAGCTACGCGCCAGCACGTACGCGAGCACCGACAGCGTGCTTCGGCTGATCGTCGACCTCTCGCGCACGGGACGGCCGCCGAGGGAGGCGGTACCGCCACCAGCGGCGGTCGACTACGCGCGCGAGTTCGTGCAGCGTGGCCTCCCGCTTGACTCGCTGCTGCGTGCCTACCACATCGGCCAGGCAACGTTCTTTCGCAGATGGTCCATACAGGCGCACGAGATCGTCACCGATCCACATGAGCTGACCGAGGCGGTCGAGCTGGGGGCGGACTGGACGTTCGACTACGTCGAGAAGCTCAGCGACGGGCTCGTGAAGCGCTACGCGGAAGAGCGAGAGCGGTGGATCCGCAGCGCTGCCGCGGTGCGCTCGCAGGTGATAGATGCAGTGCTTGCGGGCGAGCCGGTGGATGTTGAGCGCGCGGGCGGCCGCCTTGGGTATGAGCTCGGCCGCAACCACCTCGCCTTCGCGATTTGGAGCGACGCGCCGCATGACCGAGGCGATATCGCGCTGGCGATGATCGAGCGCGCCGCGCTCGAGCTCGCGTCGTCGCTCGGGGTGGCTGCGCCGTTGCTCGTGCCCCGCGCGCGTCTGTGCCTAGCCGGATGGATCGGCTCGCGTGGGGACGATCAGATCGTCGATCTCGAGCACGCGCATATCGACGGCCAATCGTTTCCGACCGTGCTCACGGCGTTCGGCTCGCCTGGGGTCGGCGTCGCAGGTTTCGCCCGCAGCCATCGCGAGGCGTTTCACGCCCGCCGCATCGCGCAACTGACCCAGCAGCGCGCTGGGACCGTAACCCGATACGAGACGGTCGCGCTCGCCGCTTTGGCCAGCACGGATGTGGAAGAGGCCCGAGAGTTCGTCAGGGCCGAGCTCGGACAACTGCTCGGAGACGACGACCAGTCCGTTCGGCTCAGCGCCACACTGCGCGTCTATCTCGAGGAGAACATGAGCCCGTCGCGTGCTTCGCGGCGCCTGGGCGTTCACGAGCACACGATCACCAACCGCATCAAGGCCGCGCAGGAGCTTCTCCCGCATCCAATCGAGCAGCGTGCTGCCGAGCTGCAGGTCGCGCTGCGGTTGATACGGCTGGCGCAGAGCGGGTGAGGCGCTCGCGTCGCCGGGTTCCTGAGCGAAGCGGTCGCGCTATCGCCCGAGCAGGGACGCGACCGAGCTGACCGTGATCGCGACGATGACGGTCCCGAACAGGTACGAGGTCAGAGCGTGACGCAGCGCCAGACGGCGGACGGGCTTGCCGGTCAGATCCGTGTCGGAGACTTGGAACGTCATTCCGATCGTCAGTGCGAGGTAGGCGAAGTCGACGTAGTCGGGCGACTCGCCCTTGAAATCGATCCCTCCGTCTGGCGGCGTGTAGTACAGCCTCGCGTATCGAAGCGCGTAGACGGTGTGGACGGCCGACCAGGCAAGCGCGACGCTCGACAACGCCAGCGCGGTCAGCAAGCCGCGGGCCGGCGCGTGGGCGTGGCTCGCCTGCGCGAGCGTGAACCCGACGGCAAGCAGACTGGCGGCCCCGGCGCCGAGCAGCACCGCCTCGGCCGCGGTTCGTGAGGCGTCCTCCGCACGCGCGAGCCGGCCCGTCGTGCCGGCATCCGCGCCGGTGACGGAGATCCATACCCAGGCTACGAATACGAGTGCGGCGACATCGGTTGCTCCCAGCGCGGCGACCGACCACGACGCTCCCTCCGCAAGCGCGATTCCCGCGACGACGATTCCTCCGAGCGCGCCTACGACCACGCGCCTGGCGGCTAGGCCGGAGTGGTCGGGCGCGACCGTCTGTGGATCTGGCGCAGGCACTTCGATCACGAACATCTTCGTACCGCGATCGGTCGTCACCGCCGCCCACACCTGTCGACTGTACGCAGGGCACAACGGCGCGCCTCGGATTTATGGCACCGGTCCCGTGCACGCACGGGTCGACCGCGCGACGCTTAGCTGACACGACCGGCAGCTTGAGGAGAGAGATGAGCGAGAACACCAGCGCCGAGGCGAAGCCATCGAACGTCCGGCGTACAAGTGACGCGGCACACGCCGGCCTGGATGTGATGTTGTCGGAGGCGGCAGCGGGCGGGCCACCCCGCTTCCTCGCCCCCGGAGCAGCTGTGAAGGTGAGCCTCGGACTCGCCCGTCATCCTGTCCGCGTCGGCTCGCGCGCGGCGAGCCTCACGGCCGAGCTACGTAGAGTCGCGACGGGCCGCTCCGAGATCGCACCGGCGAGGGGTGACCGGCGTTTCAACGACCCCGCCTGGGCTCGCAGTTGGCTGTTTCGCCGCCTCCTCCAGGGCTACCTTGCGGCCGGCGACACGGTCGACGGCCTGATTTCCGACGCAGACGTCGGCTGGCGGGCGGAGCGACGCGCCCGGCTTGCGGCAACGAACGTGATCGACGCGCTTGCCCCCACGAACTTCCCTTGGTCAAACCCCGAGGTGATCAAGGAGACGATCAACACCGGCGGCGACAACCTGGTTCGGGGTGCCAGACAGTTTGCGCACGACATCGCCACTCCCCCTCGGCTTCCCGCGACGGTCGACACGCGCAAGTTCGAAGTCGGCCGCAACATCGCGGTTTCGCCGGGCTCGGTCGTGCTGCATACAGACGTGTTCGAGCTGATCCAGTACAAGCCTTCGACGGCGGAGGTGCGGGAGGTTCCGCTGCTGTTCGTGCCGCCGACGATCAACAAGTACTACGTGCTCGACATCTCCCCCGGCCGCAGCATGATCGAGCACTACGTTGGGCAAGGGCAGCAGGCGTTTGCGATCTCGTGGCGCAACCCGGAGCAGGCTCAGGGCCACTTCGATCTCGATACGTACGCCAACGCGGTTGCGCAGGCGCGCGATGCCGCCGCGTCGATCACCGATCAGAGCAAGGTGCATGTGGCGGCCGCGTGCTCGGGCGGAATCGTTGCGGCAGGGCTCCTCGGTCAGCTGGCGGCCAGCGGCGAGCTCGATGAGATCGCGAGCCTGACGCTGATGGTGTGCGCGCTCGACAATGACACCGAGGGCACGCTGTCCGCATTGACGAGCCGTGACGTCGCTGCAGCCGCGGTCGCGGAATCAGCGCGCACCGGTTTCCTCGACGGGCAGGCGCTCCAAGGCGTGTTCACGTGGCTGCGTCCGAACGACCTGGTGTGGAACTACGTCGTCAACAACTACTTGCTCGGCAAGGAGCCGCCGGCGTTCGACATCCTCTTCTGGAACCAGGACACGGTGCGGTTGGCCGCAGGCCTTCACCGCGACTTCATCTACATCGGCCTCGACAACTCGTTCATGCATCCCGGCGCGCTCGAGGTCCTCGGCCAGCCGGTCGACCTCGACAAAGTCGACCTCGACACCTATTTCGTCGCTGGTCTGACCGACCACATCGTCCCGTGGGAGAGTGCGTACAACGGTGCGCGGCTGTTCGGGGGCTCGCGCCGGTTCGTGCTGTCCAGTAGCGGTCACATCCAAGCGTTGGTCAACCCTCCCCCCGCCGAGGGCGCGGAATCCCGCGCGAGCTATCGGGTGGCCGACGATCTACCAGACAGCGCGGAGGAGTTTCTCGCCCAGGCGCCGAGGCTGTCGGGGAGCTGGTGGTCAGACTGGGACAGTTGGCTGGCCGAGCGCTCCGGGGAGCTCAAGCCGGCGCCGAAGGTGCTGGGAAACCGCGCCCACAAGGCACAGGCGAAAGCGCCGGGGACCTATGTTCTTGCTGACTGAGAGCGGGGGAGCGGAGCTCGAGGCCGAGCTCCCGCCGCTGCCGACGGATCGTTGGTGGGGCGATCATCTTCGCGAGGTTCGCTGGCAACTCGAACTCGCCCGGCTCCTCGTCGATCCTGTGTTTCGCGGAGGCGGCGTGCCTCGCGGGGATGGCCGGCCGGTGATCTTGATGCCAGGCATGGGCGGCGGTGATCAGACGCTGCTTGTGCTCGCGGCATGGCTGCGGCGAATCGGATACCGGCCGCAGCTGTGCGGGTTCGTGGCCAACGTGAGCTGCTCTGACCGGGCAGCTGCGCGAGTCGAGCGCCGACTCGAGGCCGTTCACGCCCGCTACGACCGCCGGGTCGCGTTGATCGGCCACAGCCGCGGGGGCCACTACGCCCGAGCGCTCGCCCATCGCCGCCCCGAGCTCGTCTCGCACGCGATCTCGCTCGGCGCCGGCTTGCGCCAGATGCTTGCGGTCAGCTATCCCACCGAGGCCGCCGCGCGCGGCATTCGTGCGCTCCTTCTACAGACAAACCAAGCCGGTTCGTCCCGATGTCTGACCGAGGCGTGTGATTGTGGATTTGCTCGCGACTTTGTTGGACCGTTTCCCACGGAGCGCGTGTGGTTGACGAGCATCTACTCCAAGGAGGATGGCGTCGTTCGCTGGCAGTCCGCACTCGTGCCGGAGGCCGACTGTGTCGAGGTCACCGGCAGCCACGTCGGGCTGGTCTTCAACCGCAAGACTTATCGCGCAATCGCCTCCACGCTGGCCGCACCGGAGCTCTCTGTTACGGCTCGCATAACCGAAGACGATGAGCCGGCGCTTCCTGGCGTCTAGGGCGGGGCGACGCTGTCGGACAGACCAGACGTGACCACCGCAACGCCACCGGCCGGCGTTCGGATGCAGAATGCCAGAGATGACCGCTGAGACTGAGAAGTCCCGCCTCGACGATCCCGCGTGGCGACGGTGGGGGCCGTATTTGAGCGAGCGGGCGTGGGGGACGGTCCGCGAGGACTACAGCGCCGACGGCGACGCGTGGTCGTTCTTTCCCCACGACCATGCCCGCTCGCGAGCCTACCGCTGGAGCGAGGACGGGCTGGGCGGGATCTGCGATGAGGAGCAGTTGCTGTGCTTGGCGTTCGCGATGTGGAACGGCCAGGACCCGATCCTCAAGGAGCGCATCTTCGGCCTGACCGGCCACCAAGGCAACCACGGCGAGGACGCCAAGGAGTACTGGTGGTATCTGGACTGCACGCCGACGCATTCGTGGATGCGCTGGCGCTACGCATACCCGCAGCGGGAATTCCCCTACGGGGACCTCGTGGCCGAGAACGCCCGGCGCGACCGCGACGCTGCCGAGTACGAGTTGCTCGACACCGGCGTGTTTGAGAACTGTCGCTACTTCGACGTGACGGTCGACTACGCCAAGGCAGCGCCCGATGACGTCTGCCTGCGCGTGCAGGTCCGCAATGCCGGACCGGAGCCGGCCGGTCTCGATCTGCTGCCGACGCTGTGGTTTCGCAACCGCTGGTCGTGGGAGTCGAGCGTGTCCACGCCTTCGATCCACGAGCACGGCGCAAGCCTGGTCGCTGAGGATGCCCTGCTTGGCTCGATGGTGCTCAGCGGGGACGGCACCGCCGAGGCTCTGTTCTGCGACAACGAGAGCAATGCCCGCCGCCTGTGGAATGGCGATGGAGGGGCGTACCCGAAGGACGGCATCAACGATCACGTGGTCACCGGCGCCGCGACCGTGAACCCGGCCAAGACCGGGACCAAGGCGGCACTGCGTTATCACCTCGACCTCGACGCGGGCGAGACGGCAGAGATCCGTTTACGGCTCGCGCCCGAGGCGCGCGAGCTGACCGGCTCATGGTCGACTGCGATGAGTCAACGCGAGCGCGAAGCCGACGCGTTCTACGCTGCGCTAGCGCCGGCCGCGACCACCGACGAGGCGCTTGTAATGCGCCAGGCATTTGCCGGAATGCTCTGGAGCAAGCAGTTCTACAACTACGACGTCGAGCGGTGGCTCGAGGGCGACCCGGACCAGCCACCCCCGCCGCCAAGCCGCCGACGCGGACGCAATTCCGGTTGGCGCCACGTTTACAACAAGGACATCATCTCGATGCCTGACAAATGGGAGTACCCCTGGTACGCCGCCTGGGACCTGGCCTTCCACTGCGTAACCCTCAGTCGTGTCGACCCGGAGTTCGCCAAGGCGCAACTGCGGCTGATCACGCGTGAGTGGTACATGAATCCCAACGGCCAGCTGCCTGCGTACGAGTGGGACTTTGGTGACGTCAATCCTCCCGTCCACGCGCTAGCGGCGCTGGCCGTGTTCGAAATCGACGGCAGACGGGACCGTGACTGGCTGGAGCGGATGTTTCACAAGCTGTTGCTCGGGTTCACCTGGTGGGCGAACGTCAAGGATCCGGGCGGTGATCACCTGTTCGGCGGCGGCTTTCTGGGAATGGACAACGTCGGGCCGTTCGATCGCTCCGCGCCGCTGGCCGAGGGACTGGAGCTCGAGCAGGCCGACGGCACCGGTTGGATGGCGCTCTACTGCCTGAGCATGCTCGAGATCGCGATGGTCCTCACCGAGGAGGATCCAGCGTACGAGGACGTGGCGATCAAGTTCTTCGAACACTTCGCGATGATCAGCGAAGCGATCAACGATCGCGGCCTCTGGGACGAGGCCGACGGCTTCTATTACGACCAGGTCCGCAGACCGTCGGACGGCAGCGCATGGCCGGTCCGGGTGCGGTCGATGACCGGGCTGATCCCTTTCTGTGCCGTCGCGATCGGGCGAGGCGATCTGATGAATCGGAGCAGCGAGTTCTCCCGGCGGGTCATCGATTTCCTCCGCGTACGACCGGAATACGCCCGGGCTGTTGAGCCGGCGGAAACTGCCGGTGACGTAACGATGCTGGCGCTTGTCGGAAGCGACCGCCTACCGCGCATCGTGGAAAGGCTGGCCGACGAGCAGGAGTTCCTGTCCAGACACGGGCTGCGGTCGCTCTCAGCTGCCTACCGCGGGGAGCCGTTCGAGTTCTGGCAGGACGGTCGCGTGGTGGCCACGGTCGACTACGAGCCGGCCGAATCGACCACTGCGTTGTTCGGCGGCAACTCCAACTGGCGAGGGCCGATCTGGTTCCCGGTGAACTTCCTGGTGTTGGCAGCGCTCGACCGTTACGCGCGGCGGTATGGAGACAGTCTCACGTTCGAGTTTCCGCGCGGTGGCGCAACGCAGCGAACGCTTAAGGAGATCGGCATCGACCTCTCGCAGCGCCTGGTCGACATCTTCCTGGTCGACCAATCGCGCGGCGGCCGGCCGGTGTTTGGGGGCAGGTCAGCTCCAGACTGCACCTGGGGCGACGCCCTCCTGTTCCACGAGTACTTCGACGGCGACGACGGCCGCGGCCTCGGCGCCTCGCACCAAACCGGTTGGACGGGCCTGGTGGCCGACATGATCATTCGGCTCTCCCGCGCACGCGAGGAGAGCGCAGGATGACCTTTGTCGCTCTCGGAGCGCACGTCGAGGGCGACGGGGTCGGCTTTGCGGTGTTCAGCAGCGTTGCTGAAGCCGTCGAGGTCTGCCTGTTCGACGACCAGAATCACGAGACCCGCCGGCGACTCGATCCCGACGAGGGCTACGTCTGGCGCGGGCACGTCCCGGGAACCGGGCACGGGACCCGCTACGGCTTTCGAGTTCACGGCCCATGGGATCCGCAGTCCGGCTTGCGCTGCAATCCGGCCAAGCTTCTGCTTGACCCGTACGCGCGCGCGATCGCCGGTGGCGTGCGATGGGACGCCGCGGTGCAGGGCGAGAACCCGGCTGACTCAGCGCCGTACATGCCGCGATCGGTGGTTTGCGCGAGCGAATTTGATTGGAGCGGGGATCGTCGCGCGCAGACGCCGCTGCAGGATTCGATCATCTACGAGCTCCACGTGAAGGGCTTCACCAAGCTCCACCCCGATGTCCCGGGCGAGCTGCGGGGAACCTATCGGGGCCTTGCGACTCCGGCGGTGATCGATCACCTCAGACGGCTTGGAGTGACTGCGGTCGAGCTCCTGCCAACGCATCAGTTCGTCCACGACGGTCCGCTGGTCGGGCGCGGACTGCGCAATTTCTGGGGCTATCAGTCGATCGGCTTCTTCGCGCCCCATAACGAGTACTCGGCGTCCGGCGACGGTGGCGGCCAGGTCGACGACTTCAAGGCGATGGTCCGAGGACTGCACGCCGCTGGTCTCGAGGTGATCCTCGACGTCGTCTTCAACCACACCGCCGAGGGCAACGAGCACGGTCCGACGCTGTGTTTTCGCGGCCTCGACAACGGTGCCTATTACCGGCTGGCCGACGATCGAAGCCGCTATGTGGATGACACCGGCACGGGTAACACGTTCGACTCCCACCAGCCGCAGGCGCTGCGCCTGATCATGGACTCACTGCGCTACTGGGTGGAGGAGATGCACGTCGACGGCTTCCGCTTCGACCTCGCGGCCACCCTCGGGCGGGGCACAGAAGACTTCGACCCGCACAGCGCATTCCTGGAGACGATCGGCCAGGATCCCGTGCTGAACGCCGTCAAGCTGATTGCCGAGCCGTGGGACATCGGAAACGGCGGTTACGAGCTGGGCGAGTTCCCGGCGGGCTGGAGCGAGTGGAACGGTCGCTACCGCGACACAGTCAGGGACTTCTGGCGCGGCACAGACGGCACGCTGCCCGACTTCGCGACCCGGCTCACGGGTTCATCCGACCTCTATGGGCGCGGCCGTCGGCCTACTGCCTCGATCAATCTGATCACAGTCCACGACGGCTTCACGCTGGCCGACCTGGCGAGCTACGACGCCAAGCACAACGAAGCCAACGGCGAGGACAACCACGACGGCACCGACGACAACCGCAGCTGGAACTGCGGGGTCGAGGGACCGACCGACGACCAAGCGGTGCTCGCACTCCGAAAGCAACAACGTCGCAACTTCCTCGCCACCCTGCTCCTGTCCGAGGGCGTGCCGCTACTGCTTGCCGGTGACGAGTTCGGGCGCACTCAACGAGGCAACAACAACGCGTACTGCCAGGACAACGAGACCAGCTGGGTGGACTGGTCGTTGGTCAACGGCGGCGACGATCTAACGAAGCTCGTCGCTTCGCTCTGTCGCCTGCGACTGAGTACCCCCGCGCTGCACCGGAGCCGCTTCTTCGCGGAAGCAGAGATCCTGTGGCTCCGGCCCGACGGCGAGCAGATGACGGCTGAGGACTGGAACGAGTCCACTGCCCACGCCGTCGCGCTCACGGCACCCGGCGGCCGATTCACATTGCTGATCAATGCCTGGTGGGAACCATTGTCGTTCCGCCTGCCGACAGAGATCCGAGGCGAATCGCTTTCTGCGGTGGTCGAGACAGCTCGCGACGAGGATGAGCCGCGTGATCTCAGCCAGGTCGACGACGTTGTCGTGGCGGGCCGGTCGCTGATGCTGCTCGAGCGATCCGCTGGTCAGCCCTAGGATCTTTTAGAGCGACTCCAGAATCCGCTGCCGCTGAGCTTCGTATTCCTCGGCGGAAAGCACACCGTCGTCGCGGAGGCGTTGGAGCTTTGCGAGGCGCTCCTCGACCGAGCCCTGGGCAGCACCCGCCGCGGAGATTTCTTGCATCGCGTTCTTCAGGAACTCAACGGCAGCCGTGTTGCCGCCGCCTGCCGGCATGTCCTGGGCCGTCGAAGGCCTGCTGCCGTTGCGTTGGTCAGCTACTCCGGCGAGCTTGGCTTCGCTGCCGGCGATCCTGCTCTCCTTGTGTGCCTCGGCCTTGGCTTGCGAACGCTGAAACTCGGCTTCGAGTGCCGGCACGTCGACCGCGATCTTTGAGTGGTCAGACGCGTCATAACGCACCGCAACGATGTCGGCCTCGTCGTAATCGCCGACCTTGTCTCTGTCGAGCTTGGTGTGAAGCTCCGTAGTCGAGCCGTCATCAAACCGGAAGCGCAAGTCGACGCGATAGATGCGGTGCGTGCCCCCCATTCCATTCGGGCGATAGTCCGCCTTCAGAACGACCGCCCGCCCCTCCATACCCTCGCGCAGCAGCTTCTTCTCACCAAACATCGCGATCGCCTCTTCCGGTCATCGGCTGATGGAGCGTTCCGAGATCATATGGTGGGTCAACCGGCGTCGCTATGTAGCGGCCGGCGACGCAAGTCGACTCGATCCATCCGCACCCGCCGTACCTGCTGGGGCCGATGACCCGGATCCTCGCCTGGAACCGGGCGGCAAGGTGATCGAGCATCCGCAGCTCGGCACGCTGCGCTTGCATCACGCGCAGCCGGTGCCGACCGGTCAGCCGGAACTCCGGATGGCCGTCTACGCCCCCGCGGATGCGGCCACGCGCGCGGCGCTTACGGCCCTCTGAGCCAAGCGTGGTCAGTCGTGAGCGGCGGCCACCGGATCACCCAGCTGCGTCGCATGGTCGAGCGCGGCGAGGTCTGACTCGTCGAGTTCGACGTCCGCCGCGGCCATGTTCTCCTCGAGGTGCGCCACCGAGCTGGTGCCGGGAATCAGCAGCATCCGCTCGTAGCGGCGCAACAGCCAGGCGAGTGCGACCTGCGTGACCGTGATGCCGTGTCGCTCCACGACCCCGGCGATTGCCGGATCCTGTGCCAGCTGCCTAGGGCCGCCGGTGAACGCCGACCCGAGCGGGAAGTACGGTACGAACGCGATCTCTCGCTCCATGCACAGCTCGAGCACGTCTTCACCTGAACGGTTGACGACGCTGTAGGAGTTCTGAACCTCAGCGATGTCGACCAGCTCGAGCGCACGTGCAACGGCGCCGACGCCGGCCTCGCTGATACCGATCAGATCGAGCTTGCCCTCGCCGCGAAGATCCTCGAGCGTCCCAAGCTGCTCGGCCAGGAGGTCGCCGGAAGCCTCGTTATCCATC
This sequence comes from Solirubrobacteraceae bacterium, assembly GCA_036490775.1. GTDB lineage: Bacteria > Actinomycetota > Thermoleophilia > Solirubrobacterales > Solirubrobacteraceae > Palsa-465. Next base: position 114,083 of record DASXDD010000028.1, on the reverse strand, counting down.
AGACGGAGGTTGACCAGGTCCATTCGCTCGACCTGTAGAGACCGGAGATTGTCCTCGACCCCGGCGCGCAGCTCGACGGGGCTCTGGGCGGGCAGCCAGGCGCCCTGTTCGTCGCGCCGGCCGCCGACCTTGGTGACGAGCTTCAGGTTCTCCGGATACGGGTGCAGGGTCTCACGGATCAGCTCGTTGACCACGTCCGGGCCGTAGTACTGAGCGGTGTCGATGTGGTCGACGCCGAGCTCGATCGCGCGGCGCAGCACGGCGCGCGCGGCATCTGGATCCCGCGGGGGGCCAAACACGCCGGGACCGGCAAGCTGCATCGCGCCGAAGCCGATGCGGTTGACGGGCTTATCGCCCATGAAGGATGTCTTGTTCATGCCGATAGCTTGCGCCTCGGATCTCGGCTGCACAAGAGGTCTGGTGATCCTGGGTGCCAGAGCACCAGCCTGACGCGCCAGCGCCGTGTGTCGCGTTCGCTCAATGCGAGAAGATCCGGGTGCTGGATGTCCAGCTCGATGAGGGCGTCGTGGTGAACTGATGAACAAATCTGAGTCGTCGGGTGGGCGTGCTGCGATGCGCTGGTCTGACCCGTTCAAGGTTCGCTCGGTCTGGGTCCCTCCGCTCGCGTTCGTCGCGATCCTGATCGTGGTGATGACGCTCGTTTACTTCGGCTCGGTCGTCAACCCGACGGGCCACCTCCGGGCGTTGCCAGTTGGTGTCGTCGACCAGGACGTGGGGGCGAGCGTCGGCGGCCAGCGGGTCGACGTGGGGCGGCAGCTGACCGCCGCGTTGATCGGCGCGCCCGCCGTGTCGAGCCGCCTCGCGCTTGCGCCGTCGACGTTGGCCGTGGCCGAGCAGCGGATGCGGTTGGGCAAGCAGTACGCCGTCGTGGTCGTGCCTCCAGACTTCACGTCGAATCTGTTGGGGCTCGCCGGTGTCGGCCACGCAAGGTCCAAGCCCACCGTCACCCTCCTGACGAACCCTCGTGCGGGGACCCTCGCGGTCGGCCTCGCGACGGGTGTGCTTGGACCGGCGCTGTCCCGCGCATCCGGCCAGATCGGTCGCAAGCTCCTTACCATGCAGTCTGCCCACCAGCTGACGCCGGCCGCGACCGTCGTGCTCGCCGACCCGGTCACGATCGCGACAACTCCGTTTCTCCCGCTTCCTTCGCACTCCGCGTTAGGCCTCAGCGCGTTCTACATCTCGTTGCTCGCCACCTTCTGCGGCTTCCTCGGCGCGGTCATCGTGAACACCTCGATCGATGCTGTCCTGGGGTACACGGCCACCGAGATCGGGCCGATGTGGCGCCAACGGCAACCAGTGGAGATCAGCCGCTGGCAGACGCTGCTGGCGAAATGGGTGATGGCTGTCGGTCTGACCGTGGTTCTCACTGGGCTGATGCTGTTCACGGCGGTGGTCATCCTTCAGATGAACGCGCCGCACTTCCTGTCGCTCTGGCTGCTCTGCTGGTTCGCAGCTGCCGTGATCGCCGTCGGCACGCTGGTCCTGTTCGCCGCGCTTGGCACGCTGGGCCAGCTCGTCGCGCTGGTCGTGTTCGTCTATCTCGCCTTGGCCTCGTCGGGAGGGACAGTCCCCCTGGATGCCCTGTCTGGGGTATTTCGGTTCGTCGCCAACTTTGAGCCGCTACGCCAGATCCTCGACGGGGTGCGAGCGATCCTGTACTTCGGCGCTCGCGGCGACGCCGGGTTGAACCGGGCGTGGATCGCGACCGGCGCCGGCCTCATCTTCTGGGTCGCGCTCGGAATCCTCGTGACAACCTGGTACGACCGGCGACATCTGCATCGCATGCCGCCGGACCTGATGGATTACGTCGATCGCGCAGTCCTCGCGTATCGGGCAGAGACACAACAATCGGCCCGGGTCAGCCCGGACCCGAGCCACGAGCCGACACTCACCGACGACGACTCGCCAGACCTTCGAACCACATGACTACGTCTGAGCAACCAGCGAGCTTCGACAAGCAATGGCTCAAGCGTGCCTCCCAAAGCATTCAGCATCCGCTCACGAGAGCGCTGCTGGTGCTGACCTTCACCACCGGCCTCGTCGACGCGGTCAGCTACCTCGGACTCGGTCGGGTGTTCACGGCGAATATGACCGGGAACATCGTTCTGCTCGGCTTTGGGATCGCAGGCGGTGTCGGACTCCCGGTCCTAGCGCCGCTGGTGTCGCTCGGTTCCTTCCTGCTGGGAGCCGGTGCCGGCGGCGTGCTCGCGAAGAGGTTGGGAGACCACCATCCACGGCACGTTGCATGGGCGCTCGCGATCGAGGTCTCGTTGGTCGGCATCGCGGCCGTGTTGGCGGCCGCACTCACAATCCGCCCCAGCACTGTCGCGGGCGACATCGTGATCGCGCTGCTGGCGTTCGCGATGGGTGTTCGGAACGCGACCGTCCGGCGGATCGGCGTGCCCGACCTCACGACGACCGTGCTGACGATGACGCTGACCGGGCTCGCGGCGGACTCGCCGCTGGCAGGCGGCTCTGGCAAGGGCTCGACGCGCAGGATCGCTGCGGTTGTGGCGATGCTCACCGGGGCGCTGGTCGGAGCGCTGCTTCTGAAGACCAGCCTCGCCTTGCCGCTCGCCGCCGCGGCCGGGCTCGCATTGGTTACCTGGCTCGTCTACATACCGGCTGTTCGGCGAGGCGCGGATGCGCCCCGACCGCAGTGACGGCGAGCCTTAGCGTCCTCGTGTCGGGTCCTCGTTCGGCTTCTCGCCGATTTCGATCCCTTGGGTCGGGTCCTCGTACGGCTTCTCGGCGACTTCAATCCCTTGCGTCGAGTCCTCGTATGGCTTCTCGCCGATTTCGATCCCTTGGGTCGGGTCCTCGTTTGGCTTCTCGCCGATTTCGATCCCTTGCGTCGGGTCCTCGTATGGCTTCTCGCCAACCTCGCGGCCCTGGGTCGGATCCTCGCTGGTGCTCATCTGCTGCTCCTCTCCTCCGCGTGTCGCGCCGCTGCGGCGCGAGTGTTTCGCGGTAACCGCTCGTGGATCTATGCGTGGTCTAGCACGCGGAGGTCCGCTTTGCTAGACGCGATCATCGCGAGCTTCGAGGCCCGTGGCAGGCGCTTGATTCGCGCCTCTTCGCGTCGCGCGGCGGTCTTGTCGGGCATCGGTATCGCAAGCGCGAGCGCCACCGGCAGCCGGCTGGCTGTGTAGCGGCTGGCGATGCCGGCCTGGTGGCGCGCGATTCTGCGCTCCAAATCGACAGTCCAACCGGTGTACAGCGAAGCATCCCGGCAGCGCAGCAGATACACCCAGGCCTCAGGCACCGGGCTCTAGCTTCACCGCGCTCGCGGTCGTTCCTTCGCTCGCTTGCTCTGTTTTTCGAGCTCCGCCGCGCGGGCGTTGATCCGGTCCTCATCGGTGACCGCGTGCCAGCGAGTCCCGCGGCGCTGTCCCGTTCGGCGCGCCCGTCCCGCCGTCTCGAGCTCGCGGAGCAGCGTCAACACCTGATCTCGTCCACCGTTCGCGAGCTTCGCCAACTCGCTGCTCGTGATGTCGCTGTGCTCGGCGAGCAGCCCCTCGACCTGGCCGGCGGCAAGAACCGCAGCCTGCCGGTTGGGCTTGGTGCGTCTCCTGCGTCTGACGGTTCGTGGCTTGCTCGGAGTTGACTGGACGGGCCCGGGGGCGCTGCTCTGGAGCTCGTCACGGGCGGCTTGGAGTAGCTCAATCTCGTGATAAAGCACGTCGAGCCGGTCTTGCATCGTTTGCGCTAATTCAGCAGTTGTCATCCGCTCATCGTAGGCGCACCGCCCCACGGGGCCGGGCCGATGCCAACGCCTAGCCCGAGCCGGTCACGTCGGCGAGGTCCATCGAGCTCGCGATCGTGTGGAATTTGACATCGGGAGGCGCAACGATCGTGGCTTGAATTGCCTCCATGAACTCGGCTATGTGCGCAGTGGCGAAATGCCGCTGCAACGCCTCGTCGCTGTCCCACTCCTCGACGAACACGAAATCGTTCTCGCTCTCGGAGTCCTGATAGACCCGGTAGCTGATGCAGCCCGGCTCCAAGCGTGAAGCCGCTGCGACCGCTTGCCCGATCCGGACAAGTTCCGCCCGCTTGGCGGCGTCGGTCTGAACTCGTCCAACGACCACGATCATCGCGGGAAATGTACTGGCCCTCAGCGCACCGTGTACGCCACCTCGCTTCTGGCGATCAGTTCCCGATACACGCCCGGCAGCTCATCATCTGCGATCGCGCGCGGATCGACGAACGCGACAGTCACGTGTTCATCGCTCGCTGTGAGCATTTCGTTGACTGGCGCCTGACAGGTGTAGGCGACGACGTCGACCCATTGCTCTGCGATCACCTCGAAACCGCGCACCCCGAGCACTTGGCCGACGGTGACCTCGAGGCCGGTCTCCTCCTGTAGCTCACGAGCCACGGTCTCCTGGAACAGCTCGCCTATCTCGGGGCGGCCACCGGGCAGTTCCCACTGGCCGCGATCGTTGCGGCACAGAAGCACGCGACCGTCGCGGTGGATGCACACCGCCTTCACGGTGACCCGTCGCGAGCCGTTGTCAACGTCATCGGTGAGTCGTCGTGTGACCCGGCTCGAGAGCAGGTGGTACTGCCCTGGCAAACGCCCGCGGGTCACGTCAGCCGGCCGCGTCACCTCACGCGACTCGCTGATCGTCTCGCCGTCGCGGAATTGCTCGCGGGTGAGATCGAGCTCGATGCCGCCGGCGAGACGGTTCCAGTAGTGCACGCCTGCCGGCGTCCCGTCCTTGGCCTGCACGTCTGCCATCAGCAGATCGCCCCCGAGGAGATCCTGGACGACCAAGGCGGTCGACGCACACTGGCCGCATGCTGGGTTGGACTCCGACCACCGCGCCTGGTCGACGGGATCGCTCGTCCACACACACCAGCTCGCGCGGATCGCGTTCTCCAATGCGTCCAATGACCGGTGCACCGTGCTCATGGAGCGGGTCGGTCGGGCCTCAACGACGGCTCCTCTCCCGCGCCGCCGCCGATCCAGAACATCAGGCTGGGTTCGTGGTACCAGCGGTCCGTGATGCCGAGCAGGCGCATCCCGAGCTTCTCGCAGACCCTGGCAGATCGATGATTGTCGAGATGGGTCACGGCCCAGATCTCCGCCAGCCCGAGGTCGAACCCGCGCTCGACCAGGAGACGAGCGGCGTCGGTCGCCAGCCCGCGTCCCCAGCTGTCGGGGTGCAGATGCCATCCGACCTCGATCTCGCCCGCCCCGTCCGGCAGCGGCTTGAGCAGCACGGAGCCAGCGGCCGTATCAGTGGCGCGTTCGACCACGGCCCAGAGGCCGAAGCGCGGATCCGCGGCGAGCAGCTCGAGGTAGCGTCGGATCGACCGCACCGCCTCGGCGCGGTCGGTCATCGGTCGTCCATTGAGCCAGCGCACTACTTCCAGGCGGCGGTAGACGTCGAACAGCCGGTCGGCTTCGTCGACACGCCACGGACGCACTGCCACTCGATCCGTCTGTGCAATCACGTCCGGATCGCCCACCGGGGCGATGCTAAATCGCCGAGTCGAGAATCTCGGCGTGCCGGTCCTCGGGCGGGTAGCCGTAGGCGTAGACGAGCAGGTCCTCGGTGCCGTGGTTTGCGGCTTGAAGCGGTGTCCGGGGGTCGACGTGGATCACGCCCCCGCGCAAGACCTCAACGCGCTCGGGCGGCTCGCCGACGTACATCGTCAACGTTCCCTCCAGGACCACGAACGTCTCCTCCTGCTGGGGGTGGCGGTGACGGCGGCCCTTGGCGCCCGGCTCATAGCGCCAGACGTTCGCGCGCGTGTGGGAAAACCCCACGCTGTCGCTCAGCTCCGCCACGTGCCGAGCCGGCTCCCCTTGTCCGTGCGGGCGGGTGACCCAGCCGAGCTCATCAAACGACATCGTTCGATATGACATCGCGCCACCGTAGCGCCCGGCACGCGATCAATCGATCTGCAGGCGCTGCTCTCCGACCGACAGCTGGTCGCCCGGACGAAGCTCGGAACGGCCGATCGGGGTGCCGTTGAGCGACGTGCCGTTGGTCGATTGAAGATCCTGCACGATCCAATTGCCGTCGCGAAACACCAGCCGCGCGTGGCGGCGGGACACGCTTGGATCCGAGAGGACGACGTCGCAATCCGCGCGGCGGCCGATCAGCAGCTCGCGTTCTGCACCGCTCCAATCGAGCCCGAGCAGCAGAGACTGTTCGACTGGCGCCGGCCAGAACAAATTCTGGACGCCCCCGATGCCGGCCATCAGCGTGTCGGTCAGCCGCCCGCGCATGCCGCGGCGCGCGCTGCGGACGTACAGATCCCCGACGAGCGGCCGCGGATCGACGAGTCCTCCGCGTAGGACCTGGTCGAGCCGCCGGACCAGCGTGTCCTGGCTGAGCAGCCCGTCCGCGTACGCCGCGTTCAAAATGTGAGCGATCTGTCTCCGAGCGGCTCCCTGAGGATCCACATCAGGATTCTCGCGCGCGATCGACACCGTGTCCACGGCCGCGCCTCCTGTGACGAGCGGCCGTTGACGTTATCGTGGCACCGCGACCGCACCCGGGGCCTACAGACAGGAGCACAAGATGGAACTTCCCGAGGACCTTCAGGGCAAGCACCTGACCCGCCGACAGCTGATGGAGCGTCTCGGGATGGTCGGCGCCGGTGCGTTCGTCAGCCAGTCGGCGTTGTCTTGGATCGGGGGTCCCGGATGGGCGTCGGTGATCGAGGCCGCGGCGAAGACGAAGCCTGCCGGCTCGGACCTGGAAGCCGTCGAGCACATCGTGTTCCTGATGCTCGAGAACCGGTCCTACGACCACTACTTCGGCGCGTACCCGCGCGGGCGCGGGTTCGATGATCACCCCAAGCACGCGCTCGGTCCGTTCGCCCAGAACTACCCGGGCGGGTCGAAGCTCGTCCCCAAGCACAAGCTGCTGCCGTTCCACCTAACCGGCCACCACGGCCTCGAGTCGACCGACGACTTGACGCACGACTGGGGCCCGATGCACGAGTGCTGGAACCACGGGAAGATGGACTCGTGGGTGAAGGTCCACACCTCGGCGCAGCAGGAGGGGCCGAAGGGCGCGCTGACGATGGGCTACTACAAGCGCAACGAGCTGCCGTTCCACTGGGCGCTCGCCGACCACTTCACGCTCGGCGACGCGTACCACTGCTCAATTCTCGGCCCGACGCACCCCAACCGGCTGATGGCAACCAGCGGCACGATCGACCCGTCCGGCAAGCACGGTGGTCCCGTGGTCGCGACCAACGGCGGCTCCGACACGCTGTGGAACTGCACCTGGACGACGATGCAGGAACTGCTCGAGGACAAGGGCGTGTCGTGGAAGGTCTACACGCCGAGCAACGTCGGGGTCAGCGGCAAGTTCGCGTCGCTGTCCAATTACCTGACTTGGGACCCCACCTTCTACGACCCGACGGTGACGACCAACATCGAGCTGACCGACAACGTGCTGCCGTACTTCACTTCCTTCCGTAAGCCGGGCACGCCGCTGTTCGAGAAGGCGTTCAAGCAGACGTTCCCCAACGACTTCGCGGCCGACGTCAAGTCGGGCAAGTTCCCGAGCGTCTCGTGGATCATCCCGCCGCTGGGCTTCGACGAGCACCCGTCCGCCTCGCCGACCAACGGACAGTGGTTCGTCTCGATGGTGCTCCGTGAGCTGACCTCGAACCCGAAGGTCTGGTCCAAGACGGCGCTATTCATCATGTACGACGAGAACGACGGCTGGTTCGATCACGTCGCGCCGCCGACGGCGCCGAAGGGCACCGCCGGCGAGTATCTGACGACCAGCACCTTCCCGCCCGGCGAGACGCACCCCGACACGCTGGGCTTCAGCGGTCCACTTGGGCTCGGCGTGCGGGTGCCGCTGCTTGTGGTGTCGCCGTTCAGCCGTGGCGGACATATCGCAAGCGAGGTGTTCGACCACACGTCGCAGCTCAAGCTGATCGCCAAGCGCTTCGGCGTCGAGGTCCCGAACGTCTCGGCGTGGCGACGTAAGACGGTCGGCGACCTCACATCGACGCTGTTCACCTCCAAGAAGGACGCGTCGGTCCCGAAGCTCCCGAAGACCTCGATCGTGTTCGCACCGTCGGGCCCCGCCAGCTTCAACAGCCAGTGGACCGAGACCGGCGGCTTTGGCCCGAGCGTCCCGACCAAGCAGCGGATGCCCAACCAGCGCGGCGGCTCGGATCCGGCGAGCAAGTACTTCAAGCTCCACAAGAACGAAGAGGAGATCGCCGACGAGGCGCGGACGCCGATCGACGTCAGCGGTCCGCCGAACGAGACGGTGAAGTCGGCTGCCAACCGGCTGCTCGCGGGTCAGAAGAGCTAGGCGCGCCCGGCAAACTGAACGCGCCACCTCCCGGCGACGTAGGATCGCCACGGTTCATAGCGTCCACCAGAGGAGGAGTGCCTTGCAGTCCAGCCATCGCCGACGCGGCGTCTTCGCCCTGTCCGCAGCAGCGGCTCTCACGGCCGGAGCGATTGCCGCGGGAGCGAGCTCCGCTCAGACGAAGCGCGCGCACGCCACCGGCACCGTGGTGCACGTAGTCGAGCATGCGATCACCGACACCGAGATCCCGACCGGCGGCGGCAAGGATGTCAAGGGCAACGTGCTGACGTTCAACAATCCGGTCTTCAACACGGCCAACACCAAGCAGGTCGGCCATGACGAGGGGTTCTGCGTCCGAGTCGCTCCGAAGCAGGGGATCTGGGAGTGCCTGTGGACGACGTTCCTGAAGGCCGGCCAGATCACCGTGCAGGGCCCGTTCTACGACACGCGCAACAGCGTGCTGTCGATTACCGGCGGGACCGGCGCCTACCGCAACAGTCGCGGTCAGATGACGCTCCTTTCGCGCAACGGCGGTAAGGAGTACGACTTCATCTTCAAGCTGAGCTGACGCACGGGGGGCGCGCCGCGCCGGCTGGATCGGGCCCGGCGCGCACCTCGGCTCGCGAGTGCTGACGGCCCGCGGGCCTGATACCAAGCAAGTGCTTGACATCGTCGCGAACCGGATCTACGATTCCAAGCATGTCTTTGGAATCTCCTGATTACCGCGAATCCGGCCGGCCTCGCGGCCAGCGCCGCCGGCTACTCGAGGACCCGCGCAGCATTCGGGCGCTGGCGCACCCGTTGCGTCTCGAGTTGCAGTCGATCGTCGGGCGTTCCGGTCAGATCACGGCCGCCGATGCGGCTCGCGAGCTCGGGGTCAGCCACGCGCTCGCGTCACATCACCTCCGCCAGCTCGCCAAGTACGGGTTCGTCGAGCAGGTCGACGGCGCCGACCGGCGCGAGCGGCCTTGGCGGCTGGTTCACACCTCCTACGACGTCGGGCAGATCGAGGACCGCCCGGGCGGCAGCGACGCCGTCGCCGTGCTCGAGACGGTGACGGCCGAGCGTGCCGTCGAGGATCTCGTCGATTGGCACGAGCGGCGCGCCCGCTGGGGCGCCGGATGGCGGGAGAACTCGGGCCTTGGGCGCAGCACGGTGTATCTCACCGAGCCCGAGCTCGCTGAGGTGGTCGCCGCGTTCGAGGCGGTGATCACCCGCTACGTAGACGAGCGTCCGCTTGACGATCGCGCGTCGAGGCCCGAGGGCTCGGTGCCCGTCGAATTCACCCTGATGGTGGTGCCGCGGGCACCCACGTCCGGCGGCAACTGAGGTGCGCGGCATCGTCGTAGCACTCCGACAGCGCGGGCTAAAGCCGCTACTGGGCGCCGCGCTCGTGTCGCTGACCGGGGATTGGGTGCTGAGGGTGGGGCTCGCTTACCACGTCTACGTGCTCACCGGGTCGACGATCGCGTCGGCGCTGATGCTGCTCGCGTCGTTCGTGCCGCAGATCCTGCTCGGTTCGGTCGCCGGTGTGTTCGTCGATCGCTGGGATCCGCGGCGGACGATGATCATCTGCGACCTGGCCCTCGCAGTCGGACTGCTGCCGCTGCTGCTCGTGCAGCATGCGAGCCAGGCGTGGATCGTCTACACGGTGCTCGTCTGGGAGGGCGCGGTTCAACAGTTCTTCTCGCCGGCCGAACAGTCGATGCTGCCCCGGCTGTCCAACGACGAGCACCTCCCGACCGCGAACGCGCTCGCGGGCCAGAGCCGCGATGTGTCGCGGCTTGTCGGCTCTGCACTCGGCGGTGTGCTGAGCGCCGCCGGAGGGATCGCCGCGCTTGCGGTCTTCGACCTCGGCAGCTTTCTCGTCTCCGCAGCGCTGATTTCCCGGATCCCGCGCGGCGCACAGCGACAGGCGGCAGCCGAGACCGTCGCCGGAGTCCGCGGCCGTCTCACCGAACTCGGCCGCGAGTGGCGGGAAGGCATCCGCTTGTGCGCGAGCAACCAGGTGCTGAGGACGGTCCTCTTGTTCCTGTTGATCACGAGCCTGGGCGAGGGAATTATGGGCACCCTGTTCGCGCCGTTCGCGCGATCGGTCCTGCATGGCACCGGCGCCGACTACGGGGTGATCGTGTCGGCCCAGGCGGTCGGCGGGATCGCCGGCGGCATGTTTGCCGCCGGGCTAGGCAACCGGCTGAATGCGGCCCGCGCACTCGGCTGTGCCGCCGTCGCGTTCGGAATCGCCGACCTCGCACTGTTCCTGTATCCGCTGGCCTGGACCGCGGTCTGGCCTGCCGCCGTGCTGATCGCGGTCGCAGGGATCCCGGGAGCGTTCATCCTTGTGGCCGGAATCACGCTGCTGCAGCGACACGCCGGCGAAGCCCACATCGGGCGCGTGTTCGGCGCGCTCGGCGTCGTCGAGGGCGTGGCCGCCGTGGTGGGCACGCTCACGGCCGGAGTTCTGGCGCAGACGCTTGGAATCATTCCAGTGCTCGTAACGCAAGGCGCCGGATACGTGACGGCCGGAGCGCTCGTGCTCGTCGCGTTGCGCGAGCGGCCGGGCTCGCGCCCGGCGGTGGTGAACCTGCAACCAATCGCGCCGGATCGGGAAGAATTTCGGTATGACGCGCTATGGCCAGTGGAAGCAGCGTCGAGTCGAGAAAGCGCAGCGGGACAAGCTGGCCGCGCAACGCCGGCGGCGGCTGGAGGAGGAAGCGCGCATCCGCGAGCGCGACCGTAAGCTCGATGAGCAGTCGGAGTACTGGAAGATGCGCCTCGAGGAAGCGCGCAGCGCCGACGAGGACGACTAGGCGCTGACGAGCTCGCGCAGCCGCTCGAGCTGCTTGTCGGGCAAGCTCAAATGGCCGCCATCGGTGTCGACCGCGACCTCGGCGTGGGGTATGTGCGCCGTCAGCCATTCGCCGTGGGCGGCCGGCACCAGCACGTCGGTGGCGCCGTAGCGAATCACGACTGGCACCGTCAGCTCAGAGACGTCGAACCCCCACGGCTTTGCGAACGCGAGATCGTCGTCGACCCAGCCCCAGGCGCCGTTGGCGAACGCCTCGCGAGTGGATTTGCGCAGTGAGTTCTGAACGACCGGGTTGGATAGAACTGCCAGGTCCGACGACGAGAGGTCGAATTCGCCGAGCACCTTCGACGGGTCCTCGGCGACACGCGCCAGTGCCTTCTCGGATTCGCGCTCGAGCTCCGGGGCGAGCGTTTCCTCGCCGGCGAGCGCCCACTTGAATTCCTTGACGTTGCTCGGATCCATGCCGGCGAACCAGTCGATGTCATCCGCGTCAAACGGCGCGACGCCGACATCGCAGCCGACGTGAGTGACTCGCGCGGACAACCTCGCACCGACGGCGAGCGCATGCGGGCCGCCCCCGGAGCCTCCCTTGACGGCAAAACGGTCGATCCCGAGCTGGTCGGCGATCGCCGCGACGTCTGCGACACAGTCGACCACCGAGCGTCCGCGATGACGCGTGGACTGCCCATAGCCGGGGCGGTCGTAAGTGAGAACCCGAAGGCCGGCTTCGACCACACGCTCGGGCTCCGGGTGACGACCGCTGAACCGTGAGCCGGGGGTGCCGTGCAGCAGAAACACCGGAGTGCCATGCGCGTCACCGAGCTCCTCGTAGGCAAGCGTGCGACCGTCACCGGCTGTTACGACCCCGCCGCTCATCGACTCCGTTGCGTAGCGGTCATGCTGCGAGGCTACACGGCCCAGCCTGCACAGGCAGCGTGGGTGTGTAACCAACGTGCACCTCGAGCGCGCTTCGCACCTCGGCGTCGAGTCGGCCCGGGATGTCGCGGTCGATGATCTCGAGTGCCTCCTGCACCGGAAGCGGGCCGCGGTATGGGCGGTCGGCCGTCAGCGCCTCGTAGACGTCGGCGACCGCGAGCACCCGCATCGGCAGGTCGAGCTCGTCGGCGCGCAAGCCGCGGGGGTAGCCGCTGCCGTCGAGCTTCTCGTGGTGGTTGGCGGCGAGGTCGGCCAGCTCGGCGAAGCAGGGCGCGCGCTCGAGGATCCGCAACGTGTGCACGGGATGGGTCTTGATCGCGCGGAACTCGTCGTCGCTCAGCTTGCCGGGCTTGTCGAGGATCCGGTTGGAGATCGCCAGCTTGCCGATGTCGTGCAGCAGGCTCGCGCGCCGCAGGATCCTGCGCCCATCGCCATCGAACCGAAGGACCGCGGCGATCCCGTCGGCGATCTCGGCGACACGCTCGGAATGGCGTGCGGTGAACGGCGACTTCGCGTCGATCACGCGCGCGAACGCCTCGGCGATGCGATCCAGCCGGGCGTCGTCGCCGACGAGTGCGAAGTCGGGGGGCTCCCACTCAGAGACGTCGGGCGACTCGAGCGCCGCCCAGAAGTCGCGGTCTGAGCAGAAGCGCAGAAACGCGTCGACGAGCGCCGGGTCAAACCAGCGTCCGCGACGGCGCTTGGCCATCGCGCGCGCGGCCGTGATGCCGCCGCTTGCGTGGAACACCTCGACCGTCTGGGCGAGGCACAGGATCCGCGCGGCCTGCGGGATCTCCTCGCCGCACAGGCCGTCGGGCATGCCACGGCCGTCCCAGTGCTCGTCGAGGCTCCGGATCGCGGACGCGGTCTGTTCTGACAAGAACAGCATCCGTGCGATCTCGGCGCCGCGGTCGCAGCGCGCCTCCATGAATTTGCGCGTCACCTCGCCCTCGTCGCGAATCCCGCGAAGCACCTCGAAACGCCGCCGAAGTCCGGCCCCGGGCGCCACCGTCCGCAGCGACCAGACGAACGCTGCGCGCTTGTCGCTCCAGTCGACGAGCTTGGACGTAGCCTTCGCGGCGCGGTCGTCGGCCGCAAACAGCGCCGCCATGCGGTTGGCGTTGGCCGAGCAGCCAGCGTCTTTGAGCAGCAGGGCGTAGAAAAGATCGGAGCGCTCGTCGGCCGGTAGGTCGAGCTCCGCCGCCAGACGCATGCCGATCAGACACGACCGGACGGCGTGACCCGGCGGTTCGCCCTCGGCGATGTCGAGCGCGTACGACAGCGCACCGATCACGCCGGAGAGGGCTATCTGCGCCATATTCGTAGCCATCGGACCGCTTATCCACCCGCTTGAGCCATGGCGAGCCCCACCGACGAACGGCGCCGGCGCTCAGCGCATCGTCAGACCGAAGCCGCCGTCGACGCGGAGCACCGCTCCGTTGATGTACGCGGCCGCGGGCGACAGCAGGAAGCTGACCGTGCCGGCCAGCTCGTCGATCGCGCCGAAGCGCATCAGCGGGATCCGCGCGGTGACCGACCGCTTGACCTGATCGGGCATCGCGAGCACCTTCGGGGTCGCGATGAACCCGGGCATCACGACGTTGCAGCGAATCCCGTGCGGTGCCCACTCCGCGGCGAGCGTGCGCGCCATGCCGACCAGCCCCGCCTTTGACGCGCCGTAGGCGACCTGGCCCGGGATCCCAGTCTCGGCACCGGCCGATGAGATCAGCACGACGCGGCCGTCGCCCGACTCGGCCAGCGCCTCGAACGCGGCCTGCGCGAGATAGAACGCGCCGTAGAGGTTGGTCTCGAGGTCCTTGCGCCACTCGTCGTCGGAGAAGCGCTCGGCCCGGTGGATCGTGTCGACGACGCCTGCGTTGGCGACGACCGCGTCACACCCGCCGAGTGCGGCGATCGCGTCGGCGACTCCGGCGCGCAGTGCCTCGCGGTCACGGACGTCGAACGCCGCCGTCACGGCGGCGCCGGCGACCTCGCCGACGGGCGCCCCAGAGACGTCGCACGCCGCGACTGTGCAGTCATTGCGCGCGAGCGCTTGTACAACCGCGCGACCGATCCCGCCCGCCGCGCCGGTGACGATCACGCGGCGACCGCTCGGGAAGGTGTCAGCGGGCATCGGCGTCCTGCGCCGACGGGTCCAATCCGTGGCGCTCCCAGTGTCGCTTGGGGATGTCGGCCGGGTCCTTGTACCAGTACCAGGTGCACGGGTCGCGGCCGAAATCGTCGGGTGGGTCGCTCGGATACAGCGGATAGCCGATCCAGCGGATCGGCAGCGACTCGTTCATGAACGAGCAGTGCGTGCAGTACAGCGGGAAGTTCTTGCGGCCGTAGCTCCAGTCGTGCGCGGCCTGCGTGACCCCGAGCGCGTTCGGTCCCTCGTAGCGGCCCATCCGCACCAGTCGCTGGCCGGAGCCGCAGGGGTTCATCGCAAACGTGAACTTCTCCTCATCCTCGGTGATCGTGAACGCTCCAGGGTGCGGGCCGGTGCCGCTGCACGAGTGCGCGCGCCAGGTCGCCGCGAGCGCGAGCACGATCTGCCGGCGGTCGCGCGCGGCGATCGCCTGGACATCGCGCTGCCAACCGCGGCCCTGTCCGGCGGTCCATGCTTCCGCCACGCCGTCATCTCCGAGTCGCTCCTGGATGAACGTGATCAGCCCGCCGACCCCCTCGACCATCAGGTCGTGCAGGTGTCGCCACTCGTGCTTCATCTCCTCGCAGAGCACGCGTGCGGCCTCGACGTCGCCGCGGTCGAGCGCCTCGATCGCGCGATCCATCGTCGGGCGCGACATCTGCTCGAGCTCGTCCTCTGCGAACCAGCGCTCTGTCATCGCTCCTCCAATCGGCCTCGGTTTCGGAGGCCTGATCGTAGGCGTTGGCTACGGGCCGGTGTTCAGAGTCCAGACGACATCGAGCCTATAGACCTCGTTGGTCTGGAGCTTGAGCAGGCTCGCGGGCGTTGCGAGCGACAGCGTCGTCGAACCGGTGGTGGTCCAGGTCGTGTTGTTGGCGACACCAGCCCCCGCGGACACGAACTTGACCGGCGTGGCGTTGTCGACGTGACACCCGGCGAGGCACTGATAGACGGGCCTCGGCGCGGCGCCGGTCCACGAGGCTGCACCCGAGCTCCAAGTCAGCGAGTCGGCCTGCAGCGTCAGGCCGCCGGTGATGTAACCGGGGCCCGTGTGAGTCCCGCAGGTTGCGTTCGGGCAGTACTCCTTGAAGACCGCGCTGCTGCCCGCCGCGCTGTTGCCACTTACCGTGAGGTTCCAGCCGCTGAACGGCGTGCCAAAGCTGGTGATCTTGAACGGGCTCGCTCCCAGGTCCCACGTCGTGGAGATCGGCTGCGGACGGCCGTTGAGCGTGACTCCCGTCAACGTGGGAAGTTTGGGCGGCGTCGCGAAGAACACAGTCTCAGCCGCGCCGGCACTGCCGGCGCCGATCAGCGCGGTGGCGACGGCGCCGAGCCAGATCGCCGCTGCGCGGGCTCCGGTGCGTGTCCCGATTCGCCACATCGCGATCGACGGACTCCTATCGCCGGCGACTCGTCGCGGCCTGGCGGCGCCGGGGGAGAACCCCCGTCTCGCGATGGCGCAGCTCGGTGGCCTTCGCGCGGGCGAGCAGCTTCTCCGCGGTGGTCGGCTTGTTGGCGGTGGCGAGCGTGATCGCAAATGGGAACCGGTCGAGCTCCGGGCGCCGTGCGAGCTGCTTTTCGAGCTCGTCGCGCAGTGCGTTTGCGACCGGCCTGGCAGTGGCCGGGCAGATCACGAGTACGCCGTCGCGCCCGAGGTCGCAGACCCGGTCGCCACGTCGCAGTCGCGAGCGGACGGCGCTCGCGATCGCAGGGTTCGCGCGGCGGTTGGCGACGATCAGCGCGATGCTCACCGGGCGGTCGCCATCGGGCGCGAGGTAGCAGTCGAGCAGCTTCATGGCGTCGGCACGGCTGAGCGGCCGCCGGCGATGGCGGATCAGCTTGCGCGACACAGCGGCGAGCGCGAGCAGCAGCACCAGCACCAACAGCCAGCGCCAGGGCGGGGTCGACTTCGGGAGCTTGCGTCCTCCGTAGTTCTGCTGCTTGACCGCGGCTGCGTGGCTGAACACGACGTTCGTGTCGAGCCTGGCGACGCCGCCGTCGTAGCGCAGCAGGGCCCGCACGCGGTAGCTGGCTCCGGGCGTCGGCTGCTCGCGCGAGGCAGCGAGCGGATAGCTGATGCTGGTGCCCGAGACGAAAGTTCCGGGCGTGACCGTCGCGGCGCTGACGACGCGGCTGCCGGTGGTGACGCGCACCCAGCCGTGGACGTTCCTCAGGATCACGTTGCCCGCGTTACTGGCATTGACATGGAACACGAGCCCGGCAGGCTCGCGGCTGACGGTCGCGCCGGTCAGCCTGACGGCCGGGTGGCGCGGGCCGGGAAGCTTGAGCTCGACGCCGATCGCATAGCGGTCGGTCTCGCCGACGGCAACACCGCGCGTGACCTTGGCGGCCTGCGACTGGCCGAGCGCTTCGACCGAGACGCCGCCCAGATAGTCACCAGCGACGGCCGTGGCCGGCACCTCAATCGACACCGTGACGCTCGCGCTCGAGTGACGTGGGATCACCAGGCGCCCGCGGCTGAGATGCAGCCAGGTGGTGGCCCCGTGGATCGCTCCGTCCGTCTGCGCGTAGGCAGACCCGAGCGTGTCTGTCGTGATTCCGTCGACCGGGTCGAGCCTGACGGTGATGGTTCGCGATGTCGGGTTGACGACCTCGAGCGAGCCGGCGTCCACGTGCTTGCCCGGTGACGCCGCCAGCTGGAAGTAGGGAGAGACGAGACCCGAAGCCTGGTGGACCTTGACGAGTACGGTCGGGCTCTGGGCGGAGGCGGTCGTGGCCGCGGTTGCGGCAACTGCAAGGAGTGAGCCTAGGACGAGCGGCAGCCGGCGCATGGCTCGCAGAAGGCCGCTCTCACTGCGGTGAAACAGTTGCAACTGGTTCCTCGATTTGTTGTGTTGGGGAGCGAACCCGAGCGTCGCTCCCGGCCTACCGATTTCCTACGGTCCGCTGTTGATCGTCCACACCAAGTCGGCGCGGTAGACCTCGTTGGCCTGGAGCGTCTTCAGCGTCGACGGGGTGGAGAGCGCGAGGCTCGAGCCGCCCCAGCCCGTGGTCGCCCACGTTCCCATTCCGGTGCCGGCCGCTGCTGAAGCGATCTTCACTGCGGTGGCGCTGTCGACGTTGCACGCGCTGGCGCACTGCAGCGTCGCGGCGGTCCCGGTCGTGCCGTTCTGACCGGTGAAGCTCGCGCCTGTGGTCGACAGGATCAGCGAGTTTGCCGCCAGCGTCTGTCCGCTGGTGACGTAACCCGGACCCGTGTCGCCACCACAGGTGGCGTTGGGGCAATACTGCTTGAACACCGGGCTTTTGCCGCCGGCGCTGTTGCCGTTGACAGTCACGTTCCAACCCGCGCCGCTACCGGTCGCGTCGAGCACGGTGAAGTTGGTCATGGTCGTGTTGGTCGTCTGTGCCTGGCCGTTCAGCGTGATCGCGGTCAGCGTCGGCAGTGCGGGAGCCGGCGAGAACGACAGCGACCCCCCGGTGACGGTGAACTGCGTCTGATCGGTGGCTGCAAGGGCGGTCGCGGGCGCTACTACCGCCGTGATCACGGCGGCGGCGACTGCGTACAGCGCCTGCCTTGAAATTGAGTTCACCCTGGACTTGAACATCCTTGCTCCTGAATCGAAATTGGGCAGCCTTCCGCGCTACCCATGACTATCCATACATCGGCAGGCTGATCGACTTCTTGAGGGTCTGTCGGAAACTCCGGTTTCAGGGGTCCCAGCGCATGAACCAGATTTGGGGACCGCCACCGGGCGGGTCGACGGCTTGCGCGACACGGAACCCGCACCGCTCGTAGATCGCCACGTTGCGTCCGGTGCCTGTCGACAGCCACACGCCGATGCCGTCTGCACGCGCGCGGAGCAACCCGTCGTCGATCAGGGCGCGTCCGAGGCCTTGGCCCTGCGCCGACGGTTGCACCGCGAGTGAATCCAGCAGCCACATCGGCTCGTCAGGCGCGCAGGATTCGACCCACTCCCAGAACTCGTCGTAGCGGCGGCCGCCGTCGCGCGCGAGTGCGGTGATCCGAGCCTGGCTCCACGGATGCTCTTGCTCCCAGTCCGCCGGCTGCTCGGGAGGGATCCAGAATGCGGCGCCGAGCGCGCCGCCGGCCTCCCGGACCATCCCCAGCCCGAGCACGCGCTCGAGTACGTATCCGAAGCAGCACCCCAGCATCTCGACGAGGTCGCCCTCGAGTCCCAGCGACCACCGCAGCATCGGCTCGTCGACGAATGCGCGCCCGAACATCGGCGCCAGCGCGTGGAGGCGATCCGGTCCGGCGGTTCGCACGTCGGTAGCGTGGCTTGGCGGGATCATCATCAACCTGCTCACCTACTGGCCCCGTGGTCAGGCGTCCTCGCCGACGTCGATGCCCGCCGCCTTGTACTGGTCGATCAGCATTTGGCGCATCTTCGGATCCTGGACGTAGCGCAGAGCCTGCCTGGCGCTGTCGGCGGCGAGCTGGTGCATCTGCGGGGCTGCTTGTTCGAACGCCGACGCGCCGAGCCGTTCGCGGAGCGCGTCGGTGCGTTCGATCTGCCCCCGCTGTACGTCAAGCGATCCCCGGATTCGGTCGGCGATCTGGGCCTGGTGGTCGGGCACCTCGTCCCAGAGGATCCGGATGTCCTGCGGGTCGTCGGTCGCGACCGACGCGGGCAGCGGCATCCAGGTCGGTTCGATCAGGTCGACCTCGCACTTGAAGCGTGGCGCGTAGACGGCGTATGGCGCGCGTCGGGGCACATGCACCGACAGGACAGCAGCGCTGGCGCGCTGATAGCTGATCGTGTCATGGGTTGGACCGCCGGTGTCGCCGTCGGAGCCAGTGATCACGCGGCGCCCGCGAATCGTCGCGATCAGCACGACAGCGCGTAGCCTGCCCGCGGTCGCGGGCTGGTGCGCCGCCTGCTCGAGCGCGCGCTCGAACCGCTCAGTGCGCGACCTGCCGGTGTCGGCCGGCGTCAGGCCGAGCGCCTGTGCGGCGTCGCGTCGCGCCGCGATCGGGTCGGCGAGCGCGGGATCGTTGGCGGCGGCGCGCTCCTCCATGCTCGGGACCTGCTCCCACACGACGCTGAAGCCCTCGGTGTCATCGGTGCGCAAGCAGATCGGGATCTGGATGCCGGGAGCCAGCCAGTGCTCGGCCGTCATCCGGATCTTGGTCGCGAGGGCCCGGGATCCAGAGCCCGGATCGGCGACGACACGCAACGGCGCATGCGAGCCGGGCCCGATCTTCGGACCGTGCTCGGAAGGCGGCGTCGCCTCGACGACGAGCGCGGTCGTGGTGACGATCTGCTCGCCGTCCGGTCGGTCGCGCCTGCGTAAGAAACCCATGGTTCCAGTCCCCGTCAGCGCGATCGTATCCCCGCGCGCGCACCAATTCCAGCTCAGCCGCGGGCGTTACCCCACTTGATCAGCTCCTCGAGCTGCGCCGTGCTGAGGTTGCCGCCGCTACAGACGAGCGCGATCGCGCGGCCGGCGAACCGCTCGCGGAACTCGAGCGCCGCTGCCAGCGGCGCCGCGCCCGCAGGCTCGATCAGGTTGCGCGTCACCTCCAGCAGCCGCAGCGTCGCTGCCCGGAGCTGGTCGTCTGAGACCAGCACGAAGTCGTCGAGGTACGCGGCGAGGATCCGTTGCGGCAGCGCGAACGCGACGCGCGTCTGCAGCCCCTCGGCGAACGTCTGCATCCGGTCCTCGACCAGCTCGCCGGTGCGCCACGCTCGGTATGCAGCCGGCGCGGCGTCGGATTGGACCCCGATCACCTCGATGCCGGGCCGGATCGCCTTGGCCGCGATGCAGGCGCCGGCGGCGCCGCTGCCGCCGCCGACCGGCACCAGGATCACCTCGATCCCGGGCTCGCGTTCGAGAATCTCGAGCGCCGCTGTCGCGACTCCTGCGATCAGGTACGGCTCGTCGCCTGAGTGGACGTAGCGGGCACCGCGTTCGCGCGCGACCTCGGCGCAGCGCTCCCGCGCCTCGTCGAAATCGGCGCCGTGCTCGATGACGTCCGCACCGAGTGACCGCATCGACGCCACCTTGACCGGGTTTGCGCCGCGCGGGACGAAGATCGTCGCGGCGACGCCGAACAGGCTCGCGGCGTACGCGACCGACTGCCCGTGGTTGCCGGTCGAGGCAGCGCAGACCCCGGCGGCGCGTGCTGCCGGCTCCAGCCGCGAGATCAGGTTGATGCCGCCGCGGACCTTGAACGCTCCCGTCGGGAGATGGTTTTCGTGCTTGAGATACGCCCGTGCACCAAGCTCGTCGTCGAGCAGCGGATAGCGGCGAAGCGGCGTGCGATCGATCTGCGGGGCGATCACTCGGCGCGCGTCGAGCACGTCGGCGAGCTCGGGAATCTGATCGCGCATTGCCGCAAGCTTATGCGGAGCAAAGCGATGAGTCGGGGCGCACCGACCGGTCTGTATCTCTGGCAACGACCGAAAGGGGAGGCATATGGCCGCCAGCGACCGTCTGCAGATCACCCGCGATTGCTATCGGGCCTACGAGACCGGCGAGCGCGAGCTGATCGAGCGGCACCTCGCCGCCGACTACACGTTCTACAGCCCGGCCGATCCCGGGATCGACCGGTCGAGCTACTTCGAACGCTGCTGGCCCAACGCGCAGAACATCAAGGCGTTCGAATACAAGCGCTTGGTCGAGGTGGGCGACGAGGTGCTCGTCACCTACGAGAGCACGCGCAACGACGGGACGCGATTCTGCAACACCGAGTTGCTCACGTTCGACGGCGACAAGCTCGCGAGGACAGAGGTCTACTTCGGCTGGAACCTCGACTGAGGCTCAGCGGGACAGCAGACCGCCTTCGACTGCCAGCGCCTCGCCGGTGACGAACGACGCGGCGTCCGAGCTGAGCCACGCGATCGCGTTGGCGACCTCGTCGGGGCGTCCCATCCGCCCAATCGGCACGAACCCGATCAAGGCCTCGCGAAACCCGGGGAAGCGCTCGAACGTCTCGTCCATCATCGGCGTGTCGATCGCGCCGGGGCAGACAGCGTTGACCCGGATTCCCGCCGCGGCGTACTCGATCGCCGCCGTGCGCGTCAGCCCGATGATGCCGTGCTTGCTGGCGCTGTAGGGCGACGCGAACGCCGAGCCGCGAAGGCCCAGTGTCGAGGCGACGTTGACCACTGTGCCACCGCTGCCCTGGCGCAGCATCAGGTCGATTTCGTGCCGCATCGCCAACCACGTGCCCCGGAGGTTGATCTCGACGATCCGATCCCAATTCTCCTTGGGGTACTCGTGGGTCGGTCCGTGGCCGCCGCCGACGCCGGCGCAGTTCGCGGCGCAGTCGAGGCGACCGAAGACGGACGTCACGCGTGCCACCACTTCGCCGAGGGCCTCGTCGTCGGTCACGTCGGCGGCTGCGAACACCGCGTCGTGGCCGGACTGATTGAGACGGTCGACGATCACGCTGCCGCCCTCGGCGTCGACGTCGGACGCGACCACGTGCGCGCCCATCGACGCGAACAGCTCGGCGGTCGCGCGGCCGATTCCGGAGGCGGCGCCCGTGACGAGCGCGACCTTGTCGTCAAGCCCGTAGTCCATCGCTCGAACCCTATCTATCGGGCACCGCAGGCTGGGTGTCCTGCACCGCGATTCGGGCCTCGCGCTCGTAGCGGTTCTCCCAGTAGCCCGAGCGGTTGCCCCAGAACGTCGACGGCTTGACGTAGGACGCCCACAGGCGCACCCACTCGTGCTGGCCCTGCCAGACGTGCACGAGCTCGTGGCAGATGAGGTCGTCGTCTGCCACGAACCGGTGGTCGCGCAGCAGGATCGTGCTCCAGATCGTGTAGCCGTCGAAGCGCCGGAACCACGGCACGCGAAACAGCCACGGCGCCGTGATCAGTCGCACGCGGGAGAGGTCGAGCGGTCGCGGGTAAAGCGCGAGCGGCTCGATCCGCCGCCAGGCGCGCTCGATCACCGCGCGCTGCTTGCGGCCGGGGCGCAGGCTTCGCTGAGGGTTGCGCATCGCTACGTCGGAGCAGCGCCGAGGTAGAACGCCGTCGTGCGCTGCGCGGCTGCGCGCGCGGCATCCGGCTGCGCCCCCGCGGCGATCGCCGCCTCGCACCACAGCTCGCTGCACGTCGTCACGAACGTCTGCCCCTCCTGCGACGCGCTCCAGGCCGCGGCGCTCTCGGGGTCGAGCGCGATCCCGGACCGCAGGTGCCGGCCCAGTCCCATCAGCGCCATGTCCCAGCCGACGCCGACTGCGCCGGGTCCGAACTGCGTCCAATGCTCGGCGTCGCCGGGCGCGATGTGTTCGAGCTCGAGTCGTGTTCGATCCTCGGACCGCGCGGACAGCCGCAGCTCGATCCAGCTGACGTTGCCGCCGTACTCCCAGGTAGCCGTGAAGTTCCGGGGCGGCTCGCAGCGCTCGATCGTGCCCGAGGCGTTTCCCTGCAGCTGGTAGTGACCGCCCACGCGGAGCGCGCCTGAGACCGGCAAGAACCAGCGCGCGATCCGCTCGGGCTTGGTGCACGCGTCCCACAGGTCCGCGATCCCGGTGTCGTAGTCGCGAACGATCGTCACCGAGTTCGCTTCACCCGCCTCGAGTACCCGCGTCCCAACGCGCCGTGCGACTGCATTGACCTCGTGTGCCACGTCGATCATTTCCTGCTCCTGTTTCCGCGCTTGACCTCTGTCGCCAGCGCGTCCAGTGGGGGTTCCCAGAAGCGCCGGAACCGATACAGCCACTCGTCCACGTCTCGGAGCGGCCGCACGTTGACCGCGTACAGGCGTCGCGCTCCCTCGGGCCTGACGGTCGCAAAGCCGGATTCGCGGAGCACCCGAAGGTGCGCCGAGACGGCGGGCTGGGAGATCCCGAACTCGTCCTGGATCACCGCGCACACCGCCCCGGAGCTGAGCTCACCGTCGGCGAGCAGCTCGAGGATCCTGCGCCGGACCGGGTCACCGACGACGTCGAACGCGTGCATGGCCGGATGCTATCACGCTGCGTTTATATAACGCCGAGGTTGTATCCATCCTTAGTCCGGCTAGACATACGGTTTGTTAGCGTCACGGCGTTTCCGTGCCCGACCGAACCATCAATGCCCCGCCGCTGACGGAATCGCAGGCCGGTGCACGGGATCGCTCCCGAAGGCGGCGATCCGCAAGACGGATCCGTCCCGGCGGCTGGATCGCGGCCGCCGTGCTGGTGCTCGTCGCGATCCTGTTTGTGGTCCTGACGGAGATGAAGCCCGCCTACGACGCGTACGGCTGGATGGTCTGGGGACGCCAGACGCTTCACTGGAACCTCGACACCAACGGCGCGCCGTCGTGGAAGCCGTTGACGTTCATATTCACGCTGCCGTACGCGCTGGTGATGCACGCCCAGACGTGGCTGTGGAGCGTGACCTCGGTGATCGGGGCGTTCGCCGGAGCGCTGTTCGGCGGCAGGATCGCCTACCGGCTGACGGGTCCCGCTCCGGGCCGCGCGTACGCGCCGATCATCGCCGCTGCGTTCGCGGGACTCGGCGTGCTCGGGATCGCGGGCTACTGGCATCAGATCCTGATCGCCAACTCCGATCCGATGGTCGTCGCGATCTGCCTGGCGGCGATCGACTTCCACCTCGCCAAGCGCTACCGCCTCGCATTCCTGATGCTCGTGCTCGCCTCGATGGGCCGTCCGGAGGCGTGGCCGTTTGCGGGCGTGTACGCGGTGTGGGCGTGGTTCGCGGTCCCGGGGATGCGGGTCCTCGCCGTCGCGGGCGTCGCGTCGATCCCGGTCATCTGGTTCGGCGTGTCTGCGCTGACCGCCAAGAGCTGGCTGCGTGCCGGCGACCTGGCGTTGGACTCGGTCAACGTGATCCACGGCAACAAGTTCGTCGGGGTGACGCGCAGGGTGCTCGGTCTCTACGAGCCGACGATGCAGATCGCGGCGGCCCTCGCGATCGGGTTTGCGGCGGTGATCAGAGAGCGCGTGTGGCTGGTGCTCGCCGGCGCCGCGGTCGCCTGGGTGCTGATCGAGATCGCGTTCGCGCTGCACGGGTGGTCTGCGGTGACCCGCTACCTGTTCGAGCCCGAAGCGGTGTTCGTGGTGCTCGCCGGCGCCGGCGTCGGTCGCGTGCTGGCGGCGGGACCAACGACCTGGAATCTCGCGCGGTGCGCCGGAGTCGCGCTCGTCGCGATCCTCGTCGCGAGCCTGATCCCGACCGCGGTCACGCGGACGCGCGGCGCGCACAGCGAGATCGTGATGCGCCGCCAGGCCGCCGTCCAGATCCGGCGGCTCGAGGCGGTGATCCGCCAGCTCGGCGGCCCATCGGCGATCAAGTCGTGCGGTCAGCCGGTGACGACCGTCGGCTGGCAGAGCACGCTTGCGTGGGAGGTCGAGCTCAACGTCGGCAACGTCGGCTACAAGCCCGGCCGCTCGATCAACAAGGGCAATCCGATCGTCTTCTTCAAGCCCCACCAGCTCGGCTGGCAGGTCCGCCCGATTCACACGCTCGCCTCCAACCGCGCGGCGTGCGCGAGCCTCCGGACCGACACGCCGTCTCAGTAGCGCGCGGCTACTCGGCCACCGGCGGCGGATACACCTCGCGGACGTAATGGTCGACCTTGTCGGGCGACAGCCGCCGCGAGATCGCGAGGTAGTAGATCGCGAGGCTGAAGCCGGCGACCACGAGCAGATCCCAGTACAGGTGGATCTGCCCCTTGCCGCCGACGAGCACCTTGCTGAAGGCGCCGACGCTGTTGAAGATCCCGCCTTCGCCGAAGCCGCCGAAGTAGGAGATCACGCCCATCCCGACCAGGTACGGGATCACCCAGATCGCTGCTCCCCAGTCGATCGTCGGCTGGTTGGAGTTCAGGTGCAGAGCTCGCGAGACCGCCATCAGCCCGTAGCCGAGCAGCATCACCACCATCAGCGTGGAATACGTGCCCCAGCCCGCCCAGTAGACGATGAAGTTGGCCAGGACGAACCCCAGCGGAGCGACGATCTTGCCGGCCGGCAACCTGTACGGCCGGGGCAGGTCTGGCTTCTGCAGACGCAGTGCCCCCAACGCCAGCGGCGCCCCGGCGTACATCAACACCGACGCGTCGGTGACGACGCTCACGAGCTTCGCCCAGCTCGGGAACGGCAGCAGGAATATCAGGCCGATCAGGCCGGTGACGATGATCCCGAACACCGGCACCTTGCGTGCCGAGTTCTTCTCGAACGCTTCCGGGACGTAGCCGTTCTTGCTGAGGCCGAAGCTGATCCGCGAGCCCGAGGTCAGGTAGATCAGTCCCGTGCCTGCGGGCGACACGACCGCGTCGATCCGAAGGATCGTCGCCAGCCACACAACCCCGGCCAGTTTCGCCACCTCGTAGAACGGCGCCTCGTTGAGTGCCTTGAGCGTGGGGCTGTGCCCCGGGTTCGCGAGGTTCTCCCAGGTGCCGGCCTGCGCGAGCAGGTGCGGGTCAAGGGCTCCGATGAACGCGATCTGCACGAGGATGTAGATCGTGGCGCCGATCAGGATCGAGAGGATCACCGCGCGCGGCAGATCCTTGCTCGGATTTCGCGCCTCGCCGCCCAACTGGACTGCCTGCTCGAAGCCGAGCAGGGAGAACACGATGCCCGCCGGCAGGGCAAGCACGATCCCTTTGAAGGCGCCGCTCTGGGCGAAGAAGCCGCCGCCGGCGCTGAAGTTCCCGCCGTGGAAATGGAACGCGAGCAGGATGATGATCGTCAGGATCGGGATCGCGACCTTCCACCAGGTCAGAGAGTTGTTGGCACGCGCCAGCCAGCGGACCCCGATCAGGTTGATCGCGACGAACACGAACATCAGCGCGACCGCGAACACGAGTCCCCAGCCGTGCAGGGTTCCGGAGGAGCTGAAGAAGTTCCGAGCCCAGTGCGCCGAGGAGAGGTACTGAACCGCTGCCAGTACCTCGATCGGCGCGACCGACGCTGCCTGCATGTAGGAGAACCAGCCGAACGTGGCGCCCGCGAAGCTGCCAAATGCGTAATGCGGGAAGCGGCTGGTGCCACCGCTGACCGGGAACAGCCCACCGAGCTCGGCGTGGATCAGCGCCAGCACGATGATGATCACCGAAGCCAACGCCCAGGCGATGATCGCCGACGGCCCAGCGACCGTTGCTGCGGTCAGCGCGCCGAACAGCCACCCGGAGCCGATGATCGACCCCTCCGACGCCCACAGCAGCCCGAGGAAGCTGACATCGCGATCCATCCCCTCCGCGTCGAGAACCGCAGTGGACTGTCCCGCGTCAGGCGTTGCGACATCCGCCATCCGTCCTCCCTAGAGACGTTGTGCGATCCGCTACCAGCGGCGTTCGGCCGTGCAGACTAGCGGTTGGCCAAGTCAGCCGCGAGAGTGCTTGGCGGGCAGGTCGTAGTAGCTGGCTCGCACAACGACCCGGCGGTTCAGACGCCGCCCCGCCACGGTCGCGTTTGACGCGACCGGGCGCTCGGCGCCGTTGCTGACCGACGTCACCCGGGCGTCGACACCGAACTGCCGCAGCTGCGCGCAGACGGTCTGGGCACGACGCAGGCCGAGCCAGTAGTTGTAGGAGCGACTGCCGTAGGAGTCGGTGTTCCCCTCGCACACGACCGTCTGCGCCCCGTGAAGGCCGTGGGCGATATCGCGGACGATCGCGCCGGCGCTCGAGGTCAGCATCGAGCTGTCGAAATCGAACAGGACATCGCTGAGCACGAATCGCAGTGGTTCGTAGAGGACGGTGTGGGTCCGCCGCGCGGCCAGTTCGGTGAACCCGAACGGCTTGACCGGTCCGACGAACTCGACTGGCAAACCGTCCACGGCGCGCGCTAGCAGGCGGCGTCCTCGTGACGTCAGCTTCACGGTCACGATCGACCGCATGTGGCCGCGATGGACCTCGCGCACCATGCCGGCGCCGATCCGCTGATGGTGGTACTCGACGGTAACCACACAACGCTTCAGCGATCCGGCGTTGAGGTTGCAGCCGACGTCGACGCTGCGTCCACCCGAGGCGGTCGCCTGGGGCGCGACGAGCAAGCTCGCTCGGCGAGGAAGCCCGCGGGCACCGGTGCGGTGAAGCACGCTCCAGGTGTAGGTGCTGGGCGCACTCGTGTTACCGGCCTCGTCGACGACGCGGACCGCCAGTGTGTGCCTGCCGATCGGAAGCGAGTGCAGCCTCACTAGCTGAGAGCACGGGCTGAACGCGCGGCCGTCAACCGAGCATTCGAGCGTCGTCGCGGGCGCAGGTGAGATCTCGAACCTGCTCGGGGACGGGGTGGTGAACGAACCGGGGCCACCCAGGATCGTCGGCGCAGGCGGCGGCGTCGTCTTGATGGTCCACGAGTACTCGGTGCTTGGTGAGAGGTTGCCGGCCTGATCGACCGCACGAACGAGGATCGTGTGCGGGCCGTCGCCAAGCCCCGGGAACGTCGGCGTACTCGGACACGCGGCCCACGTCGCGCCATCGAGAGAGCACTGATAGCTGACGCCGGCCTTGGGGTCGCTCAAGGTGAACTGGGCGGCCCGGCTCTGGGTGAGCGGCGCCGGCGCGCTGGAGATCTGCACCGCTCCGGGGGAGATCGTGTCGATCGTGAGCACGATGCTGTCGGACGCATGGTTGCCTGGACCGTCGGTGACGGCGATCGCAACCGTGTGCGCGCCGCTGGGCAGCGGCGTGGGCAGCGTCAACGAGCCGGTGCCGGCGACTGGGATGACGCCAGTCGCGACGGCTTGCCCGTCGACCGTGATCTCGAACTCGTCGCCGGCCTCGCCCTGGTAGTCGACGGTCGGTGTGTTGACGTTGATCGGGCCGGCGGTCGGGCCACTGAGGTGGACCGTCGTCTGCGTCTTGACCGTCCAGCTCGAACTCGAGCTCCACGGCCCGAGATTGCCGGTCTGATCGGTCTGCCGCGCGCGCACGGTGTGCTGGCCGGCAGACAGTGGACCGGGGGTCGCGAGGTGGCCCGCTCCGGAGCTGTCGAGCTGCACCGGGCCATGGTCCGAACCGTCGATCTCGAGCGTCACGGTCGCGTCCGGCTCGCCCGTGACGGTGACAGTCGGAGAGACGTCGTTGGACGTCGAGTCAGCTGCCGGGCTGGTCACGATCGGGGCGCCGGGCGCCGTCGTGTCGACCGTGAACGAGTTGGTGTCCGAGCGCGTGCTGACGTTGCCGGCGTCGTCGGCGGCGGTGACGTACACGGTGTGCGGTCCGTCGGCGAGCGGGCTCGACAACGTCAGGCTCGCGTCACCGGAGCCGCTGGCGGTGGTGGTGCCGACGGCGGCGCCGTCGATGTAGATCGTGTCCGTCGATCCCGGCTCGGCGGTGAGCGTGATCGCGGGCTCGCTGTCGCTGGTTCGCGAGCCATCGCGCGGGGTGTTGACGGTGGGCCGGCCCGGAGCGATCGTGTCGAGCTTGATCGTGTGCGTGGTCCAGCCGGTGTGATTGCCGGCGGCGTCGAACACCTCGGTCTTCACGGTATGGGTGCCTTCGGCACTGATCGTCAAACTCGCGGTGGTGGTGCCCGAAGCGGTCGTGACGACCGAGTCCGAGTCGAGCTGGTAGGCGACGTGGTCGATCCCCGAGTTCGTGTCCGAGCCATTGACCGAGCAGGTCGGACCGGTCGCGAACCAGCCGTCCTGCCCATTGGGAGTGCCACAGTCCGACGTGTCGCTCGGTGCAAGCGTGTCGACCTCGAGCGAGAACGAGCGCCACGACGAGTAGTTGCCCGCGTTGTCCTGCGCGCGTGTGTGCAGCGTGTGTGTGCCGTCGGCGACGCCGACCGTCGCACCGCTCGAGACCGAGTGCACCGAGCCCGCATCCACGTAGTACTGCATCTGGCCGACGCCCGAGGCATCGGTCGCCGAGACCGTGCACGACGGCGCGCTGGCGTACCAGCCATGCTGGCCGTCGGGGCTTGGGCAGGACGAGGTGTCGGTAGGTGCGGTCGTGTCGACCGCCCACGTGTAACTGGTGCCGACCGGATCATTGAGCCCGCCGTACACCGCGCGCGCGGAAAACGTGTGCGTGCCGGCGCTCAGGCCGCTGTAGCTGGGAGCCGACGAGCAGGGTGCCCACGAGGAGGCGTCGAGTTTGCACTCGTATGCGACACCGGAGGTGTCGGACTCGAGCGTGAAGCCGGCACTCGTCGAGTTGCCGACTGCGGGTGTCGCGGTCGACTCCGACGTGTCCGGGAGCGGCGCGTAAGCGTCGCTGTAGGAGTCAATCGAGCCGGCGACGTCGGACACGTGCTCGTGCAGGCGCAGCGTGTAGCCGCGATCGGACGACCCGGTCGTGTAGCTGAGCGATGTGGCGCCGGGGATGTCCGAGCAGCTGGTCCCATCGGGCGAGCAGTGCTGCCAGTTGTCGGTAATCGTTAGGTTGCGGCCCGCGTACGTGCCCTGCGAGCCGGTCGCGACGCCGGTGTAGCCGTTCGTGTTTGCGAGCGAAATCGCCGGGGCCGCCGAGGTGAGCGGAGCGAGCTCGGTGGTGGCGCTCGCGACGTTGTCGTTAGGGACAGACTGCGTGGTGACACCAGTCGGATCGGCTTCGAGGCGCACCGCCGCGTAGTTGGTCGACGACGTCGGCTGGGCCGTGACCGTGTAAGTGGCACTCGCGCCAACCGGAAGGTCCGCGGTCGTGTTCGGGAGGCCGGTACCAGCCGCGGCACCGCACGTGCCCGTGGTCGACGCGCACGTCCAGGAGACGTTCTGCAGCGGTCCGCCGGGGTTGCTAGCGACGACCGTACTCCCCGTGGTCGGATTCTGGCCGACGTTGGTGACCTTGAACGTGTAAGTCAGATTGCCGCTGCGATCAGCGGTGCTCGGTGCCGAGACAACCGTCGTCTGCAGGTCGGCGGGCTCGGCGACGGTGGAATTGCGGATCTCGTGCACGTCGGTCGACCCGCCGGTCGAAGCGACCCAGCCAAACTTCAGATTGCCCGGCGCCGTCGGAAGCTGGTAGCCGCTGGTGACGGTCTGCACGCTTCCGTCCGGGTAGGTGATGTAGACCGACAACTTCATGTCGGGCGTCACCGAGACTGTCACTCGGCGCGAGTCCGCCCGCGAGGAGCCGATCAGCGACTCGGCGGTGGCCACAGACGTGAGGTAGCGGTAACTGTCGGTCGCCGACCCGCGGACCGTGACGCGGTTTGGCTGAAGCCCGGACGCGAAGCCGCTGAGTCCGCAGAAGCCGGAGTTGGCGAAGTTACCCCATTCGTCGAATCCGACCCCGACGTAGGCATTGGTCAAACCCGGAGTGCTGTTGCAGCTTGCGTAGCCGAGGCTGCCGCCGGCCGGACCGGTCGCGAACGAGGATCGCGACGTCGATCCGTCATAAAGGAAGAACGCCAGCCCATCCGCCCCGGTTCCCCCGTAGCTCGCGTAGTCGAACGAGACTTCGATCCCGTTGTTGGACGGAAACGGTGTGTCGTTGATGATGTAGCCGAACTGGTTGTTGCCCGTCGATGTGAGCCTGAGCCAGCCCGACCCGGTTGCGTCGATGCTCGGAGCCGTCAGCAGTGCGTTGCCCCCCGTCTGCCACTGCGAGCCGAGTGTGCCGGCGGTGCCGGTGAACGTCTCTGCCACCGGGAACGGGCTGCTCGCGCTGGCGCTCGCGGCAGCGGTCCACGCGGCGGCGGAGGCGAGCATGGTCAACAGCGCCAGACGGCGCGAAACTGATCGGAGCATCATTGGCACCTGGATTCCGAGACGAGCGTCCATGCGCCGTGACAGCCGGCAGCGGCCAGCCGTGTGCATCCCTGCCTCCCGGTTATCGACAGCCCGGCGAAGACTTGAGGCTCAGCGCACGGTCAGCATCGCCGCGCCGGCCGCTGGAAGCGCCACCGCGTAGCGGTCGCCGACCGGCGCGACCGATGGCTCGGCGCTCGAGCCGACGAGTTGCCCGGTGCGGGTGGTGGCGCCGAAGCTCTGGCCGTCGAGCGTCACACCGCGCGATGACTGCAGGCTCGGCGCGCGCAGCAGCTCGAGCTTGGCGGCCCCGTGCCCGCCTGGTAAGCGCACCGCAAATGTCCGCGCACGCGTGCCCTTATTGATCAGCACGACATGGATCGTGCCGTCGCGTGCACGCGTCGCCCAGACCTTGACACCGTCGCCGGGCGCGCCGGCGATCGGTAGCAGCCGCGACCCCGGCGGCGCCGCCTGGGCGAACATCAGCAGGCCGTAGTACTCGGGTGCAACCGCCGCCTGCCAGCGGCCGTCGAGCTGCGAGAGCCTGAACAGCTCGTAGCCGGCCCCCGGGAACGTGTGCAGGTTGACGCCGTCGATCCCGACTCGCGCGAGCTCGAACATCGCATCGATCGCCCACAGGCTCGACGCGAACGTGTCGCTGACCTCGAGATCGGCGCCGCACGAGACGCTGTTGATCTCATCGACGCGCAGCGGCAACCCGTGGGCGTGGGCGGCCGCGACGTCGTTCGTGAAGCTGTCGGCGAGCCCGGTTGTCGCTGCGGGAGCCATCAGGTGCGCAAGCGTCGGATGCATGAGCGACTTCGTGGACGTGTAACAGAGCTGCAGCGGATAGCGATGCAGCGTCACCAGTCCAAGGCGCGGCTGTGAGGACAGAAACGGCCCGAGGTTTCGCATCCACTTCGACGCCCCGAGCGCCGGGCCGGCCAGCGGGACCGGCGGCAGTCCGGCGGCGAACCGCGTGAAGTCGCGCATGTACGCGGGCACGCCGTAGCCGCGTGGTCGGCCGGGCACCTTCGCGCCCGCTGCCGTCCGGTACCACGGGAACGACCCGTACAAAGCCGGCTCGTTGCCGAGCTCGAGTGCCTGCACCGACCCGCGCCCGATCGCGTCGATCAGCATCTGTGCCTCGGTGCTCGCCAGCTGCACGTTGTCGGCCTCGAGGTTGATGCCGAGGATCAGGCGGGCGCGCAGCTGCTGCGACAGCGCGCGGGTCACCTGCAGCCAGCGCTGGTCAAGCGTGTAGGTGACGCCCGGGGGCTTCGACACCCCCGGGACCGGCCACCAGGTCCAGTCGGTGGTATCGCCGCCGATCCTCAGCACCGGCGACTGACCGGGGTTCAGGTTGCGAATCAGCTGCTCGAAGACGGGATCGATCGCCGCCGGGTCACTGCCCGCGTATCGCTCGATCGAGGAGTACTCGAGCGACAGTCCGAGGAAGCCCGCGGCGACGGGGCGACCGAACGCGTCGGGCGACACGGTCAGCGCGGTCGCGCCCGACGGTATCCGGGGGTCAGACGCCGACCCCGTCTTGATCAGCGCGAGCACGGCGATCGCCGCCGCGACCAGCGCCACCACCGCCGCGTCAACCATCAGGAAGCGCTTGCGGGACGGTGTTCTCATCGGTCGCTCAATCTCACGTCTCGCGCGGTGATGCGCTACCGCCTCACGTTACCCTTAGCAGCTTGGGCGACGCGGCCGAGGAAGAGCTGGAGGACACAGGCTCCAGGGACGTCGAGGCGGCGACCCGCGCGGCGGCGTTACGCGTCGCGCTGGTGAGATACGACTCGACCGGATCGCCGGCCATGCTTGATCAAGCGTTCGTCGCGGCCGGCGCTGCCGTCGCATCACTGCGCGGCAAGCGCGCGGGCGAGCCGGCCGACGTGCAAGAGCTGCGCCGCCTGCTGGAGCAGCTTCCCGAGTTCGGCGAGCTGGTCACCGTCGCAGTCGACGAGGCGGAGCGTTGGGCGCACGCGGGCGCCGGCGAGCTGTGGACGTGGTTTGGCTCGACGTCACCTCCGCCCGGCTGGACCGACTCCGAGCGCTCCGGCGCGCGACTGCTGGTCGCCCGGGCCTGCGCCCCGCTCGAAGCCGGCGGCGTCGACTGGCTGCGGGAGCGGATGCTGCGGCTGGCGGCGGAACGCTGGGCGGCGCTGCTGACCGACGAGCTCGTCGGCGGCGGCGAGGATGTCTGGCGACGGGTGTTCGGCGATCGCTACGAGACGCTTCGCAGCCGCTACGCGCCGCGGACGACGTGGCGCACCCGCGAGCTCTCGAAGGTGCTCACGTCCGATCCGAGCACGGTTGACGCGATCCGTCGGCGCTTGGCGGGGTGGCTGATCCGCGGGCGCGACTTCGATCGCCTCCCGATCGAGCTCGAGGCGGCGTTCGTCGAGACCCGCACCCCGGCGCGGCTCGCCTAGCGTCCCGACGCCTAGCGTCCCGACGGCGCCCCGTCGGCCGCCAGCAGCTCCATCAGCAGGCCGTCGTGCCAGCCGCCGCCGTCGACGTCGCGCTCGTATGCGCGCATCACGCCGACCGCGCGAAAGCCGGCCTTCTCGTAGCTTCGGATCGCTGCGTGGTTGTCGACGGCGGGGTCGATCGTGATCCGGTGGTGGCCCCGGTCCTCGATCAGGTGGGCAACGACTCGCGCCACGACCTCGGTCCCAATCCCGCGCCCGTGCAGCGGCGGATCCAGGAACAGATCGATCGAGGCGTGGCGGTATTTGGGCTCGTTCTCCTCGCCGAATTGGATCAGGCCGGCGATCGCGTCGTCGACCCAGATCGTCAACCGGATCGCCTCCGGCTCGTCCCACGGGAAGTCGTCGGGCGCGACGTCCCACCAGCGCCTCACCTCGGGGGTCTCGAGAATCCGTCGCAGATCGGCCGCGTCGCGTTCGGCGAGCGGTCGGAGGATCACACCCGCGCGCTCGCAGACAAGCTCGGGGGGCCGCATCACGACCACATTAAACTTGGCCGGTGACCGCCCGCGGCACCGATTGGGGTCTGGCGGCGTTGGTCGCGTCGTTGATCGCCACCGGCGTGCTCACGCTCCTGGAAGGAAGCTCGCACGATGCCTGGGTGTTCGCCGCTCACGACGCGCTCGGGGTGGCGATCGCGCTGCTCTTGATCATCAAGCTGCGCCGGGTGTGGTCGCGCGTAGCCGCTCTGTCGCGCTGGGACAACCGAACCGCGGTCGGCGTCGCGGGCCTCGTGCTCGTCGTCGCGACGCTGGTCTCCGGATGGCTCTGGTCTGACGGCTCCTCGGCGAGCATCGCCGGCTACAGCCTGCTGAGCTGGCACGACACGCTCGGTGCAGTGCTCGCCGTGATCGTGGTCGCGCACATGGTTGCGCGGGCAAAGTCGCTGCGCACGCGCGACGTCGCCAACCGGCGACAGTTCTTCGCGGTGGCCGGCGGTGCGGCCGGCGCGCTCGTGGCCTGGCGCGCGCAGCGACCGTTGCTTGCGCTGTTTGACCTGCGGGGCGCCAAGCGGCGGTTCACGGGCTCATACGAAGCCGCGTCGTTTGAGGGCAATGCGTTTCCGACGACGTCGTGGGTCGCCGACCAGCCCCGCCCGATCGCGCCCGACAGCTACCGGTTGCGCGTCACCGGCCTTGTCGCGCACGAGCTCGAGCTGTCGCTGGCGCAGCTTGCGCCGCGCGACGAGCTGGTGGCGACGCTTGATTGCACCGGCGGCTTCTACTCGACCCAGCGCTGGCGCGGGAACGTGCTGGGGCGGGTGCTCGAGCAGGCCGTCGTGTCGAGCGGCGCGCGACACATCAGCGTCGTCTCACGGACCGGCTATCGCTGGAGCTTCGCGCTCGAGGACGCGTCGCGGCTGCTGCTGGCGACGCACGTCGGCGACGACGCGCTGAGCCACGACCACGGTGCGCCGGTGCGCCTGGTCGCACCGGGGGAGCGCGGATTTCAATGGGTCAAGTGGGTCGAGCGGATTGAGCTGCGCGCGGACCCCGACTACGGCGCCCCGGCATCGACCGTGTGGAGCAGCCTGACCCGCGCCGGCCGCGGCGACGCGTGAGGGCGTCAGGCCGGGCACGCCGGCACTCAGGCCGCACTCAGGCCGGGCTGGGAGCGGGCTCTCCGAGCCACTCGTCGCTGTCGTAACCCTTGAGTGCGGGGAACGCGATCATCACCAGCCCGACGCCGACCAGGCAGGCGAGGCCGCCGGACACGACCGAGAAGCGCGGACTCGTGGCACCCGCGACCGTGCCCGACTCGATATCGCCGAGTCGTGGTCCGCTCGTGACCACCAGCGAGAACACCGACGACATGCGGCCGCGCATGTGGTCCGGCGTCACGCTCTGGTTGATCGTCGAACGGCACACCGCGCTGATCGAGTCAGCAGCGCCGGCGACAGCCAGCAGGGCCGCCGCCACCCACAACGAGGTCGCCAGGCCGGTGAGCGCGATCGCGACGCCCCAGGCGATCACCGCCCAGATCACCACCAGTCCGAGCCGGCGTGTGTGCGACAGCCAGCCGGTCGTGATCGCGGCGACTGTGGCACCGGCCGAGACCGCTGAATACAGCACGCCGGTGCCGCTCGCGCCCGTGTGGAAGACGCTCACCGACAGCACCGCGAACAGCGCGCGCGGCATCCCGAAGGTCATCGCCACGAGGTCGATCGCAAACGACCCGAGCAGCGCCTGATTGCGGCTCACGTAGCGCAACCCCTCCGCGACCGAGCGCCGGATCGACTCGTGCTCGGTGACCTCGTGAGGCGGCAGCGGCGCCATCGCGGTGACCGCGAACACCATCGCAAAGCAGCTCACCGCGTCGATCGTGTACGCGGCGCCGACGCCGAGCGCGGCGATCACGAGGCCGCCGAGACCCGGGCCGATGACCATCGTCAACTGGTAGAGGCCGTAGTTGAGCGCAAGCGCGCTGCGCATCCGCTCGCGCGAGACGAGCATCGGCACGATCGCCGAGCGCACGACGTTCTGCAGTGCGGCGAAGCCGGCAAGCAGCCCCGCGAGGACGTACAGGATCGCGACCGAGGGGTGCCCGGCGAACGAGACCGCGGCGAGCGCCGCGGCGACGAGCACCAGCCCGATCTGATCGAGCAGTAAGAGCCTGCGGCGATCCATCCGGTCGGCGACCGCGCCGCCGAGCAGCGCGCTGACGACGATCGGCACGAGCTCGACGGCTCCAAGCAATCCGACCAGCAGCGCCGAGTGGGTCTCGATGTAGAGCTGGTAGGGCAGCGCGACCAGCGTCGCCTGGGTTCCCATGCCCGAGATGAAGTTCCCGAGCACCACCAGCCGCAGGTCGCGACTCTCTCGCAGCGACGACGTGTCAGGCGCCAGCGACCCGAGACCGAAGCCGGTTCGTTGACCGCTGCGGCGCGCCACTCTCTAGGAGGAGGTGCGCGCGGCGGCGCGTGAGCCGGAGGTGAGCTCGAGCCTGCGCGAGTCCGACAGCTTCCAGCTCGCGCCCGCCGCCACGGCGGCAGCGACGCCGACAGCCGGCCACGCTCCGATCAGCAGAGCGAGCCCGTGCGAAGCGGCGAACGCCGCCAGGCCTATGCCGGTCAGCACGGCGGTGGTGCGCGCGCCGTCGCGGCGGATCCAGATCGACATGCACGCGACGCCGAAGCCGGCCAGCACTAGGCCGCCCAACGGCCGGGAGCCGCTTGCGACGGCGACCCCGTAGCCGGCGAGCATGCCGGCGGCGGCGAGCGGTGCGGTTGGAAGGTCGCGTCGCATCCGCACCATTATGGAGCGCGCCAGGCGTCCGGAGGCTGACCAGCAGCCGCGCCCCGACACGGTTGGCTCGTTTGCCTCGGTGGCCCTTGGGTAGCACCGTGTCATCCAGTCAAGGTCTTCCGTGGGAGGTTGACGCATGGCATTTGCACTCAGACAGCCCTACCGTCGCCGCGCGACATCAGCCCCGGCGGACACCGCTCCGGCATCGAGTCGCGGACACGTAGCGGCCGCTCGCGCCGCCGCGGGAGTGGGAGCGGTGATGCTCGCGATTGCACGCGTCATCAGGCTGGTCGCCTGGGGCGTAGCGTTGGTGATCGCCGCCGGGATCGTGCTGCGCCTCCTCTCGGCGAACCCGAGCAACGTGATCGTGCGCGACATCCACGACGCCGGCAACTTCCTCGTCGGCCCGTTCAAGAACGTTTTCTCGCTCAGCAATCCCAAGGCGAACATCGCCGCCAACTGGGGTCTGGCCGCGGTTGTGTACCTCGTCGTCGGCTCGCTGATCGCTGGCTTCATCGCGCGGCTGGCGCCGCGTGGAGTGCTGCCGGCGCGCACGACGGCCGCATAGGGCCCGCGAAAACGGCGCAGCTCGCCCGCATACTGCAATTGCCCGTTTATGGGTCAATCGCGGAAATCTGTGGTTGAACGGCTGTGGCACGGGGTACTCGGCAGGCATGGAGACCCTGACGCTCACCCGAAATGATTCGCAAGAGCTTTTCGTTCGTTGGCAGCAGCACCACGACCAGCGCGCTCGTGACGAGCTCGTGGAGCGCTTCCTGCCTCTCGCCCGCAAGCTTGCCCGCCGCTACGCCGGAGCCCGTGAGCCCTTCGACGACTTGGTGCAGGTCGCAAGCTTGGGATTGGTCAAGGCTGTTGACCGCTTCGACACGAGCCGCGGGACGGCATTCTCGTCGTTCGCAGTCCCGACCATCCTCGGAGAACTCAAGCGCTACTTCAGGGATCTCGGTTGGTCTGTCCATGTTCCGCGCGGAGCGCAAGAGCTCGCGCTGAAGGTCGAAGAGGCCCAGCAGCAGCTCACGAGCAAGACGGGACGCCCTCCGTCGGTGCCCGATCTCGCCCAGTACCTCGAGCTGAGCATCGAAGACGTGCTCGACGCGCTTGAGACCGCTGGCGCGCATCACTCGACCTCACTCGACGCGCCGCGCGACGATGTCGACGGCGAGTCGACGACGCTCGCCGAAGCTTTCGGCGAGGAAGACAAGCGCTACGAGCAGGTCGACGCCAGCGTCACGATCGCAACAGCGGCCCGCGAGCTGTCGACGCGCGAGCGGCGCGTGCTCGTGCTGCGCTTCGTTGAGGACATGACTCAGACGCAGATCGCAGACGAGATCGGTGTCTCGCAGATGCAGGTCTCGCGGATCTTGCGCCGGGCAGTCACTCGGCTGCGCGAGCTCACGCAACTGGACGCAGAGACCGCGAAGAAGAACAAGCGCTGATTACGCCCCGCGCGGAAGGCAGGAAGCCCACGTCGCGGGGCGGCGAGCACTCAACGAGCGGGAGCCGTAATCGCGGTCTCCCGCTTGTCGCATTCTGCTACCGCCCGACGAGATTTCGCTACCGCCCGACGGGCCGTCTTGGATTAGACGTGCGCTGTCTCGAACCACACGCGGGTGCCGTGCCGCGTCCGCTGGACGCCCCAGCGGTCGGCGAGCTGGGCGACCAGTGCAAACCCCCGCGGGGCGTCGTCGCCGCGCTCGGTGGCGAGCGCCGCGGTGCAGCCGGGGCCGTGATCGGTGACCGCGCAGCGCAGCGTTCCGTTGACACCGATGTCGAGCGTGACCACGCGGTCCTCCCCGGGCTCGCCGTAGACGATCCGGTTGGTGACCAGCTCGCTGACGAGAAGTTGGAGGTTTTCGAGCGTCCGGCGTGGGAAGCGTCCAGAACATTCACGCTCCACGATCCGGCGTGCCCTGCCCGGGCCGTCGGCTTGGGCATCAATTCTGTATAGGGCTCGTACGCGTGGGTTCATCGTCGATCAAAACCAAATTCTTCGGGCACACAGGTGCTACCCAGAAATTTCGGCCAGAATGCCTGGGCAAATTGATCTGCGATTACTTCGTACCGGCAAAGCCGGATAGGAATTGGACGTGAACGACGACTGGCCGACCGTTCGTCTGGACCTGGACAGCAGGCCCGAGACCCTCACGCTCGTGCGCGGCGCCCTCGGTGGCGTCGCCGATCAGCTCGAGCTCGATCCGGAGCTGCTCGACGATCTCAAGACGGCCGTCAGCGAGGCCTGCAACAACGTCGTGATGCACGCCTACGACGATGAGCCCGGGCCTCTGGGCGTCCGCCTGTACGCCCGGCAGGACTCGATCGAGGTCGTGATTCGCGACGAGGGCAGCGGGATCGCCGCGCTGCCTCCCGTCGACGATCGGCTGCAGGGGGTCGGGCTGCCGGTGATTCGCGCGCTGACCCAGCATTCCGAATTCAACTCCGTGCCCGAAGGCGGGACCGAGGTCAGAATGGTGTTCGCCGGCGAGCGCGAGGGCAAGCGCCTGTTCCGCAATCCGGAGCGTGCGACCCCCGAGGAGGGCTGGGCCGAGATGCTCTCGGGCGACGCGGTCGTGTCGTTATCGCCGGTCAGCTTCGTCGGCGGGGTGCTGGGGCGCCTGGCCCGAGCGCTCGCGGCCAAGGCTCGATTCTCGCTGGACCGCTTCTCAGACGTGTACCTGGTAACCGATGCGATCGCAGCCCACGCGGCGCGGGCTGCGCACGGCGGCCGGATCTCGTTCGGCATGACGACTGACGTCAGGCGGCTCGAACTTACGATCGGCCCGTTCCGCGACGGCAGCGGTTCGTGGCTGAGCGAGAGCGGCGGCGCGAAGGACGTCGGTGGAGCGCTGTCGATGCTCTCCGACGAGGTCGAGGTCAGGCGCGTCGAGGACGGCGAGATGCTGCACGTCGTGATGGTCGACCACCGGCCAATGGGCCGCTCGCTCTCGGGCTAGTGGCAGGAGTTGGGACGGCGCCCTAAGGCGCGTCGGCGAGCGTGAGCCTGTCGGCGACGCCGGTCAGGGTCAACAGCCGCTGTACCTGCTGGGAGCCGTTGACGAGTCCCAGCCGCCGGCCGCTCTCCTCCGCGCGCTGGTGCGCCCTGACCAGCACGCTGAGGCCGGTCGAGTCCATGAACTCCAGTTCCGCGAGGTCGACGACGATCGTCGTCGCGTCGGATTTCGCGACCCGCTCGAGCTCTTCTTCGAGCGCCGGACTGGACGCAAGATCAAGCTCACCGCTGACGCTGATCACGGTTGTCTGATCCTCGCTGCGGACCTCTACCCGAAAATGACTCTGCACGCTGGGGCGAGGGTACTGAATCTGAGGTGGAACTTGCTCGGATCCGGTCGTTCCGCATCGTTTGCCCGGGTGTCACAGGGGTATGCCTAGATGCATGTCACGACCTAACTCAGAGCAGGAGCAGGAGCAGGCCGCGGCCGCCGAGGCCGCCCGGATCGGCGGGAGTCCGAGCTCGGGCGACGAGCCGGAGGTCGACGAGGCCCAGC
This sequence comes from Solirubrobacteraceae bacterium, assembly GCA_036490775.1. Lineage (GTDB taxonomy): Bacteria > Actinomycetota > Thermoleophilia > Solirubrobacterales > Solirubrobacteraceae > Palsa-465. The sequence continues at coordinate 74,006 of DASXDD010000028.1, read as the reverse complement.
GCCCGCTCGAGGAAGCGGGGCAGGGCGAGGCCGAGGGCTTTGAGCTCGCCGAGCGCGAATTGATCGAGCACGCCAGTCACGGCGATCAGCATGCCGCGCGGCGGGCCGCGCAGGACGCGCCGTCAATCAGCGATGACGGTCACGGAGTCGAGGGCGGCGAGGCCGATGAGGCTCACTCCAGCGAATCGACGCAGGACGACCGCTGAGTCCGACCCCCCGGCCGGGGGCAGCCGGACACTGCTGCGTCACTGCTGTTAATCGGGGGTAGGCCATGCGACATGTGGCCCACGGGAGGCGCCACACCCCCTGGAAAGGAGACCGTAATGGTCGCACTGCTCGTTCTATTGCTGATCCTCGCCCTGTTCGGCGGGCTCGGCTTCGCCGCCCACTTCCTGTGGATAATCCTGATCGTCGCGCTGGTCATCTGGGCGATCGGATTCCTGATCGGTGGCGTTGAATCCGGCATGGGCCGGCGCCGCTGGTACGGACGCTGGTAGAGGCGCTCAGACGCAGTTATTCGACGATCGCCAGCCGGCGCACCGCTACGGCTGGCGATCGTCAGTCAGATCGCGCAGTCGCTGCAGTGAGCGGCGTAGCAGTCGCGACACCTGCATCTGCGACACACCGACGCGATCGGCGATCTCCGACTGGGTGAGGTCCTCGCCGAAACGTAGGAACAGGATTCGGCGCTCGCGCTCGGGCAAGCACATCGCCGCCGCGAAGATCGTCGCCCGGTCGTCGATCAGCGCGAGGCGCTGGTCCTCGTCGCCGATCGCCTCGAGCCGGCTCGGCGTCCCGTCCTCGTCGCCCGCGACCGGGGCATCGAGCGATACCGCTCCATAGGCCTCGGAGGTCTGCAGACCGTCGAGAACCTCCTCTTGGCTGATCTCGAGGAACTGCGCCAGTTCGTCGATCGTCGGCATCCGACCGGTCTGACCGCTGATCTCGCGCTGGGCGTCGATGACCCTGCGAGCCCGCTCCTGCGCGCCGCGATCGACGTGCAGCGCCCAGCCGGTGTCGCGAAAGTAGCGCTTGAGCTCGCCGACGATCGTCGGCACCGCAAACGACGTAAACGCAAATCCCCGATCGGGATCGAATCGCTCAACTGCCTTGACCAGCCCGAGGCTGGCCACCTGGACCAGGTCCTCGTAGGGCTCGCTGGACGGCACGTAGCGCCGTGCCAGCTTGCGTGCGAGCGGCAAGAACCGCTCAATCAACTCGTCGCGTGCGCGACGATCACTCTGGCGCCGCCACCGCTGGAAAAGCTCCGGCGATGCAGCAGCACGTGCAGGCAGACCCACATGGGTCACCGTCATGGCTGGACCTCCCGGTTCGCAGACAATTTCGGTTTTACCACACCAATGGTCCGCGTGCTGACCCAAAGCCCATTCTTGCCGCCAAACATGCGCAAAAGTTGATCGACAACCTGCGCTGCGGCGCACTTGGCGCGCTTGGCGCCCGCTCAGGCGGCCTTGCGCCAGTGTCCCGATTCAGACGTTCGCGAGGATTCGAGGCGCGACACTAAATCCGCTCAAGCGCCGCGGAGTCGTGATCGTCCTCGAGCAGGTCGATCACGCCGCGCTCAACCCGCGCCCGCACGCGGTCGTCGATCCCGCCCGGATCTGGGATCCGCGCAAGCACCCCGGCGATCGTCCAACCCGACCGGTAGCGGTCAAACACGCGCGGGTCGATGTACGAGCGGCGCGCGACGGCGGGCGTGTTGCCGAGCAGCTGCGCCACGTCGCTGACGGCCCGGTTGATCGCGCGCTTGCGGGCCGACTTTGAGTTCGCGTCGAGGCCGTGGGTCGCCAGTGACACTGCCGCCATCACGGTCCCGTTCCAGGTCCGGAAGTCCTTGGCGCTGAACTCGTCGCCGAGCCGGAGCTTGACGTAGTCGTTGATGTCGTCTGAGCGGATGTCGTGCCAGCGGCGACGCTCGCGATAGGCGAGCAACTGCTCACCACCGGCGCGCCGGCGCCGCAGCGCGGCGACCACGTCAAACGACGCCGGGTCGGAGATCACCTGGCGGCGTCGCTGGCCTCCCTTGGCCGGGAAGTCGAACTCGACCGAGTCCTCGTGCACGGTCACGTGCTCGCGATGCAGCGTCGCCAGCCCGAGGCCACCATCATCGTCGGCGTATTGCTCGCTCCCGATCCGGAACACGCCGACGTCCAGCAGCCGGACCGCGCAGGCGAGCACGCGATCGCGCGTCGGCTCGGCTCCGTCCAGGTCAGCCGCCAGCCGGCGTCGCAGGCGGGGCAGACCCCGACCGAAGCTCAGCATCTTCTCGAACTTCGCCCGATCCCGGTGCTCGCGCCACTTCTCGTGGTACAGGTACTGCTTGCGCCCGGCGGCGTCGATCCCGGTGGCCTGCAGGTGGCCCATCAGATCCGGGCAGATCCACACTTCCTTCCATGCCGGCGGGATCGCCAGCGCGCGGACACGCTCGAGCTTCTGCGGATCGTCGATCGGATCGCCGTGGGCATTGACGTAGGAGAACCCGCGCCCGCGCCTGACGCGGCCCCACCCGGGCGCCGCACAGTCCGAGCGGCGCAACCGTCGTTTGCCTGCAGCCGTGGTACTCATGCCCCGCCCGTCGCCTACCCGGACGCAAGCGAGGCAAACAGCTTGGAATACTGCAGGCGTGGCCCCGGCCCAATACACCTCTGAGCTCGCCCGAGGATTGGCGCCCGACATGCTGGACAGGTTCACCCGCTACGTGCGGATCAATACCCAGTCACGCCGGGAGCGGACCGCGTCGCCGAGCACGCCGGGCCAGCTGGAGCTCGGGCGCGTGCTCGTCGCCGAGCTACACGAGGCCGGGATCGGCGACGCACAGCTAGACGCCAACGGCTACGTGATCGCCTCGCTGGATGCGACCGAGGCCAACGGCGGGCCGGCGATCGGCCTGATCGCGCACATGGACACCAGCCCGGACGCGCCCGGAGAGGGGGTTGAGCCGATCGTGCATCGCGAGTGGGACGGCGGCGTGATCGAGCTCCCGCGCGCTGGCACGCGGCTTGACCCCGAGGCGATGCACGAGCTCGTCCCCAAGCTCGGCCACGACCTCGTGACGTCAAGCGGCGACACGCTGCTCGGCGCCGACGACAAGGCGGGCGTCGCCGCAATCATGGCGGCGGTCGCGCATCTAGCGGCAAACCCGGAGCTGCCGCGCCCCAGGCTGCGGATCGCGTTCACGCCCGACGAGGAGATCGGGCTGGGCGCGTCGTTGTTCGACATCGAGCGCTTCGGGGCGCTGTGTGCGTACACGATCGACGGGTCGGAGATCGGAGAGCTCCAGGACGAGACGTTCAGTGCGATCGAGGTCGCGATCACCGTGCACGGCGTCGACGTGCACCCCGGTCATGCGACCGGCAAGCTCGTCAACGCCCTGCGGCTCGCCGCCCGGATCGTCGCCGCGCTGCCGGCCGACACGCTCACCCCGGAGACGACATCGGGCCGCGAAGGATTCATCCACCCGTACAGCCTCACGGGAACGCCCGCCACCGCGAAGCTGACCGCGATCGTGCGCGACTTCGACGATTCAAAGCTCGACCGCCACGTCGAGCTGCTCGAGCGCACAGCGAACGAGGTCGTCGGCGCTGAGCCGCGCGCACGGCTCGAGTTCGACGCGCGGCCGCAGTACCGCAACATGCGCCGCCATCTCGACGCCGCCCCGTACGCAGCCGAGGCTGCCGAGGAGGCGATCCGCGCTGAGGGCCTCGACCCGGTGCGGAACCCGATCCGCGGCGGCACCGACGGCTCGATCCTCAGCGAGATGGGACTGCCGACGCCGAACATCTTCACCGGCGGCCACGAGTTTCATTCGGTCCGCGAATGGGCTTCGCTGCAGGACATGGCCGCGTCCGCGGCGACGATCGTGCGGCTCGCCGAGATCTGGACGCGCCCGCAGTTCGCGGGCGTCACGCCCGGAAACGGACACGCGTGAGCCCGACCTTCTCGAGTTCACTGGCATCGGTCGACGGGGCGGTGATGCTCGCCTCGCGGGCGACGATCCCCGCGACCGATGAGGGACTCCTGCGCGGCGACGGCGCGTTCGAGGTGATCCGGATCTACTCGGGCAGGCCGTTTGCGTTCGAGGAGCACCTGCAGCGGCTTGAGCGCTCCGCGTCGAACCTGCGCTTGGCGCTCGACCTCGAGGCGGTTCGCGCGGACTCGCACCGGCTGCTGGCCCACGCCGGCACAGGCCCAGATCACGAGCTGCTGCGGATCGTCGTGACCCGCGGCGGTCGACGGTTACTGCTCACCGAGAAGATGCCCGCGACCCCCGAGCGCGCGCGGCTGGCGACGATCACCTACGCGCCGACCCGCGTGCTCGACGGCGTCAAGTCGCTTTCGTATGCCGCCAACATGCTGGCCGGGCGGCTCGCGCGCGAGCGCGGGTTCGACGAGGCGCTGCTCGTCTCCCCGCACGGCCGCGTACTCGAGGCGCCGACGAGCTCGATCTTCTGGATCAAGGACGGCGACGTGTTGACGCCGCCACTGGGCGAGCACATCCTCGCTTCGATCACCCGCCGCATCGTGATCGACGAGACCGGCGCCGATGAGCGCGAGTGCACGCTTGAGGAGCTGCTGACGGCAGACGAGGTGTTCCTCGCCTCGACCGTGCGCGAAGTCCAGCCGGTCGCGGCAGTTGACGACCACCGCTTCGGCGCCGACGGGCCGGTCACCAAGCGAATCGCAGAGCAGGTCGCGGCGCGGATCCGGTCGGAGCTCGACGCAAGTTGAGCCACGCCGACCTGCCGGGCCGGGTCCGATGAAGGTCCTCACCGTCGTCGGCAACCGTCCCCAGTTCATCAAGGCCGCCGCGGTCTCAGGGCCGCTGCGCAGCGCGCACGAGGAGGTTCTCGTCCACACCGGCCAGCACTTCGATGACGAGCTCTCGGCCGTGTTCTTCTCAGAGCTCGGGCTCCCGTCGCCCGACCGGGAGCTCGGGATCTCCGGCGGTTCGAACACCTCTCAGACCGCGCGGATGCTGACCGCGATCGAGCCAGTGATCGGCGAGGTGCGACCCGACGCGGTGCTCGTCTACGGCGACACGAACACGACGCTCGCCGGCGCGCTCGCCGGTGCCCAGGCCTCGGTGCCGGTCGCCCACATCGAGGCCGGGATGCGGTCGTTTGACCGCTCGATGCCCGAGGAGCTCAACCGCGTAGTCGTCGATCACGTCAGCGCCCTGCTGCTGTGCCCCTCGCAGGTTGCGGTCGAGAACCTGCGGCGCGAGCACGTCAGCGGCGACGTGGAGCTCGTCGGCGACGTGATGGTCGATGTCGCGTCGACGATCCAGCCACGCGCCCGCGAGCGCCTCGACCTGGTGACGGGGCGCGGTCTTCAACGCGGCGGCTACGCGCTCGTCACCGCACACCGGGCGGGCAACGTCGATGCGCCGGCGCGGCTGGCGCAGCTCGTTGACCTGCTGCTCGCGATCCCGCTCCCGGTGCTGTTCGCGGTCCATCCCAGGACGCTCGCGCGGCTGCGCTCTGCCGGGCTCTACGAGCGGCTCGAGCGAGCCGATCACGTGTTGCTGGCGCCGCCGCTGGGCTACGTCGAGCTGACCGCATTGCTGTGCAACGCCCGCGCGGTCGTCACCGATTCGGGCGGGCTGCAGAAGGAGGCGTACTTCGCGGGCGTCAAGTGCGTCACGCTGAGACCCAACACCGAGTGGACCGAGACAGTCGAGCTGGGCTGGAACGTGCTCGTCGACCTCGATGCAGACGCGGCGCTGGCGGCGCTGGAGCGAGAGCCGCCGAGCGAGCGCCCGCAGCTCTACGGCGACGGCCACGCGGGGGAGCACGTGTTGGCTGCGCTTACACTGCACCTCGCATGAGGCGCACCGATGACTGACGGCGATCGACTTCAAATCGCGGTCGTAGGGCTCGGCTACTGGGGCCCGAACCTAGCGCGCAACTTCGCCTCGATCGAGGGTTGCGACCTCGCCTGGTGCTGCGACGCGTCGGAGGAGGCACGCGCACGGTTTGCGGGCCAGTATCCGCGGACGCAGTTCACCGGCGACCTCGCCGAGGTGCTCGACGATCCCGCGGTCGACGCGGTGGTGCTCGCGACGCCGGTGCCGACCCACGCCGACCTCGCGGTGCGCGTGCTCGAGTCGGGCAAGCACTGCTTCGTCGAGAAGCCGCTCGGGCAGTCGGTCGCCGATGCGCAGCGCGCGGTCGACGCGGCGCAGGACACCGGCATGACGCTGATGGTCGGCCACCTGCTCGAGTACCACCCCGGCGTCCAGAAGCTCAAGGAGCTCTCAGACTCCGGCGAACTCGGCGACCAGATCTACTACATCTACGGCAACCGGCTGAACCTCGGAAAGCTCCGTGCCGACGAGAACGCGCTCTGGAGCCTCGGCGCCCACGACGTGTCGGTGCTCCTGTATCTCGCGGGCGAGGAGCCCAACGAGGTGATCGCCCGCGGCGAGTCCTACGTCCGCGACGGCGTCGAGGACGTCGTGTTCTGCTTCCTGCGGTTCCCGTCGGGCCTCTCGGCCCACCTGCACCTTTCGTGGCTGGACCCGCACAAGGAGCGCCGGTTCACGATCGTCGGCTCGCGCCGGATGGCGACGTTCGACGACATGGCGCTCGAGGGCAAGCTGACGATCTACGACAAGGGCTTCGAGGAGGCCTCGCGCGGCTACGGCGAGTACATCACCCGCTCGGGCGACATCTTCTCCCCTCGGATTCCCAACCGCGAGCCGCTGCGCGTCGAATGCGAGCACTTCGTCGAATGCGTGCGCGACGGCAAGCGCCCGCGCTCCGACGGAGAAAGCGGCCTGCGCGTGGTCCGGGTGCTCGAGGAGCTGCAGCACTCGCTCGACGGCTCCCTGCGAGTGCGGTAGTGCAGGCGTACGTGGCGCCGACGGCCGTCGTCGCGCCGGACGCGGTCGTGGGCCCCGGGGCCGTGCTTCACGACGACGTCAGGATCGGCGCCGGTTCGCGGGTCGGCTCGCTGACGGTCGTTCACGCCGGGACCGAGATCGCGGACGGGTGCGTGATCGAGGACCACGTCGTGCTCGGCAAGCGGCCGCGGCTGCGCCCCGGGTCCAGCGCGGCCGGCGGCGAGCTCGATCCGCTCGTGATCGATGCCGGCGCGACGGTCTGCTGCGGGGCCGTCGTCTACGCAGGCGCGCGGATCGGCGCCGGCGCGATCATCGGCGACCAGACGCAGATCCGCGAGCGCGCCGTGATCGGATCGCGGTCGGTCGTTGGACGCGGGTCGACGGTCGACTTCGGCGTCGTGGTCGGCGAGCGCGTGCTGATCCAGACCCTCGTGTACGTGACTGCCGGTTCGATCGTCGAAGACGACGTGTTCCTCGGTCCCGGTGTCGTGACGACCAACGACCACTCGATGGCGCGCCACCCGAAGGGCGAGGCTCTGCGCGGAGTAGCGTTTCGCCGCGCGTGCCGGGTCGGAGGCGGCGCCGTGCTGGTGCCTGGCGTCGAGGTCGGCGTCGAGGCGTTCGTCGCCGCCGGCGCGGTCGTGACGCGCGACGTCGGCGAGCGCGAGGTCGTGATCGGGATCCCGGCCCGGGTCGTGCGCCGCGTCGGGGACGAAGACCTGCTCGAGCGCTGGCGCTGAGCCGGCTCTGAGCCGTGTCTGAGCCCCGTCTGAGGCACTAAGGCACCCCGGACGCGCGCGGGAGGTCAAATCTGAGGTAGCCGGCGGGGCTAAGACTGGGCTGGCGCCCGATGCGGAGCGGGGTGCCTTACGCGCAGGCTATGGGCATGCGCTCACACACCATCACCAAGCCTCGTCGCCTCCCCGGCGACCGCCCGTTTCACCTGCTGCTCGCGAGCCTCGCCGTCTCATCGTGTGGCGACTGGCTCTACAACGTCGCGCTGCTCGCGTTCGTGTACATGCGGACCGGATCGGCCGGCTGGGTCGCGGCGACGACCGCCGCGCGCGTCGCACCGGTCGTGGTCCTCGGCCCGCTCGCCGGCGTGCTCGCCGACCGCGTCGACCGCCGGCGGCTGATCGTCGCGTCGGACCTGATCCGCGCCGGGCTGATGGTCGCGCTTGCAGTCGTCGCCGCGACCTCGATGACCGTGCTGCTCGCGCCGCTGCTGGCGGCCGCCGCAACCGCAGTCGGGATCGTGCAGCCGCCGTGCGTCGCGGCCTGCACGCCGCGGCTTGTCGCCGATTCAGAGCTCCAGCGCGCCAACGCGCTGCGCAGCGGCATCGGGCAGGCGTCGATCGTCGCCGGCCCGGCGCTCGGGGCGCTGCTGCTGGCGATCTCCTCGCCGGCGCTCGTGATCGCGCTGAACGCGGTCAGCTTCATCGCATCGGCAGTCGCGGTCACGGCGATCGGCTCGAGCCCCGCGTTCGCGCCGGCGCGTCACGACGAAGCCGAGGGCTCCGGGCTGCTCGCCGAGCTGCGAGGCGGCGTCGACGCGCTGCGCGGCGCCCCCGCCGCGCTCCGGCTCGTCGCCGCCGACGTCCTCTGCAGCGGCGTCTACGGAATCCTGACGGTCACGCTCGTGCTCGTCGGCCGCCGAGTCGGAGCCGGCGCCGGTGGCTACGGGCTGCTGCTCGGGGGGTTCGGGGTCGGTGGGGTCGTCGGAGCGGTCGTCGCCGGCAAGCTCGACGCCCCGTCGCGCTGGCGAGAGCTGCTGATCGTCGCGCTCGGTCTTGTGGCCGTCGCGGTCGCCGGGCTCGGTGCGGTCCACTCGCTCGCCGCCGCGGTCGTGCTCGCGGTGATCGGCGGGCTTGGCTCGGTCGTCGGCGAGGTGCTGTCCGACACGGCGCTTGGCCGGATGCTCGACGACAGCGTGCTCGCCCGTGCCTACGGGTTCGTCCTGCCGGCGTCAATCGGCGGGATCGTCGTCGGGTCGCTGGTGGCCGGCCCGCTGGTTGCAGCGGTCGGCGTGTCCGCGACGCTCGCAATCGCCGGTGCGTTCGTCGCGATTATCGGCGGGCTGCTGCTGCGCCGTCCGCTGACGGGCGTCGTCGCGCCCCCAGCCATCGCGGCCGTGCCCGCCGTGACCGCTGCCTAGCCGGCGGCCGCGGGGGCCGGCGAAAGGCCCTCGCTGGCGTGCGTCCAGATCACCTGGTCGGTGCCCGGGCCGACGCTGATCAGCGCGATCGGCACGCCGACGAACTCCGACACATACTGCAGATAGTCGCGCGCGGTGACGGGCAGCTCGGACTCCTCGCGGCACTCGGTCAGGTCCTCGCTCCAGCCGGGCAGCTCCTCGTACTCGCCCGACGCGTGGTGCAACACCGTCTGGTGGTAGGGGAAGTGATCGAACTCGGCGCCCTCGGCGCCCCGGTAGCGGGTGCAGACCTTCAGCCGGTCGTGACCGGAGAGCACGTCGAGCTTGGTGATCGCCAGCGCCGTCAGCGAGTTGATCTGTGCGGCGTAGCGCAGCGCGACGAGGTCCAGCCAGCCGACGCGCCGGGCGCGCCCGGTCGTCGTCCCGTACTCGGCGCCCTGCTCGCGGATCTCATCGGCGAGTGGTCCGTCGAGCTCGGTCGGGAACGGGCCCGAGCCCACGCGGGTGCTGTAGGCCTTGGCGACGCCCCACACCTCGTCGATGTCCTTGGGGCCGACGCCGGCGCCGATGCAAGCCGCGCCCGCGACCGGGTTAGACGAGGTGACGAACGGATACGTGCCGTGATCGATGTCCAGCAGCGCGCCCTGCGCGCCCTCGAATACGACGATCTGGCCGGCCTGGAGCCGCTCATGGACGAGTCGGATCGTGTCAGCGATGTACGGCTCCAGCCGGTGGCCGAAGGTCAGGTACTCCTCGGTGATCGTCTGCAGGTCCAGCCGCGGGTCCTTGGCGAACGGCCGCAGCGACAGGCGCTTGGGCTCGAGCGCGGCGGCGATCTTCTTCTTCAGGATCTTCTCGTCGAGCAGGTCCTGCACCCGGATCCCCAGGCGCGACGCCTTGTCGGCGTAACACGGCCCGATCCCACGGCGGGTGGTGCCGATCTGCAGCTTGCCGAGCTTCGCCTCGCCCGCGTCGTCGAGCATCAGGTGGTAGGGCATGATCAGATGCGCGTTGGCCGAGATCCGCAGCGAGGTCGTGTCGACGCGGCGCCGGCGCAGCTCGTCGAGCTCGTCGGTCAGCACCTTCGGGTCGACGACGACGCCGTTGCCGATCACGCACAGCGTGCCGGGGTGCAGGATCCCCGACGGGATCAGGTGCAGCTTCCACGTCTGGCCGTCGCGCACGATCGTGTGACCGGCGTTGTTGCCTCCCTGAAAGCGCACGATCGCGTCGGCCCGGTCCGCGAGCAGGTCCGTGACCTTTCCCTTGCCTTCGTCGCCCCACTGGGCGCCGACTAGCACGATTCCGGGCATCGAGTTTGAGTGTACGGGGGACGGCGGGCGATCAGGTGCGCTGGGCCGCGACCCGGCTGACCGGCGCCGCGGGACGGTCGCCACAGTCGACCGATCGCCGCTCGTGCCCGACGAGCTGGCCGCCCACACAGGACTCCGCCTCGAGCGCCTTGCTCGAATTGACGATCCCGAGCGCGCCCACGACCCCGCCCGCGGCAACCAGGGCCGCGCAGCAGGCGATCACCAGGTGAAACGCGTGAACCGAGTCGGCGTTGGGCGCGAACGAGTCGCCGACGAGCGCGCTCGAGACAACCACGCCCATCACAGACACGCCGACCAGCCCCGCGATCCGTGCGATCGCGTTGTTGATCGCCGAAGCGATGCCGGCATCGCTCTCGTCGGCGTCGGCGAGCACCGTGGCGGTCAGCGGCGCAACGGTCATCGACAGCCCGATCCCGAACACGACGAGCGCCGGCAGCAGGTCGCCGAGGAACGACGTGTGCAGGCCGGTGCGAAGCAGCAGCAGGATGCCGCAGGACGCGATCAGCGGGCCACCGCCCATGAACACCCTCGGCCCATAGCGGTCAGCGAGCGCCCCGAACCGGCGCGACAGCGCGAACATGATGATCGTCACCGGCAGCGTCGTCAGCCCGCTGCGGATCGCGCTGTAGCCGGCGACCTCCTGGAGGAAGATCACGAGGAAGAAGAACATGATCGAGAGGCCGGCATACATCGTCAGCGTCTCCACGTTGCCGACCGAGAAGTTACGGCGCTTGAACAGCTCGAGCTTCACCATCGGGTGATCGGCGCGCCGCTCGTATTGCACGAACGCGACGAGCGAAGCGGCACCGAGGATCAGCGGCCCGTAGATCTTCGGGCTCCCCCAGCCGTAGTGCGGCTGCTCGACGAACGCGAACACGACGCCGGCGAGCCCGAGGACGCATAGCCCGGCACCAAGGTAGTCGACAGGACGCTTGATCGCGCGCGTGCTCGACGGCACCGCCACCCGGACCAGCACCAGCGTCCCGATTACGAGCGGGATGTTGATCGCGAAGATCCACCGCCACGAGGCGTTGTCGACGATCCACCCGCCGGCGAGCGGACCGACGATCGAGGCGATCCCGCCCCACGCGGTCCACGCCCCGATCGCGGCGCCGCGCTGCTGCGGCGCAAATGCGCTCACGATCACCGCGAGCGAGCTCGGCACCAGCAGCGCGCCGGCCATGCCCTGCAGCGCGCGGGCCGCGAGCAGTACCCCGATCGTCGGCGCGATCGCGCAGACGACCGAGAACACCCCGAACGCCGCGACGCCGATCGAGAACACGCGGCGCTCTCCGTAGATGTCTCCGAGCGAGCCGCCGATCAGGATGAACGACCCGAGCGTCAGCAGGTAGATGTTGGAGATCCACTGTTGCGCTGCGAGCCCGCCGCCGAGATCCTTCTCGATCGCAGGTAGCGCAACGTTCACGATCGAGCCGTCGATCGTCGCGACCCCCGAGCCGAGGATCGCCGCCACCAGCGCCAGCCGCTGGCGCTTGCTCATGTGGGCTGCAGATGGAAGCCTGCCAGGTCGATCCTGGCGCTCCCGTGCACGCTGACGATCACCATCGTGACGTTGTCACACCGCGGGCATCGGGCCACACAGCCGGGCGCGCGCAGGTACACGCGCAGCTCCGCGATCGGCCCGCTGGCGCCGCATCGGGCGCAGGTGCCGACCGCGGTCGTCATCTCCGTGCCGAAGTACTCGAACAGGTCGCCTGCGATCGCGTTTCCGTCAAGCGGCTCCATCACTGCCCCGTCGGTCCGAATCGCTCGGTCCGGATCCGCCCCGGATCGTGGCCGGCGTCGACGAGCGTGGCCGCCGCGGCTTCGACGAACCCACTCGGTCCACAGATGTAGGTCAGGCCGGTTTGCTGCGCCGGCCATGCGACCTCGTCGAGCAGCTCGCGGTCGATGCGGCCACGGTGCCCGTCCCAATCGGCCGGCCATTCGCGCGTGAGCGCGTAGCGGGTCTCGAGTCCGTCTGCGGCCGCGTCCAGTCGCGTGAGCTCATCGCGGTAGATCACGTCGTCAAGCGACCGGGCCGAGTACAGAAGCCGCGTCGGGACGTCGCTGCCGACCGCAGCGCGGTGGCGCAGCACCGAGCGAAACGGGACGATCCCGGACCCGCCAGCCACCAGCAGGAGGGGCCCGCCGAGCGCCTGGGTCCACACGAAGTAGCCGCCGATCGGACCGCGGAGCTCGAGCTCGTCACCCGCACGGAGCTCGCCAACCAGGTACGGGGAGACCTCTCCGTCGTCCAGGCGCTCGACTGTCAGGACCAGGTGCTCGTCCTCTGGCCCGGAGGCGATCGAGTAGCTGCGCTGCGCTTGGTAGCCGTCCTCGGCGGTCAGCCGCACGTCGACGTGCTGGCCGGCCTGATGACCGACCCAGTCGGCCGGCTTGAGCAGCAGGCTCGTAGTTCGCGCCGTCTCCTCAACGAGCTCGACCACGGTCGCTTGCTGCCAGCTCAGTCTCCTTGGTAGCGCTGCTCGAGCCATGGATCGCCGTGGTTGTGGTAGCCGTAGTTCTCCCAGAACCCCGGCTCGTCGTCGTGCGTGAGCACCAGCCCGCGCACCCACTTCGCACTCTTCCAGAAGTACAGATGCGGTACCAGCAGCCGCGCCGGGCCGCCGTGCTCTGCCTCGAGCTGGTCGCCGCCGTATTCGTAGGCGACCCACGCCCTGCCGCCGGTCACGTCCTCGAGCGCGAGGTTCGTCGTGTAGCCGCCATCCGACCAAGCCGTCAGCCACTCCGCCGACGTCTCGACGCGGTCCAACAGCGTGTCGACCGACACGCCTCTCCAACTCGTGTCGAGCTTTGACCACTTCGTCACGCAGTGGATGTCGACTGTGATCGTCTCCGATGGGAGGTCGAGGAACTCCGCCCATGGCCACGACACCGGCTCGCCGACCTCGCCCTGGATCGTGAAGCTCCAGTCCTCCAGCGGCGTGTGCGGCGTCGGGCCCGCGGACAGCACCGGGAAGTCCGTGGTCATGTACTGCCCGGGGGGAATCCGTGAGGGGTCGGCGACCGGACGCCGGCGACCCAGGAACCCGCGCGAAACGGGGGACATCACTTGCCCCCGGCCGGCGCGAACCTCGAGACGAACTGCAGCGCGGTGTCGGCGACCTCGCGCCAGCCGCTGTCGATCGTCAGCGCGTGGCCGCGACCCTCGAGCTTGACGATCTCCGTGACCGCCTCGTTCTTCTGCTGGCGCTTGAACGACGCGTTGGCGATCGCCCACGGGACGGTGTGATCCTGGTCGGCCGAGATGATCAGCAGCGGGCCGCGCTCGGGGTTCTTGCTGTCGACCTTCGCCTCGGTCCACGGGTTGAAGTTGGCCGCAGCTGCCTGGAAGATCGGCTCGCCCGAGCCCGGCACCGAGTAGCTCTCATACAGCTGCTTGGCTTCGTCCTCGCTGACGGCGTTGGCGAACGCGTAGCGAAACTGGTCGTAGGTCAGCGGGATCGCACGGTGGCGGTTGGCCGGGTTCTCGAGCACCGGCTTGCCGGACCTCAGCGCCGAGATCGGAAGCGGGAGAACGCCGCGGAACGGCGCCGGGCTGATCGCGACCGAGGCCGCGGCTAGCCCCCGCCCGGCGAGGATCTGGGTGAGCAGCCCGCCGAACGAGTGGCCGATCACCACCGGCGTGCGGTCGAGTCGCTCGATCACGCCCTGGATGTGATCGGCGATCTGGCCGATCGTCTTGCCTGCGAACACCTCGGGGTGCTCCTTGGCCTCGGCGACGGTGTCCGGGTCGTCGGGCCAGCCGGGCTCGACCGCCGAGTAGCCGGCCTCCTCAAACAGCTCCGCCCACCGGTCCCAGCTGCTGGGCAGCAGCCACAGTCCGTGGACGAACGCGACCGGCATCCGACCCGAGGAGTTTGCGCGTTGGACCTGCTCGTCTTCATGGCCGGTGATCGCCGCCCGCGTCGAAGCTGTGCTCATCTGACTTCCTCCGGGTTCGTTGCCGTCGCCACCGATAATCCATCAGGCGACGCCCGGGGGCAAGCCCCGCAGCCGGATTCAGCCGGTCAGCACGAACCGGCGCGGGCGGTGAGCACGAGCCCGCCGACGCAGCCGCGCCGCGTTCGGGCCGGCGATCGCGGTGGCGCGGGTGCGCAGCAGCGCAACCAGGTCAACGGTCGCAAAGAACGGGTCGGCGATCACCGAGCCGTCAGTGAGGGAGAGCGCAGCGCGCAGCTGCTCGTCGACCTCGGCCAGCAGCAGCGCGCCCCCGGGGACGCCGGCCGCGCTGTCGAGCGCCGCCAAGCGGCTCAGCGACGCTTGATCGTCCGCGTAGGCGGACCTGATCGTGATCGTTGCCAGGGTCGAGGTCTTCATCGTCTGAACAAATTTGACCCGTTCGCGCCATAAAAGCAAATAAGGCTTTGCTTGATGAGGTATAACTTCTGGTCATGCTTGACGTGCGCCGCCTGAAGGTCCTGTGCGAGGTCGCTCGCAGCGGCTCGTTCTCCGGCGCGGCGAACGCGCTCGGCTACACGCAGCCGGCGGTGTCGAGGCAGATCGCAACGCTCGAGGCCGAGACCGGGACGCTGCTCGTCCGGCGCGTGCCTCAGGGCGTCGTGCTGACCGACGCCGGGCAGCTGCTCGTCGATCGCGGGACGGTGATCCTCGCGCGACTGCAGGACATCGAGCTCGAGCTGCAGGCGCTCACCGGGCTCGAGGGCGGCAGCCTGCGGATCGCGTCGTTCGCGTCGGCGGCCGCGTCGATCGTGCCGCTCGCGATCGCGCGATTTCGCGAGCTCTACCCCGAGGTCGAGCTCGGTGTCGTGATCGCAGACCCGGTCGACTCGCTCCCGAAGCTGCGCGCCGGCGAGCTCGACATGGCGATCTCGCATGACCCGCAGGGCGCGTACCCCGGCGACGACGGCTGCCTGGTCGTGTCGGGCGGCGACGGGCCCGGCGATATCGAGCTTGTGCATCTGTTCGATGACCCGATGTGCGTGGCGCTACCGGCCGGCCATCCGCTCGCCGACGAGTTCCCGCTCGAGCTCTCGGACTTCGCCAGCGAGCCGTGGATGCTCGCGACGACGACCCACTGCCCCGACTCGCGGCTGTTTCTGCGCGCGTGTCACGAGGCCGGGTTCGAGCCGCGGATCGCCTTCCAGAACGATGACTATCCCGCGATCCTCGGGTTCGTTGCAGCCGGCGTCGGCGTCGCCCTGATCCCCGACATGGTGGCGCGGCAGGTTCGCGACGATGTGACCGTTCGCGAGCTCGCCTCGGACGCGCCGATCCGCCCGATCTTCGCTGCGATGCCCGTCGGCTACCGCTCGCCGGCCGTCGCCGCGATGCTGACCGTGCTGCGCGAGGTCAGCGAGGAGTGGGTCGATCAGGCCGAGCGCAGTACGGTGCGCTTGTCGTCGCCGCCCAGCGGCAGCTGATCGCACATCTCGGTCAGGCGCGAGACCGTTCGCTCGCTGATCTGCTCGCACAGCGCCTCGCGGTCGAGAATGTTGGTCGTGATCACCATCGACCGCTCGTCCTCGTAGCGAGCGTTGACGATCGAGTAGAGCTCCTCGAGCACCCAGTCGGTCGTGCGCTCGGCGCCGACGTCGTCGACATGCAGCAGGTCGACCGCCGTCAGCCGGTCGAGCAGGTTGACGTGCGAACGCTCGGCACGATGCGTGTCGCGGATCTCGTTGAGCAGCCGTGGCAGCGAGTAGATCGCGACCGACCGTCCTGCGTCGAGTGCCGCCTTGGAGACGAGCATCGCCAGCGTCGTCTTGCCGGTCCCGACTTGGCCCATGAACCACAGCCCGCGGCCCGCATCGAGGTGCGAGTCGATCCTCTTTGTGTAGTCGCGGGTCGCCGACACGATCGGTTGATCGATCTCGGTCACCGGCCAGCGATCGAACGCGACGTCGCGGTAGCGCCGCGGAATCACCGCCGACAAGCTGCGCGCCTTTGCCGTCACGATCCGTCCGGCGCGGCAGCGGCAGTCGTACGCCGTGTTGGACTCCTCGTCGAACACGAACCCGGAGCCGTCACAGACGCCGAACTGGCAGCGATCGCTCATGCCCAACCCTCGCTGTCCGGGCGCGGACCGCTGCGGTTCCGGGTTACCGGACCGCTGCGGCTCACTGCGAGAACCGATCGCCGGCGTAGTTCATGAACTTCGGGTACTCGCTCTGGAAGGTGAGCACGACCTCGCCGACGGGCCCGTTGCGGTGCTTGGCGATGATGATGTCGGCCTCGCCGGGGCGCTCGGAGTCCTTGTCGTAGTACTCCTCGCGGTAGATGAACATGACCACGTCGGCGTCCTGCTCGATCGCTCCAGATTCACGCAGGTCCGACAGGATCGGCTTCTTCTCGCCACCGCGCTGCTCGACCGCACGGCTCAGCTGTGAGAGCGCGATCACCGGGACGTTGAGCTCGCGGGCGAGCCCCTTGAGCCCACGTGAGATCTGGCCGACCTGCTCGACCCGGCTGTCCATGCGCCCCTCGTGGCGCATGAGCTGCAGGTAGTCGACGATCACCAACCCGAGGCCACCCTCGGTCTGGTGATGCAGCCGCCGCGCCTTCGCCCGCACCTCGAGTACGCCGGTGTCGCTGGAGTCGTCGACGTACAGCGGCGCCTGCGACAGCCGCTGGCAGGCCTCGAGGATCTTCGGCCAGCGCTGCTCGGCGACCCGCCCGCGTCGCAGGTCGTCGCCCTTGATCCGCGCTTGGGACGCGACGAACCGCTGTGCGAGCTCAGACTCGGACATCTCCAGCGAGAACAGAACGACCGGATTGCCGGCGAGTGCCGCGTTCTCGGCGACGTTCGCGACCAGAGCCGACTTTCCCATCGAAGGCCGTGCGGCGATGATGATCAGGTTGCCCGGTTGAAAACCGCCGGTCTTCTCGTCGATGTCCTTGAAGCCCGAGGGCGTTCCCGTCAGCGGCGATTTGGCGACCGACAGCCGGTGCAGCTTCTCGGTTTCCTCGTCGAGCACATCGGCGATCGACCGGATCCGCTTCTGGCGATCGTCGTGGGCGACCTCGAGTACCGAACGCTCGGCGCGCTCGACCAGGTCGCGCGCCGGCGCCTCGCGCGACATCACACTCGCCTGGATCTCATACGACGTTGTCAGCAGCGCGCGCATCTGCGCGTTGTCGCGGACGATCCGTCCGTACTCGCGAGCATGGCCCGCGGCCGGGACCCACCCGGCGAGCTCGTCGATCGCCTGCGGCCCACCGACCTCGTCGAGCTTGCCGTGTTCGCGCAGCGCCTCGGCGATCGTCAGCGGGTCGATCTTTCCGTCGCTCTCGTGCAGCGTGATCATCGCTGCGAACACCGCTCCGTGCTGGTCGCGGTAGAAGTGCTCGGGTCGCAGGTGCTCCTCAACCAGCAGCGCGAACAGATGCCGCTCGTCGAGCAGCACGGCACCGAGAACCGACTTCTCGGCCTCGAGGTTGTGCGGGGGAACCGCGATCGTCTGGACGGCGCTCATGGCGGCGTTCGAGTCTAGGTCTGAGGCAGGCGGCAACGCGATGCGCGAAGCCGCAAAGACCCGAGAAGTTTTTTCGCCCGCGTGCCGGCTGCTAGCCGGCGACGACCATGGTTTTGACGGTCGCGGTCACTTCGTCGGTCACCTCAACCACAACCATGTACGTGCCCGTGTGGCGGATCGGCTCCTCGAGGTGGACCTTGCGGCGATCGACCTTGATCCCGCGAGCGTCGCGGATCGCCTCGGCGATGTCCTGGGTGGTCACCGAGCCGAACAGCCGGCCGTCGTCGCCCGCCTGCTGAGTGATCGTCAGCACCGTGCGCCCGAGCAGCGCCGCGTTCTCGCGAGCGCGGTCCTCGGCGTCCCTGACCGCCCGCTCCGCCGCCTCGCGACGGCGCGTGGCCGCCTGGATCGAGCCCGTGGTCGCGGGCTCGGCCAGCTTGCGGGGGAGCAGGTAGTTGCGCAAGTAGCCGGCCGACACGTCGACAACCGTGCCGCGCTCGCCGAGCGTCTCCACGTCCTGGAGAAGGATCGCCTGGGGCATCGCCGCCTCTACCTGTCGGAGTCGCGACCGCCGCGACCGCCGCGCTCGCCCCGCTCGCCGCGGTCGTTTCCGCCCTCGGCCACGTACGGCAGCAGCGCCAGCTCTCGCGCGCGCTTGACAGCGCGCGCGACCTGGCTCTGGTGGCGACGGCATGCGCCGGTGATCCGGCGCGAACGAATCTTGCCGCGCTCGGAGATGAACCTCCGAAGCGCGGAGATGTCCTTGTAGTCGACCTGCTCCACCTTGTCGCGGCAGTACGGGCATGGCTTCCGACGAGTGGAGGTCAGTCCACCCTTCCTGTCGCGCCGGCGAGCCGGCCGTCTACGTTGCTTTGCCACCGTTTATCACCTAACTCGGAATTCTTTGCCTTCGATCCGGCGACTTAGAACGGAATGTCGTCGTCGCCTGCCGCGGCACCCACGGGAGCGCTCTCGAAATCGCCGGTGTCGATCGGAACGTCGCTTTCGGTCGCGCGTGCGCTGCTCGAAAAGCCGTTCCCGTTACCGTTGCCGGCGTCGTCGCGCCCGCCAAGGAATTGCACGGACTCAGCGATGATATCCACTGCGTTGCGCTTTTGTCCCTCGTTGGAGGTCCACTCGCGGAACCGCAGCCGTCCGTCGATCGCGACCGCACGGCCCTTTGCGAGGTAGCGCTGGCAGTTCTCGCCCTGCTGACCCCAGACCGTGACGTCGAAGTAGTTGGGCATGTCCTCCCACTGTCCGGTGTCCGAATTGCGCCGCCGGCCGTTGCTAGCGATCCGCAAGCTGCACACCGACGAGTCGCTGTTGGGCATCGAGCGAAGCTCCGGGTCCTTCGTCAGCCTGCCGGTCAGAACTACCCGGTTGATGTCGCCTGCCATTGAAGCTCCTTTCCACGAAGCATTTGAAAGCTGGAGTCGAGTCTAGGCGCGGGTCAGGCGGCAATCTCGGTCCTCCACGGAAAATGGACCGAAACGTTTCATCCACGTAGCGAACTCGTCGCGGGGCGTCACGAAGGCGTTGCAGGTCGGGCCCCGCGGGGGGCCGCGAGCGCGAGCGCTCTGCGGGGGACGAAAGCCCTAGGAGTCCGACGCGGCCGACGCGGCCGATGCCGCGGCGGCGCCGGCGGGCTCAGCGACGGCCTGGACGACCACCGGTGGCGGCGAGTCCGGCGCCGGCGGGGTCCCGGGCAGGTTCTTGATGATCCGATGACGCAGCACGCCGTCAGTGATCCCCAGGTCGTGCGAGAGCGACTCGATCAGCGTCGGCGGCGAGCTGAACTGCAGCAGTCGGTAGTCGGCCTCGTGCTGGTGGTCGATCCGGTAGGGAAGCGGCCGCGTGCCCCACTCGTCGCTGCGCGACACCGAGCCGTCGCCGCGCTCGATCGCTGCCTGGACGTTGGTGAGGATCTGCTGCTTGCGCTCGTCGTCGACGGTGTTGGAGAGCAGCAGAACGAGGTCGTAAATGATCGGATCTTTGGCCATGACAAAGTCGCCTCTCGGGCGGCGGCCGACTATAGCGGGTGATCGTATGGCGGGTGATCGGCCGCGTACCCTCGGATGTCGGGCCGCCCGCGCCTGGCGCCAGCGCGCGGTTTCGCGTCCCGAGGAACCCCAAGTCTGAGTCACGATGAGCCCCAAGTCCGACCTTCCGACGATCGAGTTCCGCGACCCCGAGGCGTGGGAGCGGTGGCTGCACGAGCACCACACGTCCTCGCCGGGGGTATGGGTGAAGATCGCCAAGAAGGGCGCGCCGACGCCCACCGTCAACCACCCCCAGGCGCTCGAGGAGGCGATCCGGTACGGCTGGATCGACGGCCAGAAGGCCGGCCACGACGAGCACCACTGGCTTCAGCGGTTCACGCCCCGCGGTCCGCGCAGCAAGTGGTCGCAGGTCAACCGCGACAAGGCGCTCGAGCTGATCGCCGCGGGCCGGATGATGCCCGCCGGCCTCGAGCAGTTCGAGGCCGCCAAGCGCGACGGCCGGATCGACGACGCGTACGAGCCCCAAAGCCGTGCCACCGTGCCCGATGACTTCCAACAAGCGCTCGACGCCGACCCCGCCGCCGCGGAGTTCTTCGCGACCCTGAAGGGCGCCAACCGCTACGCGTTCCTATACCGGCTGCACCACGTCAAGAAGCCCGACGCCCGGGCGAAACGGATCTCGATGTACATCGGGATGCTCGGCGCGGGTAAGACGTTTCACTGAGCGGGGTTGCTGGGCGGCGCCGGGCGGGGCGGAGTCGGGGAGGGTCGCGGGGCGCGGCTTCTGCGGGCGGGACGGCAAACGTCCCGTTGAAGGGTGCGGGAGCGGTCGCTTGGGACGTTCGCTCCGTTCACGGGAGCCAACGTCCCGGGGAAGCCGCACAGCGCCTCCGGGGGGACGTTTGCACACGACGCGCTCCGAAAACATCCCAGCGAAGCCCGCGAAACCGTTGGTCGGGATGTTTCCGTTCCCTCAGAGCGGTTTCGTCCCGCTCGACTACGGCCCGTCCTTCAATGGGACGTTTCCGCCCCCCCGAACCCCTACCCCGCCGCTTCCTTGCGCCTGATATCCGCCAGCTGCTCGTCGATCCAGTCCCCTGGATTGCGCGACGTGATGATCGACTTCAGGCCCTCGAGCCGTCGCCCGCGCTCGTCCTGCTCCATCGTCAGCGCCGCGTGGATCGAGTCGGCGAGTTCCTGGATGTCGAACGGGTTGACCGACAGCGCGTACTCGCCGAGCTCCTCGTGGGCGCCGGTGTTCTCCGACAGGATCGAGACACCGTTGTGCTCGTTGACCATCGGCCCCTCCTTGGCGACGAGGTTCATGCCGTCGAACATCGCGTTGACCATCAGCACGTCGTAGTGCTTGTAGGCGGCGACCGCCTCCTCGAGGTCGTCGCGGAGCTTGAGCTGGATCGGCATCCAGTCCGGCGAGCCGTGGCGGTGGTTGACGACGGCGACGTTGGCCTCGATCCGCTCGAGGTACTCGGCGTACTCGGGCACGTCGGTTCGCGACGGCATCAGCTGGGCGATGAACGTGATCTTCTCGTGGAACTCGGGGTGCTGATCGAGGAACACGTCAAACGCGTTGAACCCGCGCAGCACGTTCTTGGAAAGGTCGGCGCGGTCGACGCGCAGGATCAGGTGATCGCGCCGCCGGCGCAGCAGCTCCTGCTCGAATTCGGTGACGCGCTCGCGCCGGGCGACCGCCTGCACGGCCTTCGGGTCGATCGGCAGCGGGTATGCGCGAACCCATACCTCGCGCCCGTCGAAGTGGACGACCCCACCCTCGTGATCGACCTCGAGGTCGAGCAGGTCCTCGCAGCACTGCAGGAAGTTGCGCCGGTAGGAGCGCGTGTGGAAGCCGATGATGTCGTTGGACAGGATCCCGTGGTAGATGTCCTCGCGCATCATCGACGGCAGCACGCGCCACGAGTCCGACTGGCTCCAGGGGATGTGGACGAAGTGGTGTAGGAACACGTCGGGCCGCGCGCGGCGCAGCAGGCCCGGGAGCGTGTAGAGGTGGTAGTCGTGGACCATCACCACCGGTTTCTCGATCCCCTCGATCTCCTCGACCACTGCCCGCGCTAGGTCCTCGTTGACGGCGTTGTAGCCGAACTCGAACGCCTCGGTCTCGTTTCGGCGGATGTCGGGCGCGTTGGAGAGATCCCAGAGGTAGTGCTGGATGAACCACAGCATCGGGTTGGCGGTGATGTTGTAGAAGCGGTCGTAGGCGTCGGGGTCCGAGGTGACCAGCTTCACGAGGTAGTCGCCGCCGTCGGGCGTGTGGACAGTGAACGGCTGCCCGTCGTTGCGTTCGGACACGGCGACGTCCTCGTCGCTCATCGCCGATGCGACCCACGTGACCTCGCGATGGGACGCGAGGCCGATCAGCGCGGTCACAAGACCTCCCGTCCCGCGGCGGATCTCTCCGTCGGGACCGAATGTGACCGGGCCTCTGTTCGACACGAGGACCAGTGATGGTTCCGCCATCAGACCCCTAGTGTCTCGAAAAGCGCAAGCCAGTCGCGAAGCAATCTCGGTGTCAGGAAGCGGCGGCGCACATCCTCTTTGCCCGCGCGGCCCAGCCGCTTGCCCAAACCGGGGTCGCGCAGGATCTCGAGCGCCCGCTGCGCGCACTCCTCGACGCTGTCGACCAGGAAGCCCGTCTCGCCGTCTGAGACCTGCAGCGGGATGCCGCCGACGGCACCGCCGATGAACGGCCGCGCCTTCCAGATCGCCTCGGTGACCGTCAGACCGAAGCCCTCGCGCGTGGACTTCTGGATCACGACGTCGCTGTGGGATTGGAAGGCGTTGACCTCGATTGCGCCGACGTTGTTGAGGTTGTTGAGGATGTGGATGTCGGGGTCGCCATCGGCGTGGGCGATCGTCGCGTTGAAGAAGTCCCAGCCTTCGGGATCGTCGGTCGCCATCGATCCGACCAGCGCCAGCTGCACGTCGGGCATCTCGGCCTTGACGATCCGGTAGGCGTCGATCACGCCGAGCGGGTCCTTCCAGGGATCGAACCGCGACACCTGGGTCATCAGCGGACGGTCAACGTCGATCCCGAACTGGTCGCAGATGTAGACCGCATCCTCGGGGGAGAAAGCCATGTTCTTGGGTGCGAGCGGATCGATCGCCGGCGGCACGATGTGCGCGCGGCCGTTCATCGTGTCCGGCACGTACTGGGGCATGTGGAACACGGCCGCCGGGTACGGATCCAGATACGGCAGCAGCCGCCCCAGCGTGGCCGCGTTTGGGGCCGAGAGGTCGATGTGACAGCGCCACACCCACCGGCGCGACTTGTCTGGCACCAGCGAGGCGAGCGCCGCGGGCTGGGGGTCGTGGATGATGCAGACGTCCCAGCCTTCCGACAGCTCGCGCGCGTTGATCTCGTTGTATTCCAGCCACGTCGCCCACTGCTCGTCGGTCAGGTCCTGGGCGCTGCCCTGGAGCGCGTTGTGCATGACCTTGGTCGCGTTGAAGAACTCCTCGCGGCCGTAGATCACGTGCCACTCGCACTCAAGACCGACGTCGACCATCAGCGGGACGAGCGTGTAGAGGATCTCCGACACGCCGCCTCCGAACGCGGTCGCCGACACGTGCAGAACCCGCTTACCGCGCAGCGACTCGGCCCGACTCAGGATCTCGTCGACCAAGGGCCGGCCAACGATGCTGGCGTAGTCAGACAGCGTCTTGCGGGCTAGGAGTACTGGCTGAAGCATCGGTACCGGTCCGATTGCCGGCGCGCCAGCACGATAGCGACCCGCGAGGCGCGGCCCCGGCGGTCAAGCCTCACCCGTACATCGCTTGCAGCCGGGCGACCCCTGCGTCGATCGCTTCGACCAGCTGTGCGTGCAGCTCCGGATTGCAAGCCGAGATCGACGACATCTGAAATTCGTGCCCCGAGCCGAGCAGCCGGTGGCGGTCGAGCGGTTCGCCCCACCCGTCGGTGACGACCCCGCCGGCCTCGCGCAGGCACAGCCATGGCGCCGCCAGGTCATACGGCGAGTTGTTGAGCACCTGGCCCCGGCCGATCCGCTCAAACTCGGCCCGCATCCCCGGCACGTCGTCGACGATCCTCGACCCGACCTCGATCACCGCGTCGAGCTGGCCGGTGATCAGACGGGTCATCACGAAGCACTGCGAGCCGAGCTCGAATGTGCCGCCGCCGACCGACGACGCATCGATCAGGTCGCCCAGGACCTCGACCGACGCTCGCGCCGGCCGGCCGCGAAACCCGTAGCCCCAGAACATCCGGCTGATGTCGGTCCCGTCGCTCAGCGACACCGGCCGCGTCGAGCGGACCCCGAGGCCCTTCTCGGCCAGGTACCAGTCGCCGGACTTGATCTCGATCACGCAGCCGACCCGCAGGTCGGCCATCGTCGGTGCTCCGTCGCCTAGCGGCGCGAGCGCGACGGCCGCGCACGCGGACTCGAGCCCGGCCATCGCCGGCCGGGTTCCATCGATCGGGTCGACGACCAGCACCTCGGTCGCGTCGCCGGGGGCCACGAGCCCACGGTCCTCGGAGTAGAACGCGAGCCGCGGTGCGCGCTGGGAGATGAACTCCTCAAGCATCGACTCGGCGAGCTCGTCGATGGCGAACGTCACGTCGCCACCGGCGCCGCCGCCGGCCTGTGCCCGCCCGGCGTGCGAGCCGAGCTCGGGGAGCACCGTCTCGCGCAGGCGCTGCGCGAGCTCGAGCACGAGCTCGGCTCCGACGGCGGCCGGATCGGTCGACGGGTTCACACACCCCATTCTGCAAACATCGCGAAATGACCGATGTCAACGTGTTCAACGCGCAGTACGAATATGACGAGTCCGACCCGGCTGGGTACAACGCCGCCGTCGCCGAGGTCGGGCGCCAAGCCGGCGGCAAGGAGCTGTCGGTGCGGCTGTTCGAGATCCCAGCCGGCCAGAGCCTGTGCCCGTACCACTACGAGTACGTGGAGGAGTGGCTGCTCGTGCTCGAAGGCGCTGTGTCCGTGCGTGTGCCCGACGGCGACAGGCAGCTCGATCGCGGCGGGTTGATGTGCTTTGAAAAGGGACCGGCGGGAGCCCACAAGGTCTCGAGCAGCGGTGACCAGACGGCCCGCGTGCTGATGTTCTCGAGCGCCGCCGAGCCGGCGGTCTCCGTCTACCCCGACAGCGACAAGATCGCCGTGTGGCCCGGCAACAAGGCCGACCACGTGATGCTCAAACGCGCTGATGGGCAGGTTGGCTACTGGGTGGACGAGCCGTAGGCCCGCCCGCGCGCTCGTCTCCCGGCAGCTCGAGCGTGAACGTCGTATCGCCGGGCATCGACACCACCCAGAGCCGGCCCTCCATTCGCTCGGCGAGCTCTGAGGCGATCGCGAGTCCCAGGCCCGAGCCCTGGGCGTCGTCGGCGGTGTAGAACGGCTCGAAGATCCGCGAGATCGCCTGCGGGTCGATGCCCCCCTCGCCGTTGTCGCGCACGGCCAGCCGGATGTTGCCGTTGTCATGGGTCGCGGTCACGAGGATCCGGGTGCCCGAGGACGTGTGCACGAGTGCGTTGTCGATCAGGATTCGCATGATCTGGGCGACCCGGACCGGATCGCAGACGGTGTCGATCGAGCGCGTCGGCAGTCGCA
Source organism: Solirubrobacteraceae bacterium (assembly GCA_036490775.1). Classification (GTDB taxonomy): domain Bacteria; phylum Actinomycetota; class Thermoleophilia; order Solirubrobacterales; family Solirubrobacteraceae; genus Palsa-465. The sequence goes on along the minus strand of DASXDD010000028.1, from coordinate 48,577 downwards.
GCTCGAGGTGCGAGTCGTGCTGGGCGAGCGTCGGCTCAAACTCCCCCGAGACCGACCTCGTGAGCTCGCCGAGGTCGACCTGCTCGGGACGCAGCTCGAGCGATCCGGACTCGAGCCGCGAGAGGTCCAGCAGGTCGACCGAAAGCTTGCGCAGGCGCTCGACCTGCTCCTTGACCTGATCGAGGAATCGACGCCGGGTCTCGGCGTCGAGCTCGTCGTCTTCGAGCAGCTCGACGAACCCGCCAAGCGAGAAGATCGGAGTGCGCAGCTCGTGCGAGGCGGTCGCGATGAACTTCTTGCGCGCCTCCTCGAGCTGGGCGAGCTGGCGCTGCATCTGGTTAAACGCGATCGCGAGCTGGCCGAGTTCGTCGCTCGAGTCGACTTCGATCGGGTGGTCGAAATCGCCCGCCGCGACCTTCTCGGCTGCGAGCTCGAGTCGCTTGACGCGCTCGCCGAGCGCGCGCGTCACCAGATAGCCGCCGACCAGCGCGAGCAGCAGCGCGATCCCGCCGGCGACGAGGATCTCGTGGCGGACGATCTCGACGCTGTGGACGATGTCCGACACCGGGTCTGAGTAGACGAGCACGGCGCCGACGTGCCCCTGGTAGAAGACCGGGTAGGCGGCCTCGGCGACGGTGCCGTCGCGGGTCGGCTCGACGCCGGTCTGGGGCGATCCGGTTGCCGCCGCCATGTGCGCGACCCGGAACGAGAGCGGCGTCGTCGCCTCGAGCTTGGTCGAGTCGGCCTCGGGGGACAACTGCGTGCCGCCGGGGGCCTGCGAAACCAGCAGCAGCGTCACTCGATCGCCCGACGAGAGCCCGGCGGCGTCGACCCGGTTGCGGACGACGCTCAGCGGGTCGGCGCTGCCGACCGTGCCGGCGATCTCGCGCGAGTAGCGCCGGGCGTCGGCGGCGAGCTCGGAGCGTTTCTGGCCGACCAGGCGCGTCTGCAAGCCGGGGGCGACGTACAGGTAGAGAGCCGCAATCGCGACTAGCGTGATCGCGAAGAACACGAACGCCAGGCGGTTACGGAGCGAAAGCCGCATCCGTGGAACCCCTCTAGGGCTCGCCGTCGCGGAACCTGTAGCCGACGCCGCGCACCGTGAACAGGTACTCGGGGTCTTTCGGGTCGCTCTCGAGCTTTTCGCGCAGGTGGCGGATGTGCACGTCGATCGTACGCGGATCGCGGTAGGCCGAATCGCCCCAGATGCGTGCGAGCAGCATGTCGCGCGTGAACACGCGTCCCGGCGCGCGAGCGAGCGCCGACAGGATCTCGAACTCGACGAACGTCAGCGGCGCCTCGCCGCCGCGCACGCGCACCGTCCGCTTGGGGAAGTCGATCCGCAGCGCCTTGACCTCGAGCGGGGCCTCGTCGGGCGCGGTCTCGGTTGGGCGGCTCATCTCCGCGCGGCGCAGCGCCGCCTTGATCCGGCTGGAGAACTCGCGCAGCGAGAACGGCTTGGTGATGTAGTCGTCGGCGCCGAGCTCGAGCCCGACGACCTTGTCAATCTCTTCGGACTTGGCGGTCAGCATGATGATCGGCACCGAGCTGCGCGAGCGCAGCCGGCGGCAGACCTCGAGGCCGTCGACCTTCGGGAGCATCAGGTCGAGCACGACGAGGTCGAACGCCTGCTCGTCGAAGCGATCCAGCGCCTGGCGGCCGTCGGTGGCCTGGACTACGTCATAACCCTCTTTGCGCAGTGGATACGAGAGCAGCGTCTGAATCGACTGCTCATCATCCACGAGCAGGATCCGCGCTGAGCGATCGGGCAAGTCTCCGTCCTCTTTTGTTGCGTTAAGACTAGTTGCTGCGTGCTCGTAAGACCCGATCACCTCGGACCGGACGGCTAGTCTCTGAGGCTGATGCTGGATCCGCGCATCTACCGCACGGGGCTGGTCGCGGTCGCGCTGGCAGTGATCGTGTTGGCGTTCTCGCTGGGCAATCAACAGGGGCCGCTGACCACGACGCTCGCGCCGGAGGCCTTCAACGGCGGTCACGCGTACGCGACCATGACCCGTCTCGCCAACGAGTACCCGAACCGCCGTCCGGGCTCGGGGGCCGACACCGCGATCGCGCGCGAGGTCACGAGGCTGCTGTCGGTCAACGGCTTCTTTGTCTCCAAGAGCGACTTCCACGCGCAGACCGCCGATGGCCCGCGGACGCTGACGAACGTCACGGGCGTCAGGCCGGGGCTGGCCAGCGGCAGCATCGTCGTCGTTGCCCATCGTGACTCGCTGACCTCGCCAGGCATGGCCGACGCATCGGGCACGGCCGTGCTCGAGGAGCTCGCGCACGACCTCCCCGGCGAGACGCACCGACACACGATCGTGCTCGCCTCGACCAGCGGATCGACCGGCGAGGGCGGCGCGATCGCGCTCGCCAAGTCGCTCAACCAGCCGATCGACGCAGTGATCGTGCTCGGCGACCTCGCCGGCAGCGGGCTTCGCCAGCCGGTTGTCGTTCCGTGGTCCAACGGGCACGCGGTCGCGCCGACGCGACTGCGAAACACCGTCGCCACGGCGCTCTCCCAGCAGGCGCAGCTGGCGCCGGGAGCGCCGAGCCTCGGCGGTCAGTTCGCGCATCTCGCCTTTCCGTTCACCGCGACCGAGCAGGGACCGTTCGGGACCGCCGGCGAGTCTGCGGTGCTGATGTCGGTGTCCGGTGACCGCGCGCCGGCCGGCGACGAGCCGACGAGCCCCGCCCGGATCGCAGCGATGGGCCGCTCGGTCCTGCAGACGATCAACGCGCTCGACGCCGGGCCCTCGGTGCCGGCGCCGTCGGCGTACCTGCTGTTCGACGGCAAGGTCGTGCCGGCCTGGGCGGTGAGCCTGTTCGTGCTCGCGCTGATCCTGCCGGTGCTCGCGGCGACGATCGACGGGATCGCGCGCGCGCGCCGCCGCGGCCATCCGATTCTGCGCTGGGTCGTTTGGGCGCTCGCCTCGGCGATCCCGTTCGTGCTCGCGCTGGCGCCGGTGCTGGGCGCGCGCCTCGTCGGCCTGTTCCACGCGCGGCCCACGGCCCCGGTCAGCGCCGACGCCGTGCCGCCGCACGGCGCCGGGGTCGTGATCCTGCTGGCGGTCGTGATCGTGATCGTGCTCGGCTTCGTGCTGCTGCGACCGCTGGTCATACGCGCAGCGCACGTCGGGTCCTCGGGCCTGGTGTCTGAGTCCGACGCGCCCGGAGCGGCCTCGGGCCTGCTGCTCGTCCTGTGCGTCGCGACGCTGGCGATCTGGGTGGCGAATCCGTTCGCGGCAGCGCTGCTGATCCCGGCGCTGCACCTCTGGCTGTGGGCCGTCGGCCCGGACCTACGATTGCGGCGGTCGCTTGCGCTTGCATTGGTCGCCTGCGGGCTTGTAGCGCCGGTGCTCGTGATCATCTATTACGCGCGGTCGCTGGGCGTCGACCCGGTCGGGCTCGCGTGGAGTGGGGTCCTGCTGGTCGCGGGCGGCCACGTCAGCTTGCTCTCGGCGCTCGAGTGGAGCGTCGTCGCCGGATGTGCGCTGGGGATCGTGCTGATTGCGGCGCGCTCGACGCGTGCGGTGCCGGCCGAGGAGCAGCCGGTGACGATCCGCGGGCCTGTCACATACGCGGGACCGGGCTCGCTAGGGGGCACGAAATCGGCGCTTCGCCGGTGACGTGATCACATGCGCCGCTTGATCCGAGATATCTCCTCGGTGCTGATCATCTCCGGGCTGCTGCTGATGCTCGATGCGGGGGTCACGCTGCTCTGGCAGGAGCCGGTGACCGCCGTGATCGGGACGATCCAGCGCGGTGACATCAACAAGCGCTTCCTGAGCTTCGAGACGACGCCGCTGTCGCCGATCGACATGCACGCGCTCGTCAGCGTCAAGAGCCAGCCGAGTCGGATCTCGTATCTCGCCCGCCGTGAGCTGCGTCAGGTCAGCACCGGCGACGCGGTCGGGCGGATCACGATCTCAAAGATCGACGCGAGCTACGACATCGTCCAGGGGACCGACGCGACCAGCCTCGAGAAAGGGCCCGGGCACTACCCCGGGACCGCGCTCCCCGGGCTCGGACAGACGGTCGCGATCGCTGGGCACCGGACCACCTACCTGGCCCCTTTCCGTCACATCGACGCGCTCAAGCCGGGCGACCGGATCGTGGTCACGATGCCCTACGGGCGTTTCACCTACGTGGTCCAGTACCACCAGATCGTGTTGCCGAGCGCGCTGTGGGTTACAAAGAACGTCGGCTACGACCGACTCGTGCTGTCCGCTTGCAATCCGCTCTACAGCGCAGCGCAGCGGATCATCGTATTCGCGAAGCTGTCACAGGTCGTTCCGATGGGAGCCGCGCGACCGACCGCATGAGCACGACGCAGACCCCTTGACGCAAAGACTCCTTTTCAAACCAATCTGGACGCGCACTGGACATAAACCCGACAACCGTCGATTGGGGTCCAGACCCGATGAAGCGCGCCGCTCTAGGCGCCGATCCTAGGAGTGCATCTTGAACAAGGATCGCGAGGACAAAATGGGAGATCTAAAACATCAGATCGAGACAGGGGAGTACCGGGTTGACCCCACCGCGGTTGCGGACGCGATTGTCCGCCGCCTGCGCGACGTGGCCGCCGCCCGCGGCGAGACCGTGCGCAAGGCAGAGCGCACGGACTGCACCGGCGAGCGTCCTCAGAAAGAGTGCTCGTACCCGAGCAGCTCGCCGTCGCCGTCGGTGAACACCACTCCGGCGCGCCCGCGCACGATTGACCCGATCACGGTCAAGCCGGCTTCGCGCAGGGCCTGGTTCGATGGCGTGTTCGCCGGATTCCTGCACTCGCTCTCAGGGACGCAGACGCAGAGCTGGTAGTCGTCGCCGGCGGTCGCTGCGAACGCTCGCGGGTCGACCCCGAGCTCGCGCGCGACCTCGGCGACGCCGTCGGCGAGCGGCAACGCTGCGAGCGACAGCTCGATCCGGACGCCGCTGCGCCGCGCAATGTGGCCCGCGTCGGTCGCGAGCCCATCTGACAGGTCGATCATCGCGCGCGCGCCCGATCTCGCGAGCGCGCGACCTGCTTCCAGTTGTGGCTGCGGCCGCGCGTAACGCTCGCGGAGCGCTTCGCGCAGATCCCCCGAAGCCTGACCGGCCCTGCCATCGAGGACCGCGAGTCCGGCGCCGGCCGCCCCGAGCGTGCCCGTCACGGCGACCACATCTCCCGGGCGGGCGCCGTCGCGGCCGACCAGATCACCGGGATCGTCCGCCCAGCCGACGACCGTGAACGACACGGTCAGCGCCGGCGCGCTGGTCACGTCGCCGCCGGCGATCGTGACGCCGGTCTGCGACGCGAGCGCCTGCGCGCCCGCTGCGAGCTCGAGCACGTCGCCTCGCTCCACGCCTGCGGGGATCCCGAGCGCGAGGTACGCCTCGCCGGGGTCCGCACCCATCGCCGCGAGGTCCGACAGCGCCGTCGCGAGCGCACGGTGTCCGATCTCGTGCGGCGTCAGCTGACCGGTGCGGAAGTGCACGCCGTCGACGGCCGTGTCGACCGACGTGACCGCGTAGCCACGCGCGCGAACGACCGCGGCGTCGTCGCCGAGCCAGCGCATGACAGTCGGGCTGTCGCACGCGAGTACGGTCTCGAGCGCTTCGATCAGCTCCAGCTCGCGCACGGGCGGCGCCGCTCGGTCAGCGATGCCGGTAGACGATCCGCGCGCGGTCGAGGTCGTACGGGGACAACTCGACCCGCACCCGGTCGCCCGGGAGGATCCGAATCCGAAAACGTCGCATCTTGCCGGCGACGTGACCAAGCACGACACGATCCATGTTGTCGAGCTTGACGCGGAACATCGCGTTAGGGAGGGCCTCTACGACCTCGCCCTCTAGCTCAACCTTCTCTTCCTTAGGCATCTGGCAGACAAAGCTACCAGCCAATCAGTGATTGGTCGGTCCGCCCCCGCCGCTCGTGCCGCCGCCGCCAGTGCCGGTGCCACCGCCGCTGCCGCCGCCGGTGCCGCCTCCGTGACCGGTGCCGCCGGCCGGCTGGGGCGGCTGAGCGAACAGCGTCGGGTTGTTCTGCGGGTTGGTGCTCGTGCCGCCCGGGGTGAGGCCGGCACCGCCGGTGCCCGGGGTGGTCTTCGGCGCGTGCCCGGAGCCCGAACCGGTAGTCGGCGCGATTGGCTTGCCGGTCGTCGCGAAGTGGCCGAAGAACGCGGTGCCGTGCCATGGCACCGTCGGCAGCGTGAAGTCACCGCAGTAGCCGTCGCTCGCCGCCGACATGTAGTCGTGCCAGATCGGCGCCGCCAGCGTCCCGCCGAAGCCGTTGGCCATCGACTCGGTCTCGTTGGGATAGCCCACCCACACCGCGGTGGCGAGCTTGGGGGTGTAGCCGTCGAAGTAGGCGTCGGTGAAGCTGCTGGTCGTGCCGGTCTTGCCGGCGGCCGGGCAGCCGTAGTTGGCGGCCGTGCCCGTGCCGCTCGTGATCACGGTCTTCAGCACCTGATCGGCGGCGTAGGACTCGCCGTAGCTGAACACCCGGTTGCCCTTCGGGGCGCCCAGGTCCACGGAGCTGCCATCGGGGAACACGACCTTGGTGATCGCGCTGGGCGGATGATGAACCCCGCCGCTGGCGAGCGTCGCGTAGGCATCGGCCATCTCCAGCGGCGACACCGAGACCGCGCCCAGCGCCTCGGACGGGAAGTCCGTCAGCGGCGAGGTGATTCCCATCGCGTGCGCGGTGGCGCTGACCTTGGGCAGGGTCATGTCCTGGGCGAGCTGTGCGAAGACCGTGTTGTCGGAGTCGGTCGTCGCCCTGGTCACGCTGATCGTGCCCTGGTAGCTGAGCTCGGCGGTATGCACCGAGTAGGTCGGATAGCCCGGCAGCCATCCCGGCGGCAGCAGCTTGGACACGTAGTAGGTCTGGTTGGGGTCGCCGTTGTAGTCGTGGATTAGCGTCATCAGCGAGAAAACCTTGAATGCCGACCCGGTCTGGCGGTGCGCCTGCCACGCGTAATCGAAGGTGGTCTGTCCTGGCCGGGTGCCGTACTCCGAGGACGTCGCGAGCGCCACGATGTCGCCGTTGACGGGATCGATCGAGGCCACCGCCGCGGCCGGTTGGCCCGGCCCACCCTCGTGGGCGAGGATCGCCTGCTCGGCCTGTTCCTGGCGCTTGGGGTCGATCGTCGTGTAGACCTTGAGGCCGCCGTTGGCGACGGCGTTGGCGCCGAATCGCTGGATCAGCTGGTGCTCGACGTAGTCGAACACGTATGGCTGGCGCTTGGCCGTGTACAGGGTGTTCGCGTGGACGCCGAGCGGCTTGCGGCTCGCGGCCGCGGCCTGCCTCGGCGTGATGTAGTCCGCTGCCACCATTGCGCGCAAGACGTCGCCGCGGCGCCGGCGCGCCAGCTTCGGGTACAGGAACGGGTTGTACTGCGACGGCGCCTGCGGCAGCCCGGCGATCAGGGCGACGTCGGCGAGGCTGAGCTTCCACACCGGCTTGTCGAAGAACAGCTCGGCGGCGGCGCCGACGCCGATCGCCGTCTGCCCGCCGACCGTTCCGTAGGGGACGTCGGACAGGTAGTTGTTGAGGATCCAGGTCTTGCTGTGCTTGTTCTCGAGCTGCTCGGCGAGCTTGGCCTGGATGATCTTGTACTTCAGGTTGTGGTTAGCGGCGATCTTCGCCGGCATGTACTTGTTGTCGACGAGCTGCATCGTCAGCGTCGACGCACCTTGCAGCGAGTCTCTGCCGCCGAACAGGTCCTTAACCCCGGCGCGCAGGATCCCCTGGTAATCGAGCGCGCCGTGCTGGTAGAAGCGCCGGTCCTCGATCGCGACCGTGGCCCGGCGGAGCGTGGCCGGGATCCTCGAGATCGAAATCTTGTCGTAGACAGTGTCTGAGTGCACGTAGCCGAGCGAGCTGCCGTCGGCGGCGAAGATCTGCGTCAGCGTGTGCGGCGTGCGCGGCTTGAGCTGGCTGAGGTTCGGACCGTTGTCGGCGACCGCGACCACCCATCCGACCGCGGCCATCGCGCCGAGCACGACCGCGCATACGCCGAGCACGCCCCCGACCAGCAAGATCTTGGTTACGGGGTGCCCGCGGCTGCGCCGGCGGCGCTTCTGTCGTTCGCGTCGGCTCATGAAGTGAGTGTCGGCTGCGGCGGCGCCGGTGCGCAAAAGCGCGTGCTCAGCGCCACAGCAAGACTGATCAGTGTACCTAGGCGGTTCTTTCGGCCTACCGGTTGCGCCTCCTCTACGGTGCGAGCCGCGGTGCGACACTCGGCATCTGTGATGCAGCGGGAAGCGAGCGAAAGCCAGGCGGCATGGGGGATCGTGTGGCGTGCCATCTGGACCTCTCGGCTGGTCGTGCTGGTGTCGGGCATGTTCGCCGTGCTGTCGTTCGGCCGCGCGCCCGGGACGCAAGCATTTGACCCGGCGAATTTGACCGCCCCGTTCGGGTATTTCGGCAATCTGCTGGCGGCGCCGTTCGCCCGCTGGGACTCAGTCTGGTACCTCGCGATCGCGCAGGGCGGCTATGCCCACGAGGCGACCCGGACTGCATTCTTTCCGCTGTATCCGCTGGTGCTGCGGGGACCGGGACTGGTGATCGGCTCCGATCTGGTCGCCGGCGTGCTCGTCTCGCTGGTCGCGTTCGCGGTCGGGTTGAGGCTGCTCTACCGGCTCGCTTCGATCGAGCTCAACTCCGAGCTCGCGAGCGTGACCGTGATGCTGGTCGCGTTCTGCCCGATGGCGTACTTCTTCTCGGCCGTCTACAGCGAGTCTCTGTTCTTGGCGCTGTCGGTCGGCTGCGTGCTGCAGGCGCGCCGCGGGCGATGGGCGTGGGCCGGGCTGCTCGGCGGGCTCGGAGCGATGTCGCGCAACAGCGGGATCACGCTGGTCGTGCCGATCGTGCTGCTGTTCCTCTACGGGCCACGCGGCGACATGCCCGACCGCGCGCCCCGCGTGCGATCGGGCTTCGCGCGCGTACTGCCGCGCTATCCGATCACGCCGGCGCTCGCGTGGGCGGGGCTCGTGCCGCTCGGGCTCGGCGCATACATCGGCTGGCTGGCGGTGAAGACCGGCGACGGACTCGCGCCGTTTCACGTCCAGCAGGTCTGGTTCAGGCACTTCGCCGGCCCGTTCGGCGGCGTTTGGAAAGGCGCGGTCGCGGCCTGGGACGGTCTGCGCCAGCTGCTGCACGGGCCGCCGCCGCCGCTGTACTTCACCAAGGCCGGCGGCGATCCGCTGCAGGTCGCCGGGCAGAACCTGATGTTGTTCTGCTTCTTGGTGCTCGGCGCCGCCGGCGTGATCGGAGCACTGCGGCGGCTGCCAGTCGCCTACGGCGGGTACGCGCTCGCCGCGCTCGCGATGCCGCTGACCTACCCGGTGACGCCGCAGCCGCTCGCTTCGCTGCCGCGCTACGAGGTCGTCGTGTTCCCGCTGTTCATGTGGGCGGCGGGATGGCTCGAGCGGCGTCGGCTGACGACGCCGGCGATCGCCTCGCTGGCGGTGCTGCTGGGCCTGTTCACCGCCGAGTTCGCGACTTGGCGGTTTGTCGCGTGAGACCGCGCGCGCTGTTGCTCGACGCGCTCGGGACGCTGCTCGAGCTCGAGCCGCCGGCACCGCACCTGCAAGCGGAGCTCGCGCGGCGCTTCGGCGTGAGCATCACCGAGGCGCAGGCGCGCGAGGCGATCGCCGCCGAGATCGCCTACTACCGGGCGCATCTCGACGAAGGACGCGACCGCGAGGCGCTCGCGGACCTGCGCTCGCGCTGCGCGCAGGCGCTTGCGGCCGCGCTCCCGTCAGATCCCCGGATCGCCGAGATTGACGGCCGGTCGCTGACCGAAACACTGCTCGCCGCGATTCGCTTCCGGCCGTTCGATGATGTGCGCCCGGCGCTCGTCGCCGCGCGCGAGCGTGGCCAGCGACTGGTCGTGGTCAGCAACTGGGACGTCTCGCTCGAGGAGGCGCTCGAGCGGCTCGAGCTCGCGCCGCTGATCGACGCGGTCGTCACCTCCGCCGGATTCGGCGCGCGCAAGCCGTCACCGGCGATCTTCGAGCACGCACTCGCGGTCGCCGAGGTCGCTGCGAGCGAAGCGCTGCACGCCGGCGACAGCGTCGAGGAGGACATCGCCGGCGCGCGGGCCGCCGGGATCGAAGCGGTGCTGGTGCGCCGCGACGGGGCTCCCGGCCCGCCCGGAACGCGCACGATCGCGACGCTCGCCGAGCTCTGAGGCATCCCGAGTCGGCCTCTAACCTGCGTTTTTCAAATGTCGAGCATTCCGCCACCAGCGTCAGCGCCGCCGCCCGACGCCATGTCCCCGCCGCCCGAGCCCGAGTCGCCGGCGTCCGATCGCAGGCCCGACGAGCCGCCGTGGTCGATCTGGACGGCTCCGGCAGCGGTCGGGATCGGGCTCGCGCTTGGGATCTTCGCGACGATCGTCGTGCAGGCGCTCGGCACGATCGGCGGATCGAGCCTCGCGCACCCGTCGCCGGCCGTGACGATCGTCTCGGACATCGTGTTCGACCTCGGGTTCGTCGCCGCGGCCCTGTACTTCGCGGTCTTCCAGGGTCACGGCACGCCCGCGGACTTCGGATTTCGCCGCGTCGGGCTGAAGCTCGCGGTCGGGGCGGTGATGCTCGCAGCTGTCGGCTACTACGTCGTGACGGCGATCTGGGCGGCCCTGTTCAAGCTGCACGGCAGCGACAAACTCCCGAGCGAGCTCGGCGTCAACCGCAGCACGGTCGCGCTCGTCGCGGCGGCCGTGTTCGTGTGCGTGGTCGCGCCGATGGCCGAGGAGTTCTTCTTCCGCGGATTCTTCTTCGGCGCCCTGCGGCGGTGGCGGATCGTCGTCGCCGGCCGCGAGATCGGGACCTGGGTCGCGGCCGTCCTGACCGGGATCCTGTTCGGCCTGGCTCACACCGGGTCCGCCTCGCCGCAGTACCTACTACCGCTCGGGTTCCTCGGGTTCGTGCTGTGCCTCGTGCGCTGGCGCACCCGCTCGCTCTACCCGTGCATGGCGCTCCACTCGATCAACAACTCGCTCGCGCTCGGGGTCAACCAGCTCAACTGGAACGTCGGCGAGATCTTCCTGCTGATGGTCGCCGCATTGGCGCTGATCGGTGCGATCACACTGCCGCTCTCCAAACGCAACACGGTCTGGCCGTGGTGATCGGATCCTTACCGCGCGATGAACAGATTGCACCCCCGAACGCCGCGCCTGGTTTACTTCCGCCTCATGTCTAGGGGCCTCTACCGATCGGTGGCATGTGCTGGGGCGACGCTGGCGCTCGCCGCGGCCCCGTCAGTCGCCGTGGCCGCATCTGGGAAGACGACCACGCCGACGACGCCTACCACCACGCCGGCGACCACCACCACGCCGACGCCGACTACCCCCAAGCCCGCCGTGGCAAAGGGCTCGCTTCGCCTGTATCTGCTCGACGCGTTTTTCGTCTCCCGCCAGCCGATCACGCTGCCCAACCGCACGATTCACGTCGGTGGCGTCGTGCGCCCGTACGTGCCCGGTCAGCGAGTCACTGTCAAGGCCTTCCTGGGGTCGCACCGGATCAAGCTCGACACCCTGCGCGTCAAGCCATCGCGCAACGGGAGATACGGGAGGTTCAGCGAGAAGCTGTCGGTACCGGCGGCGGGACAGGTCAGCGTGCAGGTTGCCCACCATCGCGATGCGCAGCAGGTGGGCTTCGTCTCGCGCCGCAACTTCAGCGTTGTCGCGCCGAGCGCAGGCTTCGGCGCCACCGGACCGTTTGTGCAGCTGATGCAGCAGCGCCTCGCCGCGCTTCACTTCTACATCCCGCAGACCGGTGTCTACGACGGGGGCATGCGCCTCGCACTCGACGCCTACCACCGCCTGCTCGGCCACGGCGTCTCGGAGTCATTGGACTCCGGCACGGTCAGCGATCTGCTCAACGGAGTCGGCCAATTCCACATCCGCTTCCCCAGTCACGGAAAGCACGCCGAGGGCGATCTGTCGCGTCAGGTGCTGGCGCTGATCGACAAGGGCAAGGTAGTCGCGCTGTATCCGATCAGTTCCGGCAAGCCGTCGACGCCGACGGTGCTCGGGAGCTTCCACGTGTACCTGAAGACGCCGGGCTACCTGCCCGACGGCATGTACTTCTCGAGCTTCTTCACCGGGGGCTACGCGATCCACGGCTTCAACCCTGCGCCCGACTTCCCCGCCAGCCACGGGTGCATGCGGGTACCGATCGTCGACGCGATCTCGATCTACAACTGGCTCAACGTCGGCGACGGGGTCGACGTCTACTACGAAGGTCGCTAGCCGGTTCAGGCGCCGGGGCGCGCGACGCGCGCCAGGAACCCGAGCCCGAGCCCGTAGACGAGCAGCGCGCAGACAGCCGGGAAGATGTGCAACACCCACTCGGAGTTTGAGTGGAGGATCGCCCGGAACGGACTTGTCAGGTCGCTCGCGGCCGCATCGATGAACACCCGCGGCTGGTGGTGATGGACGTCGACGGGCGTGCTGGCGCCCGCCGTCGGAGGCACGCCGGCCGCCAGCTCTGACTGCTGATGGGCCGAAGCGCCGGCCATCTGGTCGCGCGCGAACATCCCGAATGAGGCGATCACGAGTGCGCAACAGACGAAGCTCGCGTAGGTGAGGAGCCGATTAATCACGCGCAGGGGATCGGCCGCGATCGCCATTAGGATCACTCGCCGGCGATGAATCTGGACGTTCATACGAGCGCGCGAGCGCGCCTGCTGACCGAACTGCGCGAGCACGCGCTGGTGATCGGCGAGGTCGTGCTGACCAGCGGTCGCACCGCCCAGTACCTGGTCGACGCCAAGCGCGCGATCATGCGCCCGGCGGGCTTCATGGCGCTCGCCGAGCTGGTAGCGGCGCAGGCGCGTGACTGGGGCGCGACCGCCGTCGGCGGGATGACGATGGGTGCCGACCCGATCGCGTGCGCGGCGCTCGCCGGGGGCGCCGACGTGAAGGCCTTCTTCGTGCGAAAGGACATCAAGCAGCACGGTCTGGCGCGCCGGATCGAAGGGCCGCTGCTCGATCCCGGCGACCGCTGCATGCTCGTAGAGGACGTCGCTACCACCGGCGGCTCGACGATCAAGGCGCTCGAGGCGCTGCGCGACGAGGGCCATGAGGTCTGTGGCGTGCTCGTGATCTGCGACCGCCTCGCCGGCGGCGCCGAGGCGATCAAACGCGCGGCGGGCGCCCCCTACGTCGCGCTGACGACGATCGACGAGGTTTATCCGGACCGCCCCGATCGCTAGCGGGTCGCCGGCGTCGCGAGCGAGCCTCCCGCTAGTGCGGGAGCGAGCGGCAGTCGGGACTCGTCTGGTGCAGCGCGGTGATCTTCCAGCCGCCGTGGGGCAACGGCGAGAACAGCACGATCGGACGGACCGAGCTGATCGCCGGGCCGTACTTGAAGCCGACCGTCGCGACATTGACGTTGAGCTGCCAGGCGAGGATCGACTGGTACTCGAGCCGCGTCAGCGGCTCGCCGCAGCCCCGCAGCCGCGCCGCGCCGCCGAGTCGGCGGATCGAGCCGGTCAACTGGTTGATCTCCTTGGTGCGCGCCCGCTGGGCGACGAGGTCTTTGTGCTCGGTGCGCGCATCGGAGATCGCCGGCGGCACGAGGCTGGCGACCGCGACGACGACCACGGCAATCCCGATCAGGCCGGCCGCGCTGGTCATGCGCGGTGGCTCGGCGAGCAGGCGCCCGACCGCGATCGCCGCGATCACGACCATCACGGCAGCCGCCGGGAACATGTAGCGCGGCACGCCAGGCCAGCCGTGCAGCGCAAATGCGATCTCGACGATCACCCAGGCGACCGCCGCACCGGCGAGCGCCAGTGTCGTGCGGTCACGCCGCACAACGGCGAGCGCGACCGACAGCAGCGCGAGCAACTCGAGTCCGGTCGCATGCAGCCCGATGAAGCGGCTGATGATCCCGGTGACCTTGTTGCCGTGGATCGCGCGCCCGGAGCCGAGCGCGTGGCTGCCGGCCTGGAAGAAGCTGTTTGACGTCAGGCCCGGGATCCCGAACCACAGCGCCAGCACGACGATCGCCCCGGCGACCACGATCCAGCGCATCGCCGGTACCCGCAGCCACGCCCAGATCGCGTAGCCGGCGATGAACGGCCACACCTCCGGGCGCCCGAGCGAGGCGAGCACCAGCAGCGCGAACGCCGATCGCGGCCGGCGCGACAAGTGGCAGTCGATCGCGCCCAGGCACAGCGATGCGATCAGCGGATCCGATTGCGCGCTGAGCACGTAATGGGCGTAGTCGGTGATCCCGAGCAACGCCAGCCCGGCGAACGCACCCGCGATGTACGCGGCGTAGCGGCGCTCGGGCGGTGCGCCGGTCACGCGATAGGCGATCCGGGCGGCGAACACGACGCCGCTGAGCGAGATCGCGACCGAGGTGATCATCCACAGCCACAGCTGGTAGTGGCCGAACAGCGCGTAGGGCAGCGTGAACAGGTAGGGCAGCGGCTTCCACGAGGGGGCCGCGTTGGTGTCCAGCGCGCCCTTGATCGTCTGGCGGCCCCATACCAGCCAGCCGTACGGGTCATAGCCCGGACGCGTCCGCGCCCACACCACGACGACGGTCGCGAGCGCCAGCACGACGATCGCGATCACCAGCGGCGCGATCGGCCTCCGGAGCAGGTCGGTCGCGCGCGGCTTGCTGGGCTGCGCGGCGTCTTCCGGCGCCTGCGCCGATTGCTGTTCTAGCGTCGAGTGGGCCACGGGTGGGTCAGCGCCGAATCGCCGCGTAGCCGCGCCTCGCGGACTGCGATCTCGGGCTCGTACGTGCGTCTAAAGCGCGCTGCGACACGAGGTGGCGCGGAAGCTAGCAGGCGATCTACCCAAGAGGTTGGTGATGACGGCGCACGCACACGTTTTTGGTAGCGTCCCGCCCGTGACCATACGGGACGTACGGCTGCCGGCCGGAACGCGGCCGACGGTTGGTACGCCACTGGGGAGTGCCCCCGGCAGGAATCGAACCTGCATCCCGCGCTTAGGAGGCGCGTGCTCTATCCATTGAGCTACGAGGGCGGCTGGCGACGGAGGGTATCCGTCGGCGCACGACCGGCCGATCCAGCCGGCGTTGGTTTCCGCCGTCGTGGCGCGTCTGGTTCGTTGTGGGCCGGTTAGGGCTGAGTGACATGAACGCTTCGTTGTGGTATTCCACCCTCGCAGTGCGGAGGAGATGGACGGAGGAAGGACCCGAGGTGTCGCGCCAAGAACTGGTTGTGCGATGAGCATCGGCACGTCCGAACTGATCGCCGAAGAGGGCGCGTCTCCTTTTAGCATCCACCTCGGCCCGGGCGATGAGATCACAGCCCGGTCGCCGCTGCAGCTGTTCTGGCGGCGGTTCCGGTCAGACCGCGTAGCGATGATCTCGATGGGCTTCATCGGCCTGCTGCTGATCGTCGCGATCTTCGCGCCGCTGTTCGTCAAGCTGTTCGGCGTAAGCGGTCCCTACCAGCAGAACCTCAACGCGCTCGACCCGTTCGGGCAGCCGCTCGGGCCGAGTGCAGCACACCCGTTCGGCGTCGACGAACTCGGCCGCGACATTCTCGCCCGTGTCATCTACGGCGCGCGGGTGTCGCTCGAGGTCGCGTTCATCTCGACCGGGATCGCGGTGCTGATCGGCGTGACGATCGGGATGGCTGCCGGCTTTTTCCGCGGCTGGATCGACTCGCTGCTGGCGCGCTTGATGGACATCGTGCTGGCGTTCCCGATCCTGCTGCTGGCGATCGGGCTCGCGTCCGCGTGCTCGCTGGGGAAGGGTTGCCTCGGCGGCCTGATCACACCGGGCCGGGTGACGTTGATCGTCGTGATCGCGCTGTCCTCGTGGCCGTATATCGGCCGGATCGTGCGCGGACAGGTGCTGTCGCTACGCGAGAAGGAGTTCATCGAAGCGTCGCGGTCGATGGGTGCGTCCAACTCGCGGATCATGCGCAAGGAGATCCTGCCCAACCTCGTCGCGCCGATCATCGTCTACACCTCGCTGATTCTGCCGACCAACATCCTCTACGAGGCGGCCCTCTCTTTCCTGGGCGTGGGGGTCCAGCCGCCTACAGCCAGCTGGGGGCAGATGATTGCCTCCGCGACCCCGATCTTCGACACGGCGTGGTGGTACATGCTGTTCCCGGGGCTCGCGCTGGTGCTCACCGTGCTCGCGTTCAACCTGGTCGGCGACGGCCTGCAGGATGCGCTCAACCCGAAAGCCAGGCGCTGAGGAGACGCCTGGTGGAGATATGTCGCTCATTAGAAAAAAGGAGGAGTACAGCTAAATGCGTCCGTTTCGACTGACGCTCGCCCTCGTGGTGGCGGTCGCATGTGCGATCGTCGTGGCCGCGTGTGGGTCGGGCAGTAGTTCGAGTAGTTCCGCCAGCAGTGGCAGTTCCGGCTCGAGCAGCAGCACCGCCAACGGCGGCGGGCTCTCGCTAGCCGGTCTGGCCAACACCAAGCCGAGCTCGGATCAGAAGCCGGGCGGGACGCTCAACATGATCTCGAACGAGGGTTGGGAGCACCTAGACCCGGGCGCCTCGTACTTCCAGATCGACTACCTCGTCGTCTACGCGACGCAGACCCCGCTTTACATGTTCACGCCGACGAGTCCGAGCAAGCCGGTTCCGGCGCTCGCCTCCGGTGCGCCGCAGATCAGCTCTGACGGCAAGACCGTGACCGTGCACATCAAGCCGGACTACAAGTGGAGCCCGCCGTTGAACCGGGCGATCACGTCAAAGGACGTCGCTTACGCGTTCCAGCGCGACTTCAACCCGAACGTCCAGAACGGCTACGCGAGCGGCTACTACCCGATCGTCGGAGCCACCAAGGCCGCCGGCAAGCCGATCTCCGGGATCAGCACGCCGAACGACACGACGATCGTGTTCCACCTGACCAAGGACTTCGGCGCGACTTTCGCAGCGGCGCTGACGCTGCCGGGCTCGGCCCCGGTGCCCGAGTCGCTGGGGACGACGGATGACAAGAGCAGCCCGTCGAAGTACGACTCTGACCCGACTCAGCAGGCGTTCAGCGGTCCGTACATGATCCAGAAGTACAACGCGGGCCGCAACGTCACACTCGTTCGCAACCCGAACTGGAGCCGGTCGGTCGATGGCGTGCGCCCCGCGTACTCCGACAAGATCGTCTGGAACGCCGGCGCCGACCCGACGGTCGCGGCTCACCAGACGCTCGACTCGAGCGACCTGCTGATGGCCGACGGGCCGCCCGCCGCGGTGCTCAAGTCGGCTTACGAGAGCAAGAAGACGCAGCTCTCAATCGCACCGCTCGGCATGTACTACGCCGCGCTGAATACGCAGACCCCGCCGTTCAACAACATCAACCTGCGTAAGGCGGCTATCGCGGCATCCAACCGCGAGGCATACCTGCTGGCTCGCGGCGGCAAGCTCGTCGGAGCGGTCGCCACGCACTTCATCTACCCCGAGGTGCCCGGCTACCAGCAGGCGGGCGGCGCAGCGGGCTTCAATCAGGACTTCATCTCGCACCCGGCCGGCGACATGACGGTCGCCGAGAAGTACATGAAGGCCGCGGGTTACCCGAGCGGCAAGTACACCGGCAACGCGAGCGTCCTGATCGTCGGATCGAACTCCGACCCAGGTCCGCAGGAGATGCAGATCGTCCAGAACGGACTCAACGCGCTGGGCTTCAAGACGACGATCAAGGCGGTGCCGCAGCAGACGATGTACTCGAAGTTCTGCGGCTACGTCAAGGCCCACGTCAACGTCTGCCCGACGGCGGGTTGGATCGAGGACTTCCCCGACCCGTACTCGGCGCTGTTCGTGCCGTTCAGCGGCCAGGCGATCGTCCCGATCAACAACAGCAACTGGGCCGTGTTGAACGACCCCAAGGTCAACGACGGGATCAACAGCGCGTCGGCGATCACCGACCAGACGCAGCGCCTGCAGGCGTTCGCGCAGGTCGATAAGCAGATCGTCGACGACGCCGCCGCGATTCCCGAGGTCTGGGCCAACAACCCGTTGGTCGAGGGATCCAAGGTCCACGGAGTTCTCGACCCGTGGAACGACGACTGGAACCTGTCCTGGAGCTCACCGCCTAGCAGCTAGGGAGCGAATTCGAGTCGACTGAACTGAAGGGGACCCCGTTACGGCGGGGTCCCCTTCGGGAACTTCCAAAACCATGGGTCGCTACATAATCCGCCGCCTGCTCTGGGTCGTCGTGCTGCTGATCGTCGTCAGCGCCGTGACGTTCTTGATCTTCTACGAGCTGCCCTCGGCCGATCCCGCGGTGATCCGCGCGGGCAAGTCGCCCAACCCGCAGCTGATCGCCCAGATCCGCCACACGCTCGGCCTCGACAAGCCGGTGTACGTGCAGTACTGGCGGTACATGAAGGCCGTCGTCCTGCACGCCGACTTCGGCTACAGCTACCAGAACTCGCAGCAGGTCAAGCACGAGATCTTCGATCGATTGCCGGCGACGATCTCGCTGACGGTCGGGGCGGTGATCATCTGGCTGATGATCGGCCTGCCGATCGGCATCATCTCGGCGATTCGAAGTCGCACGTTCCTCGACCGCGCGACGATGGGCGGAGCGCTGCTGGCGATCTCGGCGCCGGTCTACTGGCTCGGGCTCGTCGGCCTGTACCTGTTCGCAAACGACATCGGCGTGATCAAGATCTTCGACGGCGCGGGCACCTATACCGGGCTCACGGCCAATCCGTCGCAATGGTTCGGATCGCTCCTGTTGCCATGGATCGTGCTCGCGGCGAGCTTCGCCGCGTTCTACGCCCGATTACTGCGATCAAACCTGATCGAGGTGATGGGGGAGGACTACATCCGCACGGCGCGGGCCAAGGGCCTGTCCGAGCGGCGCGTGATCGGAAAGCACGCGATGAGATCCGCGATCACCCCGATCGTCACGATTCTGGGCCTCGACATCGGGACGCTGCTTGGCGGGGCGATCCTGACCGAAACGGTGTTCAACATTCCGGGGATTGGGCGGCTCGCCTACGAGGGCATCATTAACGCCGACCTTCCCGTGATTCAGGGAACCGTGCTGTTCGGCGCGTTCTTCATCGTGATCGCAAACCTCGTCGTTGACATCACCTACGCGTTCCTAGACCCTAGAGTTCGCTACTCGTGAGCGAAGATGGGCACCTGCTCGAGGTCACCGACCTCCACGTCGAGTTCCCGACCGAAGACGGCCTTGTGCACGCCGTCGATGGGATCTCCTACGCGGTCGACCGCGGGCAGACGTTGTGCATCGTCGGCGAGTCCGGCTCGGGCAAGACCGTCTCCTCGCTGACGACGCTTGGCCTCACGCAGACCCAGGGAGCGCGTGTCAGCGGCAGCATCATGTTCGAGGGACGTGACCTACTTACGCTCGGCACGAACGACATCCGCTCGATCCGCGGCGGCGAGATCGCGATGATCTTCCAGGACCCGTTGTCGTCGCTGCACCCGTTCTACAAGGTCGGCAAGCAGCTGATCGAGGCGATCCAGGCCCACCAGAGCGTCTCGAAATCCGCCGCAAGGACGCGCGCCGTCGAGCTGCTGACGCTAGTCAAGATCCCCGATCCGTCCCGCCGCGTTGACCAGTACCCGCACGAGTTCTCGGGCGGTATGCGCCAGCGCGTGATGATCGCGATGGCGCTGGCCAACGATCCGAAGCTGCTGATCGCCGACGAGCCGACGACCGCGCTCGACGTCACCGTCCAAGCCCAGATCATGTCGCTGCTGGCAGAGCTCCAGGAGCGGCTCGGGATGGCGATCATCCTGATCACGCACGACCTCGGCGTGGTCGCCGAGATCGCCGACGTGATCGCCGTGATGTACGCCGGACGGATCGTCGAGTACGCAAGCGCCGAGCAGGTCTTCTCCGCTCCGCAGCACCCCTACACGTGGGGCCTGCTGAAGTCGATCCCGCGACTCGACACCCGGCGCGACGAGGAGCTCGTCCCGATCTCCGGCAGGCCGCCGAGCCTGATCAATCCGCCGTCTGGATGCCACTTCCATCCCCGCTGCCCGTACGCGCTCGAGGCGCACATGCGGATCGATCCCAAGCGCGAGCGCGTGCCCGGCGACCCCGGCCACGAGGTCGCCTGCCTGCTTGCCCCCGAAGTGCGATCGCGGGTCTGGCAGGGACTACGCGCCGGAGAGTCGTCGGCCGACCTCAAGCGCGACGTCATCGACGCCGCCGCGGCGCCGTTGGTGACCTCGCCGCCTCCGTCGGGAGCCGAGTCATGAGCACGACCGGCGAGCCGCTGGTCGAGGTCCGCGACCTCGTCAAGCACTTCCCGATCAAACAGGGGGTCGTGTTCCAGCGCCAGATCGGCGCGGTCAAAGCCGTCGACGGCATCTCGTTCGACGTGCTCCGAGGCGAGACGCTCGGAATCGTCGGCGAGACCGGCTGCGGCAAGAGCACGACCGCACGCCTGCTCGTGCGCCTGCTCGACCCGACCTCGGGGGAGATCCGCATCGACGGCGATGACATCTCCCGGGCATCCGGCTCCGCGCTCAAGGCGTTCCATCGCAAGGCACAGATCATCTTCCAGGACCCGTACTCGTCGCTGAACCCGCGTAAGACGGTCGGGTCGATCATCGCCGATCCGTACGTCATCCACGGCCTCTACACGGGCGACGGCGAGCGCAAGAAGCAGGTCCAGGAGCTGATGGACCGCGTCGGACTCAACCCCGAGCACTACAACCGCTATCCGCACGAGTTCTCCGGCGGTCAGCGCCAGCGGATCGGCGTTGCCCGTGCGATCGCGCTCGAGCCAAAGCTGCTGATCGCGGACGAGCCGGTCTCGGCGCTCGACGTCTCGATCCAGGCCCAGGTACTCAACCTGCTGCGCAGCCTCCAGCGCGAGATGGGGCTGACGCTCGTGTTTATCGCCCACGACTTGTCGGTCGTGCGGCACATGTGCGACCGCATCGCCGTCATGTACCTCGGCAAGGTCGTCGAGCTGGCGCCGAACGATGCTCTCTATGGCTTCCCGCGCCACCCGTACACGGGCGCGTTGCTGTCAGCCGTTCCAGTTGCCGACCCGGCCGGCTCCAAGCGCGAGCGCCAGCTGCTGTCGGGCGACGTCCCAAGCCCGGCGAACCCGCCGAGCGGTTGCCGCTTCCACACCCGCTGTCCCAAGGCTCAGGAGCTGTGCTCGACCGACGACCCGCCGCTGGAGACAAAGGGCGCGGAGAACGAGGTCGCGTGCCACTTCCCGCTGACCGCGGACGAAGTCAGGCTGCGGCTGCCGGTCGCGCTGCGCCGCGAGGCGGACGACCCGCGCTACTCCTCGTCGGCTTCGTCCTCGGCTTCGTCTTCGCCTTCGTCGTCCTCGACGTAGAGCGACTCGGCTGCGAGTTCGTCGCCGGACTTGCTCCAGAGCTTGACCTCGAGGTAATCCGAGCGGTAGTTGTCGGGCGCGATCAGCGTGAAGCGCTCGTCGACGAGCTCGCACTGGTCAACGGCCAGGTTGGCGAGCTCGGCGGTCACGATCG
This sequence comes from Solirubrobacteraceae bacterium, assembly GCA_036490775.1. Taxonomy (GTDB): domain Bacteria; phylum Actinomycetota; class Thermoleophilia; order Solirubrobacterales; family Solirubrobacteraceae; genus Palsa-465. The sequence goes on along the minus strand of DASXDD010000028.1, from coordinate 27,141 downwards.
CGCCGCCCGGGATCAGTGGCACGCCCCACACGAGCGTCATATCGGCGGCCTTGCCCAGGTCACCGCGCCACCGGCCGATCACGTCGTCGTTGAGGTCGAGCTTCCAGTCGGGGTTGGACTCGGCGAGCTCTGAGGTGAAGTCGACTTGCGCGAAGAAGTCGCTCGGCCCGCCCGAGCCCTCGGCGAACGACACGTACCCGAACAGCTCGTACTCCTCGGTCGTGCGAGCGACGGCCGGGACGTATGTGCGCCCGGCGTAGCTGCGATCGGGGAACCAGGCGAGCTCGCCGGGGTCGCCGATCTCCTCGCCTTCGGTGTCGAGCTCGCGGACGGCCGCGCGAAAGTGCTCGCGCAGCGTGTCGGCCCAGCGGCCGTAAGGGAGCGACTCCTGCGGCGGCTCGGCCGCAAACGTGATCACGAATCGGTCGGTCGGTGGCATCGACGCGGGAGCATAGGGAATCGCGGTCTCGCCGACCGGGCGGGAGCGGAAGCGGCTAGAACGCGCCGCGCCGCGTCAGCACGGCGGGGATCGTCTTCAGCAGGATCTGTAGGTCGAGCAGGACCGACCAGCGCTCGAGGTAGAGGAAGTCGAGCCGGACCAGATCGTCGAAGTCGAGCTCGGACCGGCCCGACACCTGCCACAGGCCGGTGATCCCGGGGAGCACGAGATAGCGCTTCTTGTGCCATTCCTCGAGGCGCTCGAAGTCGCGCATCGGCAGCGGTCGCGGGCCGACGAGCGACATCTCGCCACGGACGACGTTGACGAGCTGGGGCAGCTCGTCGAGCGAGTAGCGGCGTAGGAAGCTGCCGATCGGCGTCAGGCGCGGATCGCGGCGGATCTTGAACAGCGCGCCCGACTTCTCGTTGAGCGACTCGAGGTCGTCCTGCACCTGGTCGGCGTGTTCGCGCATCGTGCGGAACTTGAAGCAGCGAAACGGCCTGCCGGCCATCCCCGGGCGGACCGACCGGTAGATCACGGGCCCCCGCGAGCTGAGCCTGACGGCCACTGCGATCGCGAGCAGCACCGGGGTCAGGAAGAACAGCCCGACGGTCGAGACGACCAGGTCAAACGCGCGCTTGAGCGCGTAGTCGATTCCTTCGAACACCGGCGGGCGCAGCGTGAACAGCGGGACCGTCTGCCCCGGGACGAACTCGGCGCGGTCGATCAGGATCTCCATCGTCGTCGGCGCGATGTGGACCGTGACACCGCGCTGGTGACAGATGTCGACGAGGTCGACGGCGCGCTCCTGCGGGAATTCCGGGTCGGCGATGATCACCTCCTGGATCCGCTCGTTGGAGATCACGTCGGGTAGCTGGTCGAGACTGCCGAGCGAGCGCAGCCCGTTCTGGGGGCGCGGCGTCAGCGAGAAATAGCCGACGACGTCAACCGCGGCCCGCGCCCGGCTCGAGAGGGCGTGGGCGACGTCGTCGATGTACTTGCCCGAACCGACCAGGACCGCCCGGCGACGGTAACCGGCCTGGGCCAGGATCCAGCCGGTGACCTTCAGGTGGATTGCGCGAAGGCTCGAGATGTACACCGCGCCGATGCACAGCGAGCCGTAGAAGATGTAGTAGCTGGAGAAGTGCTCGCCGTTGGCCAGCGCGAACACGAGTGCGATCACCGTCGCCTGGAACAGCGCCGTGCTGATCCGGGCGAACCCCTGGCGTCTCGCGCGCTCGGCGTACAGGTCGACCCGCGCGAACATCAGCACCGTGATCAGGTAAGCGAACGCCAGCCAGTGACGGGTGTCCTGCCAGGCCAGCCCTGTGTCGGGGTTGCCCTGGACCTCGAGCTTGATCATCAACGCGGTGAACAGCGCGCCGGCAACCCCGATGAAGTCGAGAATCAGCAGCGACAGGACCCGGGCGACGCGGCGGGCCGTCTCCATCCGCAGCACGAACGAGACGACGGGCGGTCGCTTTCGCCTGACGTCACGATCGGGCATCACCAACTGGGCCTCGATGTCGGAGGCCCCGTTAGTACGACTGGGCGTGGCCTCTCTCTCCCTGATCGTCACGGCGCAACGGCGTTAGGCATAGGTCCCGTGCAGTTGTAACGGTATCTTGACAACGAAGTTACGAGGTTGGACGCGAGCGATCCTGCAGCCGCCTCTGCCCCGCCTCAGCGCCCGACACCGACCAGCGCCTCGGCGCCCGCCTGCTTGATCGTGCGCTCGAGTCCTTCGCGAAGGCTCACCTCGGGCTCCCAGCCGAGGATTTCCCGGGCGAGCGAGATGTCGGGCTGGCGGACCTGCGGGTCGTCGACCGGCAGCGCCTCGTAGACGATCTCCGATCGCGAGCCGGTGACCTCGATTACGGTCTGTGCGAGCTCCAGCAGCGTGAACTCCTCGGGATTGCCGATGTTGACGGGGTTGTGGTACCCGGATTCGGCGAGTGCGATCAGGCCGCGGATCTCGTCTTCGACGTAACAGAACGACCGCGTCTGCGAGCCGTCGCCGAACACCGTGATCGGCCGGTCCTGGAGGGCTTGGCGCAGGAACGTCGGGATTGCTCGCCCGTCGTGCGGCCGCATACGGGCGCCGTAGGTGTTGAAGATGCGGACGATCGCGGTATCGACGCCCTGCTGACGGTGGTAGGCCATCGTCAGCGCCTCCGCGTAGCGCTTGGCCTCGTCGTAGACCCCGCGGGGCCCGATCGGGTTGACGTGGCCCCAGTAAGTCTCCTTCTGCGGGTGCTCCTTGGGGTCGCCATAGACCTCGCTCGTCGAGGCGATCAAAAAGCGGGCGCGGTGCTTCTTGGCGAGCCCGAGCGTGTGGTGGGTGCCGTAGGAGCCCACCTTCAGCGTGTGCAATGGCAGCCGCAGGTAGTCGATCGGCGATGCGGGCGATGCCAGGTGGTAGACGAAGTCGACCCGCTCGTCGATGAAGTACGGCTCGGTGATGTCGTCGTGCAGGTGCACGAAGTCGTCGGTGCGGATGTGTTCGATGTTGGTCAGCGAGCCGGTTTCGAGGTTGTCGACGCAAATCACGCGATTGCCTCGCTTCAGCAATTCGTCGCTTAGATGCGAGCCCAAAAACCCGGCGCCACCGGTGATTAGACATGTAGACATTGCTCGGCAATCTAGCGTGGCACCCGCCGATCAGGCGCAACGGTCAGTAGTGTCTGGCCCGGCCCACCACTCCGATCAAGAGGAGGAGCGATGGCGGCACCTCGGTTCATCGAGCGCCTCAACGAGCAGATCGCGTACGAGTTCGCTGCCTCGCAGCAGTACATCGCCAACGCCGTTTACTACGACGGGCAGACCCTGCCCCGGCTTGCGGCGTTCTTCTACGCGCAGGCGGTCGAGGAGAGAAACCACGCGATGATGATGGTGCGGTATCTGCTCGATTCGGATGCCGAGGTGACGATCCCCGCGGTCAGCGCCCCGGAGACCGAGTTCGACGACGTCGTTGCACCGGTGGCGCTCGGGCTCGACCAGGAGCGCCGGGTGTCAGAGCAGATCGCAGCGCTGACCGAGGTCGCGCGCGACGAGGCTGACTACCTCAGCGAGCAGTTCGTCCAGTGGTTCCTAAAGGAGCAGGTCGAGGAGGTCGCGACGATGTCATCGCTGCTCGCGGTCGCCCAGCGCTCAGGCGACAACCCGATGCAGATCGAGGACTACCTCGTGCGCGAGGTGTCGGCCGGCGGCGAGGCCGATCCGACGGCGCCGCCGGCGGCCGGCGGGGCGCTCTAGTCGGCGAGCGCGCTGCGGCGGACGACGTGGGCGTCGCCGCGTCGAATCGTGATCTTCTCGGAGTCGAGATGCTCAAGCAGCGCCTGCGCGAACTTGCGCGAGGTGCCGAGCTCGTCGCGTAGCTGTGCGAGCGTGACCGCACCCTCGTGGTCCGACGCGATCGCAATCACCCGCCGGCGCACGTCGGCGAGCACGTCCGGGTGGTAGTGCAGCGCCTTTGACACGCGCACGGCGCGACCCGCCGCCCGCAGCGCGCTGAGGTCGGCGGCGTCGACCTCGGAGTCCAGCGGCGGCTCGAATCCGGCCTGCAGCAGCCGGTGCTCGAGCGCCAGCGCCGACGCTGACAGTGGCTCCAGCTCGGGGGCCGCGGGCGGCTCGACGGGCACGGGCGCCTTGGTGGGCTCCGGCGCCGGCTCCTCGGCCGGCTCGCCGCGCGACAGTCGCTCGAGTGACACCAGCAGCTCGCGCGACGGACCGTGCTTTCGTGGATGTGCGTCGAGCACGACGCCACCGCCGATCGTGTCGGGCGGCGCGATCTGGCGTACCACGAGCCGGTCGCCGGCGTCGGCGACGAGCTGCTGCTCGAGCCGGAGTTGCCAGAAGCGACCGCCGAGCCAAGCGAGTCTCGCCGGCGCCTCGCGGGTGCCGTGGTGGATCTGGAGCCGGTCGCCGTGCTCGGGCTCGCGGCCGGAGAAGTGAAGCTCGGCGTCGATCAGGTAGCCGGGCCTGACCTCGGAGCCCGTCGAGACGACGACGTCGCCGCGGCGCACTTCGTCGACGCTCAGGCCGGTCAGGTTGAGCGCCACCCGCTGCCCCGCGGCGGCCTGAACGAGTGCCTCGTCGTGGACCTGGATGCCACGCACGCGGGCGCGCCGGTCCCCGGGGAGCACGGCGACCTCGTCGCCACGGCGGATCTCGCCTGACCACAGCGTCCCCGTGACGACCGTCCCGGCGCCACGGATCGTGAACGCGCGGTCGACGTGCAGGCGTGCGGAGCCGATGTCCTGCGACCGGCTCGAGACCGCGCCGGCGGTTCGGTCCAGCGCCTCGCGCAGCTGCTCGATGCCCTCGCCGGTGCGGGCGGAGACGGCCACGACCTCGGCCCCCGGAAGCAGCTCCGACGCCTCGATCATCGCGATCTCGGGATCGGCGATGTCGCTCTTGGTGACGGCCACGATGCCGGTGGCGACGCCGAGCGCGGCCAGGACGGCGGCGTGCTCGCGAGTCTGCGGCATCACGCCATCGTCGGATGCGATCGTCATCAGGTAGAGATCGATGCCGGTGGCGCCGGCGACCATCGTGCGCACGAACCGCTCGTGGCCCGGCACGTCGACGACCGACAGCCGGCGGCCCGACGGGAGCTCGAGCATCGCGTAGCCCAGCTCGATCGAGATCCCCCGCGCGCGCTCCTCGGGCAAGCGGTCGGTGTCGACGCCGGTCAGCGCCCGGATCAGCGCGGTCTTGCCGTGGTCGATGTGGCCCGCGGTCCCGAGCGTCAGCGGCCCGGTGCTCATTCGCCGCCGGCAGCCTGCAGCGCCAGGCGCACGCCCTCGGCGACCGGTGCGATCTCATCGCCGGTCAGCGTCCGCGGGTCGAGCAGCACACGGCCTTCGTGGATCCGCGCGATTACGGGCGGGTCGCCGTCGCGAAGCGCACGAGCGAGCGCGACCGGGCTGGCGTTCGCCGACAACGCCACGGCCGGGCCCTCGAGCTCGAGTAGCGGCAGCGCCCCGCCGCCGACCTTGGAGCTCGCGCGGACCAGCTCGGCGGCCGGCCCGATCACGTCGGCGAGCCGCTGTGCCCGGTCGGCGAGCGTGGGCTCGTCGCAATCGAGCATCGCCAGCACCGGGATCTCGCGCCGCGCCTGCTCGGGATCGCGGTACAGCAACAGCGTCGCCTCGAGCGCCGCCAGCGACAGCTTGTCGATCCGGAGCGCTCGCGCCAGCGGGTGGCGACGCGCGGCGGCGACCGCCTCGGTGCGGCCGACGACCAGTCCCGCCTGAGGGCCGCCGAGCAGCTTGTCGCCCGAGCAGCAGACGAGTGCCGCGCCTGCCGCGACCGACTGCTTCAGTGCCGGTTCGTCGGCCAGCGCCGGGATCCCGGCGGCGTCGGCGAGTACGCCCGAGCCGACGTCGTCGATCACGGGTACGCCGAGGCCGCACAGCGCCTCGATCCCGACGTCCTCGACGAACCCGACCGAGCGGAAGTTGGACGGATGCACGCGCAGGATCGCGCCGACCTCGCCGCCGGCGCGCGCGATCGCTGCCTCGTAGTCGCTCAGGCGAGTGCGGTTCGTGGTGCCGACCTCGACCAGCCGCGCGCCCGACTGGGCGATCACCTCAGGGATCCGGAAGCCGCCCCCGATCTCCACGAGCTGGCCTCGCGAGACGACGATTGCCCGCCCGCTGCCGGCGAGCGCGGCGGCGGCGAGCAGCACCGCGCCGGCGCCGTTGTTGACGACGATCGCCGCCTGCGCTCCGGTCAGCTCGGTCAGCACCCGCTCGACGTGCGCGTGACGGCTGCCGCGCTCGCCGCTCTCGAGATCGAGTTCGAGGTTGGAGTAACCGAGCGCCGCGCGAGCGACCGCGTCGCGTGCCGCCCGCGGCAGCGGTGCGCGACCGAGGTTGGTGTGGACGATCACGCCCGTGGCGTTGAGCACGCGCCGTAGCGACGGTTGCTCGAGTTCGGCGAGCAGCTCGCGGGCACGGACGACGATGTCGTCGCTCGCCGGGGTCCCGGCGAGTACCGCCGCGCGGCGCTCGTCGATCGCCAGTCGCGCCGCCGCGACGGCCAGCACGTGTGGCGCGTCGAGCGCGGCGGCCAGCTCGTGCACGGCCGGAAGCGCGCTCAGGTCTGCGGCCGCGGCTCCGTCCCCTGCACCCACTCGCCCTCCTCCTTCTTCCAGATCGGAGCCTGCGCCTTGATCTCGTCGATGATCTCGCGCGCCCCGGCGAATGCCGCGCCGCGGTGTGGCGCCGACGCCGCGACCGCTACCGACGGCTCCGACAGCGGCACCGTGCCGATCCGGTGCTCGGCCGCCGCCGCGCAAAGGCCGTGGCGCTCGACGGCCCGCGCGACGATCTCGGCGAGCTTGCGCTCGGCCATCTCGAGGTAGGCCTCGTATTCGAGCTCTGAGACCTCGCGGGTGACACCGAGAAACGTGACGATCGCGCCGGCGCGGGGGTCGCGGACGCGCTGAACGAGCGGATCGAGCGCCAGCGGCTCGGTCGTGACGCGGGTGTGCAGCGCGCCGACCGAGCCTCCGGACACGGGTGGGATCAGCGCCAGCTCGTCGCCGGCGTGCAGCGGCGCGTCAGCGCCGGCGTACTCCTGATTGATCGCCATCACGACCGGCACGCCGTCGGCCAGCGCGCTCATCCGGTCAAGCGCGTCGCGCACGAGCGCCCCGTCGGGCAGCTCGAGCTCCACGACCGAGGCGCCGGCTCGTTCCCGGAGGCCGGCGAACAGCAGCACACGTACCTGCATCGCTCTAAGGCTATCCGCCGGATTGTCTGTTGGCAGGCCGTTAACGCTCCGTCAAGGCGTGGCGGTTGCTGCTTATCCTTGCCGAAACTGAGGTTCAGAAAGAAGGAGTGCCATGAATAGATGGAGGGGCATACCGGCAGTGCTGGTCGCTCTTGTCAGCGCAGCCGTGATCGTGGGGTGCGGAAGCAGCAGTTCTAGTTCGTCGTCGAGCACGACCTCATCGTCGAGCGCCGGCGCGACGTCGACACCCGCCGCGCCTTCGGGCGCCGACGCGTCTGTCGCGGCGCTGGTGCCCGCCTCGATCAAGTCCAAGGGGACGCTGACCGTGGCTGCCGACGCGAGCTATGCGCCCGACGAATTCTTTGGGCCCGACGGCCATACCGTGATCGGAATGGACGCGGATCTGGCCAAGGCACTCGCCGCCAAGATGGGACTGAAGGCGAACGTCCAGAACGCCGTGTTCGAGACCATCATCCCCGGCCTCGCCTCCGGCAAGTACGACCTCGGTGCGTCGTCGTTCACCGACACCAAAGAACGCGAGAAGACCGTCGACTTCGTGACCTACGCCAACGTCGGCGAGTCCTTTTTCACCAAGGCATCCGGTGGCACTGATATTGGCAGCATCGCTGACATCTGCGGCAAGACGGTGGCGGTCGAGAAGGGCACGACCGAGCAGGACGACGCCACCAAGCAGGGTGCCAAGTGCAAGACGGCCGGGAAGCCGGGCGTGACCGTGCTCACGTTCCAGGATCAGAACGGCGCCAATCTCGCGCTGCAGAGCGGCCGCGCCCAGCTCGTGTTCGCCGACTCACCTCCGGCGGCATACGCCGTCAAGCAGTCCAACGGCCAGTTCAAGCTCGTCGGCTCCGAGTATGCGGCGGCTCCTTACGGCTTGGCGATCGCGAAGGGCAACGGGTTCGACAAAGCCGTCTTGGCTGCAGTCAAGGCCGTGATGGCTGACGGCACATACCAGTCGATCTTCAAGAAGTGGGGCCTCCCTGCGGAGGCGACGATCAGCAACCCGAAGATCAACGGCGCGATCAGCTGATAATCGTCAGACTAAGGCTCAGAGGTGACTACCTCCGAGCTATCTGAGGAGCAGAGGGGACGGCCTGAGGACATCAAGGCCGTCCCCGTGCGCCACCCGGGGAGGTGGGTCGCGTCGGTCGTCGTGCTGCTGGTGGCGGCTTCGATCGTCCGTTCGATCGTCACCAACCCGCGCTTTGGCTGGGGCGTCGTCGGTCACTACCTGTTCGACGCCAGGATCCTGCACGGCGTCGTCGTGACGCTTGAGCTGACGTTCCTGTCGATGATCATCGGCATCGTCCTTGGCGTGCTAGCCGCGGTGATGCGGCTCTCTCCGAACCCCCTGATCTCGGGCGCCAGCTGGCTGTATGTCTGGTTCTTCCGCGGCACGCCGCTGCTCGTGCAGCTGCTGTTCTGGAACTTCATCGCCGCCCTCTACCCGACGATCGACCTCGGGATCCCGTTCGGCCCGTCGTTGATCCATCTGAACGCAAACTCGCTGATCAAGCCGTTTGTCGCCGCGCTGCTCGGCTTGGGCCTGAACGAGGGCGCGTACATGTCGGAGATCGTGCGCGCCGGGATGATTTCCGTGAACGAGGGCCAGACCGAGGCGGCGCAGTCGCTGGGTATGGGGCGGCTCCCAATCATGCGGCTGATCGTGCTGCCGCAGGCCATGCGGGTGATCATTCCGCCCACCGGCAACGAGACGATCTCGATGCTGAAGAACACCTCGCTGGTGATCGTGCTCGGCGCGGTGTTCGATCTGTTGTTCGAGGCCCAGACGATCTATGCGGCGAATTTCAAGACGATTCAGCTGCTGATCGTGGCGAGCATCTGGTACCTGGCCATGACCAGCGTCTTGTATGTCGGCCAGTACTTCGTCGAGCGTCGCTTCGGACGCGGCTTCTCACGTCAGCAGCGCGTCTCGATGCGCGCTCGCTGGCTGGGCTCCCGCGGCAATCCGGCCTTGGATACGGGATGAGCGAGCCGATGGTCAAGGCCGAGGGCGTCCACAAGAGCTTCGGCCGCCTCGAGGTGCTCAAAGGGATCTCGCTCGAGGTCAAGCGCGGCGAGGTGATGTGCATGCTCGGCCCTTCGGGCTCGGGCAAGTCGACGTTTCTGCGCTGCATCAACCACCTCGAGAAGATCAACGCGGGCCGTCTGTCGGTCGACGGCGAGCTTGTCGGTTACCGGGAGGAAGGCGACAAGCTGCACGAGCTGCGTGAGAAAGAGGTCGCCCGCAAGCGCGCCGAGATCGGAATGGTCTTCCAGCACTTCAACCTCTTCCCGCACATGACGGCGACCGAGAACGTGATGCTTGCACCCGTCCGGGTGGCCAAGCTCTCTCGCGGCGATGCGCGCGACCGCGCAGCAGATCTGCTGCAGAAGGTCGGGCTCGGCGACAAGCTCGACACGTACCCGGTGGCGCTGTCGGGAGGCCAGCAGCAGCGGGTCGCGATCGCTCGGGCGCTAGCGATGCAGCCGAAGCTGATGCTGTTCGATGAGCCGACGTCGGCGCTCGACCCTGAGCTCGTCGGCGATGTGCTCGATGCGATGCGCCAGCTCGCGCGCGACGGGATGACGATGATCGTCGTCACGCATGAGATGGGCTTTGCGCGCGAGGTCGCCGACAGCGTCGTGTTCATGGACGCGGGCGTCGTGGTCGAGTCCGGGCAGCCGAGCCAGGTGCTGGTATCGCCGAGCCACGACCGGACGAAGTCGTTCCTGGCGAAGGTGCTCTAGCGGTGGTCAGCTACCGGTAGTCGGGGTCCTGCGAGCTGTACGGCGGATCGTCGCCGCGCACCTCGCGGTAGCGGCGGTCGAACAGCTCGAGCACGGCGGTCACGTCGGACGGCCCGCGCAGGTCGTGGCTGACGCCGCTCGAGCCGGGCGTGGCGTCGGCGGGCTCGGCGTCGCCGTGCTCGATCAGCTCGTCGTGCTCGACGTCGAGCACCGGCAGCTCGGCCGCGCCACGCTCGCGGTACAGGAACCCGAGCGTCGATTGTTCGTAGCGGACCACCGCGGCGCCGTCCTCGCGGCGCTCGATCCTGACGCCCGGCCAGGTTGCGAGCTCGTTGGCGACCTCGTCGACGAGTGGGGCAGCGTGCGACATGAGTGGATCGTATCCGCGACGAGCGCCCGCGGGTAACCTCCAGCCATGGCCACCACCGACGAGCACCGCACGATCGCCCCGATCGTCGGCCCCGACGACCCGCGCCGGTTCACCGACTCCGGGATCGAGGTCAAGCCTCGCTACACCGAGGGCGACGTCCCCGAGAACCTGCCCGAGCGCCTCGGTGAGCCGGGCCAGTACCCGTTCACGCGCGGCATCCACGCCGACATGTATCGACAGCAGCTGTGGACGATGCGCCAGTACGCCGGCTACGCGAGCGCCAAGGAGTCAAACGAGCGCTATCGCTACCTGCTCGAGCACGGCTCCACCGGCCTCAGCATGGCGTTCGACCTCCCCACCCAGCTCGGGCTTGACTCCGACAACCCCCGCTCCTACGGCGAGGTCGGCCGCACCGGCGTCGCGATCGACACGATCGACGACATGCGCACCGCGTTTGACGGAATCCCGCTCGACCAGGTCTCGACGTCGATGACGATCAACGCCCCGGCGGCGGTGCTGCTGCTGCTCTACGACCTGGTGGCCGAGGAGCAGGGCGTCCCGACCGAGCAGCTGCGCGGCACGACCCAGAACGACATCCTCAAGGAATACATCGCGCGTGGGAACTTCATCTACCCGCCCGAGGGCGCGATCCGGCTGACGACCGATCTGTTCGCCTATTGCAACGAGCACGTCCCGAAGTGGAACACGATCTCGATCAGCGGCTACCACTTCCGCGAGAAGGGCTGCTCGGCCGTCCAGGAGGTTGCGTTCACGCTCGCCAACGGGATCGCCTACGTGCAGGCGGCGCTCGACGCGGGGCTCGAGATCGATCGCTTCGCGCCTCGCCTCGCGTTCTTCTTCAACGGCCACAACAACGTCTTCCAGGAGGTCGCGAAGTTCCGCGCCGCCCGGCGGATGTGGGCCGAGATCATGCGCGAGCGCTTCGGCGCCAAGGACGAGCGCTCATGGCGGATGCGGTTCCACACCCAGACCGGCGGCGTCACATTGACCGCCCAGCAGCCCGAGAACAACATCGTCAGGGTCGCGCTGCAGGGGTTTGCGGCGGTCTGCGGCGGCACGCAGTCGCTGCACACCAACGGCTTCGACGAGGCGCTGGCGCTGCCCACCGAGCGCGCAGCTCGGATCGCGCTGCGGACCCAGCAGATCCTCGGCTACGAGTCCGGCGCGGCCGACACCGTCGACCCATTCGCGGGGTCCTACTTCGTCGAGGCGCTGACCGACGAGATCGAAACCAGCTCGCGGGAGCTGATCGCGAAGGTCGATGAGCTCGGCGGCTCGGTCAAGGCGATCGAGTTCATGAAGAACGAGATCGAGGAGTCGGCCTTCGGCTACCACGAGCGCTACCGGATCGGCCAGGACGTGGTCGTCGGCGTCAACAAATACGAGGACGACCGCAATCCCGAGGTACCCGACATCCTGCGCGTCGATCCCGAGTCCGAGAACCAGCAGGTGCAGCGGCTGGCGAAGTTCAAGGCCGACCGCGACCAGGAGCTCGTCGACACCCGGCTGGAGGAGATCCGTGAGTGCGCTCGCGGAACCGACAACATGCTGCCGCCGCTGCGCCGGGCGCTCAAGGACCGCTGCTCGATGGGCGAGGTCTGCGAGGCGATGCGCGACGTGTTCGGCGACTACCAGCCGAGCATCTAGCGCCGGCGCGAGGTCAGGCCCGCTCGCTGTCGAGCTGGCCCATCTGCGCCTCCGGGTAGCGGTCGCCGACGGCCGCCTCGGCCGGTATTGCCTGCTCGATTCGCGCGAGCTCGTCGGCGTTCAGCTCGAGCTCGAGAGCGCCGAGCGCCTCGGTCAGGCGTTCACGGGTGCGGGCGCCGATCAGCGGCACGATGTCGTCGCCCCGCGACAGCACCCAGGCGATCGCGACCTGGGCGACGGATGCCTCGAGCTCGCCGGCCACCGCACGCAGCGCGTCGACCAGCTCGAGGTTGCGGGTCAGGTTCTCGCCCTGAAACCGCGGCGCGCGGCTGCGAAAGTCGCCGCCGCCGGTGCTCCGCTCGGGCGTCCAGTGGCCGCTGATCAGGCCGCGCGAGAGGATCCCGTAGGCGGTGATCGCGATCCCGAGCTCGCGGCAGGCCGGCAGGATCTCGCGCTCCAGCCCGCGAGAGATCAGCGAGTACTCGATCTGGAGGTCGCAGATCGGGTGTACGGCGGCGGCACGGCGAATCGTCTCGGCGCCGACCTCCGAGAGGCCGATGTAGCGGACGTAGCCGGCCTGGACCATCTCGGCGATCGCGCCGATCGTCTCCTCGATCGGGACCTGGGGATCCAGACGCGCCGGGCGGTAGACGTCGATGTGGTCGGTGCCCAGCCGCTGCAGGCTGTAGGCCAGCGCCGTCTTGACGGCTGCCGGGCGAGCGTCGTAGCCCAGCCAGCTGCTGTCCGGCCCGCGCTGGGCGCCGAACTTGACGCTGATCAGCGCCTCCTCGCGGTCGCGCGTGCGTAGAGCCTCTGAGATCAGCAGCTCGTTGTGGCCCATCCCGTAGAAGTCGCCGGTGTCGAGGAGGTTGATGCCCGAGTGCAGCGCCGCGTGGATCGTCGCGATGCTCTCCTGCCGGTCGGCCGGGCCGTACATCCCGGACATCCCCATGCATCCCAGGCCGACCCGCGAGACGTCGGGTCCCTGCTCACCAAGCTTGGTCGTCATCGCCGCTCCTGATCGTGGCCTGCAACAGCGCGGGCCGCGGAAGGAGTCCTCCCGCTCCGCTCGAAATCCCGACCATGACAGAACAGCACATGGCCCGCCGGACGCTCGTCAAGTCCCCTCCCGAGCTGTGGGCCCAGTGCAGTGACGCGGCCTCGCTGGCGCGTCATCTCGGTCAGTTTGGGGAGATCAGAATCACGAGGCTCGAGCCGGAGACAACCGTCGCCTGGGAGGGCGAAGATGCAAGCGGCACGGTGCGGCTCGAGCCGTCGGGATGGGGAACGCAGGTGACGCTGACCGCGGAGACGGCGGCGGAGGTGGTCGAGGAGGTTGTCGACGCAGTGGTTGTCGAGGAACCGGAGCCCGAGGTGGTTGTCGAGGAGCCGGAAGTCGCAGTCGTCGAGGAGGAGCCGGAAGCCGGGGTGCTTGTTGAGGAGGAGGCCCGTCCCGAGCCCGAGTCCGTCGCGACCGGACCCGAGGCCGAGGTCGCCGCGGTCGAACCCGAGCCCGTCGCGGTCGAACCCGGGCCCGAGACCGGGGCCGCGCCGCGTGCGTCGTTCTTTGCCCGGCTGAGGCTGCTGTTCCGCGTCCCGCCGCGCGAGGAGCTGATCGCGGCCAAGGACGAGGACGGGGACGAGGACGAGGTCGGCGTCGGGGTCGAGGTCGCGGTCGCCGAGCCAGCGCCGGTCGTCGAATCGCAGCCGGAGCCCGAGCCCGTCGCGGTCGAATCCGAGCCCGTCGCGGTCGAACCCGAGCCCGTCGCGGTCGAGGCGGAGCCCAAGCAGACATCGGAGACCAAGGCGGCCCTGGTCGCCGCGCTCGACAGCCTCGGCCAGGCTCACCACAGGCCGTTCTCCAGAGCCTAGGTGCTCCCCGAGAAGCACTGAGCCGCCGGGCGCGCGGGTCGCATAAACTCGCCGCCCCAATGCGCGCCAAGGCCCCAGAGACATACGAAGAGAAGCTCGCCCAGCTCCAGGAGCTGCGCGAGGAGTCGATTCACGCCGGCAGCGAGAGCGCCGTCGAGAAGCAGCACGAGCGCGGCAAGTACACCGCCCGCGAGCGGGTCGAGAAGCTGCTGGACCCAGGCTCCTTCCAGGAGCTCGACACGTTCGTGCGCCACCGCACGCACGAGTTCGACATGCAGAAGAACCGTCCGATGGGCGACGCCGTCGTCACCGGGCACGGCACGATCGACGGCCGGCGCGTGTGCGTGTTCAGCCAGGACTTCACGGTCTTCGGCGGCTCGCTGGGCGAGGTGATGGGCGAGAAGATGTGCAAGGTCATGGACCTGGCGGCCAAGATCGGCTGCCCCGTGATCGGGATCAACGACTCGGGCGGAGCGCGGATCCAGGAGGGCGTCGTGTCGCTCGGCGCCTACGGCGACGTGTTCGTCCGCAACGTGATGTGCAGCGGCGTGGTCCCGCAGATCAGCCTGATCATGGGCCCGTGCGCCGGCGGCGCCGTCTACTCGCCGGCGATGACCGACTTCGTGTTCATGGTCAAGGAGACCTCGCACATGTTCATCACCGGGCCCGACGTGATCAAGACCGTCACCGGCGAGGAGGTCGACTTCGAGTCGCTCGGCGGCGCTATGTCGCACAGCTCGAAGTCCGGGGTCGCGCACTTCGCGTCAGATGACGAGGACGCGTGCCTGGAGGACACCCGCTACCTGCTCTCGTTCCTGCCCCAGAACAATCTCGAGACACCGCCGCGGGTGATGCCGACCGACGATCCGCTGCGGATGGATCCCGAGCTCGACTCGGTCGTACCCGACAACGCCAACAAGCCCTACGACATGCGCTCGGTGATCCGCCTGATCTTCGACGACGGCGAGTTCTTCGAGGTGCACGAGAACTACGCGCGCAACATCGTCTGCGGTTTCGCGCGCCTCAACGGCTATGCCGTCGGCGTCGTCGGCAACCAGCCCGCGCAGATGGCCGGCGTGCTCGACATCGACTCCTCGGTCAAGGCCGCGCGGTTCGTACGCACCTGCGACGCCTTCAACATCCCCCTGATCACGTTCTGCGACGTGCCCGGGTTCCTGCCCGGCACCGCGCAGGAGTGGGGCGGGATCATCCGCCACGGCGCGAAGCTGCTCTACGCCTACACCGAGGCGACCGTCCCGAAGATCACGATCATCACCCGCAAGGCCTACGGCGGCGCTTATGACGTCATGGCCTCCAAGCACATGCTCGCCGACTTCAACTTCGCCTGGCCGAGCGCCGAGGTCGCGGTGATGGGCCCCGAGGGCGCGGTCAACATCATCTACCGCCGCGACATCGCCTCCTCGCCGACCCCCGACACCCGCCGGCAGAAGCTGATTGCCGACTACAAGGCGCACTTCGCCAACCCCTACGTGGCGGCCGAGCGCGGCTACATCGACGACGTGATCGTGCCCCACGAGACGCGCCCGAAGATCATCACGGCGCTCGAGACGCTTCACAACAAGCGCGTCGCGGGCCCGAAGCGCAAGCACGGCAACATCCCGCTGTAGCGCCCCGCCGCCGCGCCCCCCGGCGAGGTGGGACGTGAAAGACCGGTATGTCACGTCTTTCGCATCCAGCCTCGCCTCCCCGGGCTAGAGGCTGATCGTCTGCGCCTGCACCCTGCCCTCGCGCCACGCCTCCAACGCCGCCGCGGCGACCGCGAGGTCCTGAATCGCGAGGCCGGTTGAGTCAAACAGCGTCACCGACTCTGGGCCCGGCCGCCCCGGCGCGTCGCCCGCCAGCACGGCGCCGAGCTCGGTGACACGCTCGCGGGTGACGACGCCAGCCGTAACCGCCGCGGTCAGCTCGCCGCCGTGCGACGCCTGCTCCCACTCGTCGCAGAACAGCGCGCACGACGCGACCGCCCCGACCGTGGCCTCGGACTTGCCGGGGCCGTCGGCGCCGAGCATGTTGAGGTGCAGGCCCGGACGCAGGTTGCCGGCGTCGACGACGATCTCGGCGCCCGGGGTCACGCAGCAGACGACATCGCAGCGCAACGCCTGCTCGCGCGAGCCCGCCTCCCAGCCGAGTTCTTCAGCGAGGGTCACCGCGGCCGCCGACCGCGGGTCGGAACACACGCCCGGCCCGTAGCCGGCGGCGACCATGCAACGCGCCGCCCACGCGCCGTGCAGCCCGCAGCCGACCACCCCGACCGTGCGGGCTCCGGCAACCGCGAGCGCCCGCGCAGCGACCGCGGCAACCGCGCCGGTCCGAAGCGCCGTCACCGAGCGAGCATCGAGCAGCATCAGCGGCTCGCCCGTGGTCGCATCCGAGACACAGATCACGCCCGTGACCGTCGGCAGGCCGCGCGCCGGGTTCCCCGGGAACGAGGTCACCCACTTGACCAGTGCTAGCCCGCCGCCGCGCGCAGGCATCGCGCGGAAGTCTCCGAACGGCGGACTGTCGAGGTAGACCTTGGCCGGCATCACCCAGTCGCCCGTGTGGTGGCGCAGCAGGCCCTCGCGGACGCGCTCGATCGCCTCGCCTGGCGAGACCGCCGCGAGTACGGCGTCGTGGTCGAGAACTGGAAGCGAGGACACGGCTCGCGCACGATACCCTCGTGCCCGTGGTCAACCGTCGTCCGAAGCTGACGATTGTCGCTCCCAACGCGTCGCCCGAGGAGGCCGCGGCGGTCGTCGCCGCGCTCGAGCGGTTCATGCGCGAGACCGCCCCGCCACCGGCGCCGCCGGCCGCGAAGCGAAACCCGTGGCAGCAGGCGGGATTGCACGAGGGCGTGGTCCGCGAGCACCAGCCGCCGCCCCCCTGGACCTGACGCCAGGCCCCCCGCGCCCCGGGCGCCGAACGGACGCCGCGCGCCTCAAGCATCGACCGGCCCCCCCGAATCCCCTGCACGACGGCCGAAATAGCCGTAATCGGATTGCCTTTTGGTACATTAGGGAGCCTGTCCGCGACCGGAAGGAGCCTCATGGAGCCTGCTTCGCTCGATAGCCCCAAGACCGGCACTGCCCGCACCGGCTCGCTGGAGAATCCCGAGCTGGTCGAGAACGTGCCGGGTCACGTGATCCCGATCCTCGAACGCGAATTCGACGACTTCGACACCGAGTCGACTCGCTTCCTCAAGGGAGATCTCGAGGACGCCGAGTTCATCAAATTCCGCCTCAAGCAGGGCGTCTACGGCCAGCGTCAGCCCGACGTGCAGATGGTCCGGGTCAAATTGCCGATGGGCGGCATCACCCCTGACCAGCTCGACGCGTTCGCCGACGTGATCGAGAAGTACGTCCCGCTCGGCAAGGGCCACGTGACCACGCGCCAGAACATCCAGATGCACCACATACCGCTACCCGAAGCCGCGAAGCTGATCCGCGAGCTCGGCGACGCCGGCCTGTCATCGCGCGAGGGCTGCGGCAACACGATGCGCAACGTGACCGGCGACCCTCGCGCTGGCACCCTCGAAGGTGAGCTGTTCGACATCACCCCGTACGCGGGCGCCTACGTCCGCTACTTCGTCCGCCACGAGACGACGCAGGCGATGCCGCGCAAGGTCAAGACAGCGTTCGCGGCGACCGACGCGGACAACGCGATCACGCGGATCCACGACATGGCGTTCCTGCCGCGTGAGCGCGATGGGGTCCGCGGCGTCGAGGTCCGGGTCGGCGGCGGCACCTCGATCATGCCTCGCCTGGCGCCGACGCTGTACGAGTTCGTCGAGCTCGACAACGGCGACTTCCTGAAGGTCACCGAGGCGTGCATGCGGATCTTCGACCGCCAGGAGTGGCTGCGGGCCAACCGCGCCCGCGCGCGGATCAAGGTCCTGATCGACAAGATCGGGATCGACGAGTTCCGCGACCTCGTGGAGGCGGAGCTCGAGGGCGACTGGGTGGCGGAGCGCGACTTCTCGCTCGATGCCATTCTGTTCGACCACGACGAGCAGTCCGACGCCCCCGAGGCTCCCCACAGCCCGGCGCGCCCGAACGGCGACAACCGTGAGTTCAACCACTTCCTGGAGTCAAACGTCCAGGCCCAGCGCCAGGGGGGATTCTCTACGGTTGAGGTGAAGATCCGCCGCGGCGACCTCACGCCCGACCAGCTCCGTGGCCTCGGCCAGATCATGCGCGAGTACGCAGGCGGCTCGGCGCGCACGACGGTGCATCAGAACGTCGTGCTGCGGTGGATCCGCGACGACTCCGTCTATGAGGTTTGGCGGCGGCTGAGCGAGCTCGAGCTCGGCGACGCCGGCGCCGACGAGATCACCGACGTGGTCAGCTGCCCCGGGACCGACTCGTGCAAGCTGGGTATCACCAGCTCGATGGGCGTCAATCAAGCCGTTCAGGAACGGATCGTGCAGATGCAGATCAGCGACGAGCTGACCCGCAGGATCCACGTGAAGATGAGCGGCTGCCCGAATGGCTGCGGACAGCACCACATCGCCAACATCGGCTTCTACGGAGCCTCGATCAAGGTCGGCGATCACGCGATTCCGGCGTACATTCCGCACGTCGGTGGTGCCTACGAGGGCGGCGATGTCCGCTACGGTCAGCGGCTGAAGGCGCGCCTCCCAGCCAAGCGGGTGCCCGAGGCGGTCGAACGGTGGGTACGCTTCTACGAATCTGAGCGGCTCCAGGACGAGGAATTCAACGCTTTCGTTGACCGCGTCGGGCCCAAGGAGTTCGAAGCGCGCGTCAAAGACCTCACGATGCCGATCGAATTCAGCCTGGACAACATGAACTACTTCGTGGACTGGACCAAGAACGCTCCGTTCGAAGTTATCCGCGGTGAAGGGGAATGCGCCGTCTAGCGCGAACGCCATGACCACTATCGCCCCAGATCTGGAGACCGCCACCGCCGAAGAGGTGCTCGCCTACGCAGTCGAGCGCTTCCACCCGCGGCTGACGATGGCCTGCTCCTTCCAGAAGGAAGAGTCGGTGCTGATCCACATGCTGACCTCGATCCAGCCACGCGCGCACGTGTTCATGATCGACACGGGTGTGCTGTTCGAAGAGACGCTCACCACCTGGAAGCAGTTCGAGGACCGCTTCGGCGTCGAGATCGAGGTGTTCGACGCGAGCAGCCCCGATGAGCCGTGGACCGTTGATCGGTGCTGCAGCGACGCCAAGGTCGACGCGCTTGAGCGCGCGCTGACCGGCGTCGAGGCGTGGATCACCGGGATCAGGCGCGAGCAGTCTCCAACGCGCGCCGACGCGGCCAAGCTCGAGCACGACGATCAGCGCGGCATCTGGAAGGTCAACCCGCTCGCCGACTGGTCCGAGAAGGACCTCTGGCGCTACATCCACCGCCACGACCTCCCGTACAACCAGCTCCACGACCAAGGCTACGCGTCGATCGGCTGCGCGCCGTGCACGCGACCGGGCTCGGGCCGAGAGGGGCGCTGGGCTGGACAGGACAAGGTCGAGTGCGGGATCCACGTCGTCACTGTCGACGGCGAACGAGTCAGCTGATGAACCCGGCTCACTACGAGCTCTCGCACCTGCAGGCGCTCGAGGCGGAGTCGATCCACATCTTCCGCGAGGTCGCGGCCGAGATCGAGCGCCCGGTGCTGCTGTTCAGTGGCGGCAAGGACTCGATCGTGCTGCTGCGGCTCGCGGAGAAGGCGTTCCGGCCGGCGCGCTTCCCGTTCCCGATCATGCACGTCGACACGGGGCACAACTTCCCCGAGGTGATCGAGTTCCGCGACGACCTGATCGGGCAGCTCGGCGAGCGCCTGATCGTCGCCAGCGTGCAGGACTCGATCGACAAGGGTCGCGTCGCCGAGGAGACCGGTCCTCGCGCCTCGCGCAACCGGCTGCAGACGACGACGCTGCTCGACGCGATCGAGGAGCACGGGTTCGACGCCGCGTTCGGAGGCGCCCGCCGCGACGAGGAGCGCGCCCGCGCCAAGGAGCGCGTGTTCTCGTTCCGCGACGAGTTCGGGCAATGGGACCCCAAGCGCCAGCGCCCGGAGCTGTGGTCGCTCTACAACGGCCGCATCCGCAAGGGCGAGCACGTCCGCGTGTTCCCGATCTCTAACTGGACCGAGCTCGACGTTTGGCAGTACATCCGCGACGAGCAGCTCGCGGTCCCGTCGATCTACTTCTCCCATCCCCGCCAGGTGTTCAGCCGCGACGGCATGCTCTACGCGCACAGCCCGCACGTGCAGCTGATCGAAGGCGAGCAGCCGTTCGAGGAGTCCGTGCGCTACCGGACCGTCGGCGACATGACCTGCACCGGTGCGGTTCGCTCAACCGCGACGACGCTCGAGTCGGTCGTCGCCGAGATCGCCGCGACGCGCATCACCGAGCGCGGCGAGACGCGCGCTGACGACCGCGTCACCGAGGCGGCGATGGAGGATCGCAAGCGCGAGGGATACTTCTGATCGAAGTGACCCTCCTTACGACCACCCGGAGGTCGGAGTGACGCCGGGCGCAGCCACGAACGGCCACGTCCTCCCGACGCGAACAAGCGAGCTGCTGCGGATCGCGACGGCCGGATCGGTCGACGACGGCAAGTCGACGCTGATCGGCCGGTTGCTCTACGACTCCAAGCAGATCCTCACCGATCAGCTCGAGCACGTGATGCAGACCTCCGAGCGTCGCGGCGACGGCTACCTGAACCTGGCGCTGCTGACCGACGGCCTGCGTGCCGAACGTGAGCAGGGGATCACGATCGACGTCGCTTATCGCTACTTCCAGACCCCGCGGCGCAAGTTCATCATCGCCGACACCCCCGGCCACGAGCAGTACACGCGCAACATGGTCACGGGCGCCTCGACGGCCGACCTCTCGATCGTGCTGGTTGACGCGCGCAAGGGCGTGAGCGTGCAGACGCGCCGCCACGCCTACATCGCGTCGCTGCTGCGGATCCCGCACGTCCTTGTCTGCGTCAACAAGATGGACCTCGTCGACTACGACGAGGCGGTGTTCGACCGGATCGTCGACGAGCTCACCGACTGGACCGCGAGGCTCGATCTCGCCGACGTCGCGTTCATCCCGATCTCCGCGCTCCACGGCGACAACGTCGTCGAGCGTTCGAACGAGATGTCGTGGTACGACGGTGCGCCGGTGCTCTACCACCTGGAGCGCGTCGTGATCGCGCCTGACCGCAACCTCGCCGACGTCCGCTTCCCGATCCAGTGGGTGACGCGTCCGATGAGCGACGAGCACCACGACTACCGCGGCTACGCCGGCCAAGTCGCCGGCGGCGTGCTGCGGCCCGGCAACGAGGTCGTCGTGCTTCCGAGCGGGCGTCAGACCCGGATCGAGGCGATCGACACGTTCAAGGGCGAGATCGACGCCGCCTTCCCGACGATGTCGGTGACGTTGCGCCTGGAGGACCAGCTCGACATCTCGCGCGGCGACATGATCGTCGAGGCCGACGACCAGCCGATCGTCGCGCGCGAGCTCGACGCGATGATCTGCTGGATGGGCGAGAAGCCGATGGCGCGCGGCGGCAAGTACGTGCTCAAGCACACGACGCGCATGGCCCGCGCGATCATCGGCGAGATCGAGCACCGCGTCGACGTCAATACGCTCAAGCACCATCCCGCCGAGCAGCTCGAGCTCAACGAGATCGGCCGCGTCCGGGTTCGCTCGAGCACGCCGCTGATGGTCGACCGCTACCGGCGCAACCGCACCACTGGTAGCTTCATCCTGATCGACGAGGTAACGAACGACACCGTCGGCGCCGGGATGATCGTCGGCGCCGGCTAACAGCGCCCGTGCGCAGTCTCCGCCGGCGCGAATTCATCGCACCCGCGCTGTACATCGCCGCCAGCGCGGCGTTCGTCGTGCTCGTCGGCGTGCCTTACCAACGCGACCTGCTGGCGATCTGGCTGCTGCTCGGGCTGCTGTGCTTCTCGCTGTCAGATCTGCGCGGCTTCGGGCGCGGCGTCGTGCTCGAATGGCTGCCGTTCATCGCGATCCTGATCGCCTACGACTCCCTGCGCGGCAGCGCCGCGCACACGTTCGGCGTCCACTACCTGCCGCAGCTCCGTGTCGACGAGGCGCTGTTCGGGGGCACCGCGCCGACGGTCACCCTCCAGCACTGGCTCTGGCACGGCCAGGTGGTCTGGTACGACGTCGGGGTCTGGGCGGTGTACCTGACCCACTTCTTCGCGACGCCGCTCGTCGCGGCGGTGCTGTGGAAGGTCGACCGCGGACGCTTTCGCAAGTTCGCGGTGCTGGTAGCGGCGCTGTCGTTCGCCGGCCTGCTCACCTACGCGCTGTATCCGGCCGCGCCTCCGTGGATGGCGAGCCAGGCGCACCTGATGGCGCCGATCACGCGGATCATCCCGAACGTCTGGCCGTACGTCGGCCTGCACTCGGCGGGCTCGGTGGTCGAGCACGGCTACCACTACGCCAACAACGTCGCCGCCGTTCCGTCGCTGCACGCCGCGTTCTCGCTGCTGATCGCGATCACCCTGTGGCCGCGCCGGCGCAAGTGGCTGCGCCCGCTGGTCGCCGCGTATCCGCTGGCGATGGCGTTTTCGCTGGTGTACGCCGGCGAGCACTACTTCTCAGACATCCTGCTCGGATGGATCTACACGATCGCCACCGTGCTCGCTGCCCGTGCGGCGATTGGGTGGTGGGCAGCGCGCCAGGCGCGCCGTGCACCTGCGGCGCGACCGGTGCCGGCGCCGAGCCCCGCCTACGCCAGCGCTAAGGGCCGCGCCGGACCGGCCCGGCCCTTGTAAATTCCCACGCCCATGTTCTCGAAGGTCCTAATCGCCAACCGCGGCGAGATCGCGGTCCGCATCATCCGCGCCTGCGAGGAGCTCGGGGTCGCGACGGTCGCGGTCTACTCCGAGCTCGACCGCGACGCGCCCCACGTCGAGCGCGCCGACGAGGCGTTCCTGCTCGGCCCCGGGCCTGCGAGCGAGAGCTACCTGTCGATCGAGAAGCTGCTCGAGGCGGTCGAGCGCTCGGGCGCCGAGGCCGTGCACCCGGGATATGGCTTCCTGGCTGAGAACGCTGCGTTTGCGGCGGCGCTCGCGGAGCGCTGGATCACGTTCATCGGCCCGCCGGCTTCGGCGATCGAGGCGATGGGGTCCAAGACCAAGGCCCGCGAACTGATGCAGAAGGCCGGAGTTCCGATCGTGCCCGGAACGACCGAGCCGGTCGAGACGCTCGAGGACGCCAGGAAGCTGATCGATGACACGATCGGTTACCCGGTCGCGGTCAAGGCCGCGGGCGGCGGCGGCGGCAAGGGCTTCCGCGTCGCGCTCAGCGAGGACAAGCTCCAGGACGCGTTCGAGGGCGCCGCGCGCGAGGGCGAGAAGTTCTTCTCCGACGCGACCGTGTACCTCGAGCGCTACCTGCCCAACCCCCGCCACGTCGAGGTCCAGGTGATGGCCGACACGCACGGGAACGTGATCCACCTCGGCGAGCGCGACTGCTCGATCCAGCGTCGCCACCAGAAGCTGATCGAGGAAGCGCCGGCGCCGGCCGTCGACGAAGAGCTGCGCGCGCGGATCGGCAAGATCGCGACCGAGGCCGCCGCGGCTGTCGACTACACCGGCGCGGGCACCGTCGAGGGGCTGCTCGCGACCAACGAGGAAGGCGGCAAGGCCGAGTACTACTTCCTCGAGATGAACACCCGGGTCCAGGTCGAGCACTGCGTGACCGAGATGGTGACCGGGATTGACATCGTCAAGGAGGGGATCCGGGTCGCCGCCGGCGAGAAGCTGTCGATCACCCAGGACGAGCTCGTCCTCCGCGGCCACGCGATCGAGTGCCGGATCAACGCCGAGGACGCCAGCAAGAACTTTGCGCCGGCGCCCGGCACGATCGGCGACTACCGCGAGCCCGCCGGCCCAGGCGTCCGGGTTGACTCGGGCGTCGGCCCGGGTTCAGAGATCTCACCGATGTACGACCCGATGGTCGCCAAGCTGATCGTCTGGGATGTCGACCGCGAGCAGGCGACAAAGCGCATGCTCAGGGCACTGGGCGAGTACAAGATCGAGGGCCTGAAGACGCTGTTGCCGTTCCACACGGCGATCCTGCAGACGCGCCAGTGGGCTGCTGCCGAGACCTGTCACGACCTGATCGAGGACCGCAAGTGGCTGAAGGAGCTGGCGTTCCCGGCGGTCGAGAAGCAGGCCGACTCCGACGACGAGGAGGAGACCGTCGAGCACGGGTACACGGTCGAGGTCTCGGGCAAGCGGTTTGAGGTCAAGGTGATCGGACCGCCGTTCAACGGCGGTGGCGCCGTAAACGGCGCAGCCCCCGCGGCCGCTGCGACGCGCCGCGCACCGAGGCGCAGCGAGCGCTCGGGCGGCGGTGGAGGTGGAGGTGGCGACACGCTCGCCTCGCCGCTTCAGGGGACGGTGCTGAAGGTTGCGGTCGAAAAGGGCGCGTCGGTCGACGAGGGCGCGCTGGTGTGCGTGATCGAGGCGATGAAGATGGAGAACGAGATCACCGCGCACAAGGCTGGGACGGTCGAGGACCTCCCGATCGCCGTCGGCGCCTCGGTCGCCACCGGCGACACGCTCGCGGTGATCAGCTCGTCGTCGTCGTCGTCTGAGTGACGTTCTGCTCGTGGATCTTGCGTTGCGCCGACGTCTGACGCCCATCCGGTAGCTGCGCTTCGGCGCCGTCTGAGCGCAGCGCCTCGAGGTAGCGCAGGTCCTCGTCGAGGATCGCCAGCGCGCGGTCGCGCTCGATCGGGCCACCGTGGCCCGGGACGACGTCGTCGACTGACTCCACCAGCGGCTTCAACCTCGCGAGCGTCGCCACGTAGGCCTCGAGCGAGCCCCCGTCTGAGATCCACGGGATCTCGACCGGCGACAGGTAATCGCCGCAGACCAGCACGCGCAGCCACGGCATCACGAAGGCGACGCCGTCGACCGTGTGGCCATCGGCCGGGTGCACTTCTAGCTCGTGGTCGGCTCCGAGCGACAGCCGGCCGGGGACCGGCAGTGCCTGGTACGGCGCGAGCGACAGCGGCGGGCGGCCCGCGACGTAATGCTCGTCGTCGAACTCGCGCAGCTCGCGCTGGGCGGCGCCCGGCTCGGCCGTCAGCCGTTGCGCCGTCGACTCGCCGCAGCCCAGCGACGCGCCCGGGAACGCCTCGCGCCCCAACAGGTGGTCCCAATCGCCGTGCGTCGCCAGCAGCCCCGAGACCGGGAAGCCAGCCTGCTCGAGCACCTTCGGCAGCGCCTCGAGCTCCTCGGGGTAGACCGGCGAGTCGATCATGAAGCCCTCCTCGCCGGCACGGATCGCCGTGCACGTCGTCTGCCAGAAGCTCGATACGAACACGAGCGCGTCGGTGCCGAGAGCAAGCGCCCTCATGCCATGGCCGCTAGTTGACGCCGAGCAGCTTGGCTGCCTCGCGCAGGCTTGCGACCTCCGCGTCGGGCTTCTTCTGACCGGGCTCCAGCTCGGCCTTGCTGCGGTTGACCCAGATCACCGGGATCTTCTTCTTGATGCACGGCTCGACGTCGTAGTAGTAGCTCGACGCGACGTGGACCCAGCCCTTCTTGCCGCCGATCCGACGCTCGCACTCGGTGAAGTGCGCCGGATCGGGCTTGTAGGAGCGGACCTGCTGAGCGGTCACGACGAGGTCGAAGTCGTGCGGGATGTGGCGCCGGGTCTGGCCCAGGAGCTTGTCGTCGATGTTCGAGATCAGCCCGATCTTGTACTTCTTGGCGATCTTGGTCAGCACCGGGTTGGTCTCCTTGAACGGCGGCCAGCGCTCAACCGAAGCGGGTAGGAACCCGGAGCGCGAAGGCTCGAGCGGCCAGCCGAGCTGCTTGGCGATCTGCACCGCAGTGCGGCGCAGGACCTCGGCGTAGAGCTCATACGAGCCAGCCTGGATCTGCTTCTGGATCTCGTGGAACAGCTCCACGAGCTCATCGCGCTCAATCGTGAAGCCATCGCGCTCGGCTTCCTTGGTGAACGCGTCGAACGCGCCGGACTCCCAGTCGATCAGGGTTCCGTAAACGTCGAACGTGACAAACGTAACTTGCTTGGGGATGGCCATCGGGCGCGGATGATGGCATTTTGCGAAGGCCACGCGCGGCGCGACCGGTCGCTAGAGTGCCGGACCGCGATGGATCTGCTCGAGTACCAGGGCAAGCAGCTGTTTGCCCGACACAACGTACCGGTCCCGGATGGGCGGCCGGCGAGCACCGTCGAGGAGGCGGTTAACGCCGCCGACGAGATCGGTTATCCGTGCGTCGTCAAGGCCCAGGTCCAGATCGGGGGCCGCGGCAAGGCCGGCGGGATCAAGGTCGCCAAGGACCGGCCCGAGGCCGAGGAGCACGCCAAGGCGATCCTCGGCATGGACATCCGCGGCCTCACCGTCCACGAGCTGTGGATCGAGAGCGCCTCGGAGATCGCGTCGGAGTACTACGCATCGGTCGTGTTCGACCGATCGGCGAAGGCGCCGCTGGTGCTGCTCTCAACCAAGGGCGGGATGGACATCGAGCAGGTCGCCGACGAGGACCCGACGGCGATCGCGCGGCTGCATGTCAACCCGCTCCTGGGCTTCCAGGACTTCCACGGGCGCCGGCTGGCATTCGAGGCCGGGGTCGACGCCGACGTCGTCCGGCCGGTCGGCGCGATGCTCGCCAAGCTATATGAGGTGTTCGTCTCCGAGGACGCGACGCTGGTCGAGGTCAACCCGTTGATCATCACGCCGTCGCGCGAGGTCAAGGCGCTCGACGCGAAGGTCACGCTCGACGACAACGCGTCGTTCCGACACGCCGACAACGCGGCACTGCGCGATCTTTCCAACGAGGACCCGCAGGAGCGGATGGCGCGCGAGCGCGACCTTATCTACGTCAAGCTCGACGGCGATATCGGGATCCTCGGCAACGGCGCCGGCCTGGTGATGTCGACGCTCGACGTCGTCGCCGGGGCGGGCGGCTCGCCGGCGAACTTCCTCGACGCAGGCGGCGGCTCCAAGGCCGAGGCGATCACCAGCGCGGTCGAGGTGATCCTCTCCAATCCCAAGGTCAAGGCCGTGCTGTTCAACATCTTCGGTGGGATCACCCGCTGCGACGAGGTCGCGCGCGGCTTGATCGAGGCGTTTGACCAGATCAGCCCGACGGTGCCATTCGTGGTGCGCCTGGACGGCACCAACGACAAGGAGGGCCGCGCGCTGCTCGCCGAGGCCAACCTCCCCAACGTGCACACCGAGTCGACGATGGACGACGCCGCGCGTCGCGTCGTCGAACTGGCGGCGGCGTCATGAGCATCCTCGTCGA
>DASXDD010000027.1:0-7301 GCA_036490775.1 Solirubrobacteraceae bacterium | reverse complement strand
CGCCGGCGTCGACGACAACCAGGACGATGCGCTGCGCGGGCTGTACATCTCCGATGACCAGGCGCTGACGCTCGCGGGAGACCTCGGGGCCCAGGACGCGGACCCGGCCCTGGCGACGGCGGTCGACCGGCTGGGGCTCGACGCGCTCGACGCGGCGGTGCTTGCGGTCTGCGCCGCGCCCGAACTCCACCCGCGCTACGGCCGCCTGTACGCCTACCTGCAGGACGATGTCACGCGGCGGCTACCCAGTCCGCGGCTGGTCGCAAGTCTCCTGACCGGCGACGGCGTCGAACCGCACGATGTGCTCGCGTGCTTTGCACCCAACGCCCGGCTCGTGGCGATCGGCGCGGCGCGACTGCTCGAGCCCGACCCGGCGATGCCGCTCGCCGATCGCCCGGTGAAGCTCGCAGACCGGCTGGCGGCATTCATCCTCGGAGCGGGCACGGGGTTGCTCGAGGCCGGCGCGCCGGTCGCTCTACGGCGCGTCGTGCTGCAGCCGGAGATCGTCGGGCGCGACGAGTCAGTGGCCGAGGTCGCCCGCTCGCTTCAGGCCGACACGCACCTGCCGCTCGTCGTGTGCGGGCCGGATGCACCGGCGATCGTCGCGACCGCGGCGGACCGGCCGCTGGTGCTATTGGACGTGCGCGACCTCGAGCGGCCCCGAGCGCTCGCCGACGCGACGCTCGCGGCGGCGCTCGAGCACGCACTGCTGTGCTTCGACGGTCTCGAGGATCTGAACCCCAGCGAGCGAGCGCGTCTGCTCGAGCAGATCGACAGCCGCCCGGAACGCTCGGTACTGATCGGGCGCACGCGGCGCGAGGCACAGGCGCTAAGCGATCGCACGGTGCTACTGGTGGAGCTGCCGTTTCCCTCGTTCGCCGAGCGCCGCTCGGCCTGGGAGGAGCTCAGCGGCGCCAACGAAGCGGCCGCCGTTGCCGCCAAGTTCCGGCTGTCGATCGAGCAGATTCTCGCGGCCGCGGAGGTCAGCCGCGTCGCTGCCCGAACCCGCGGGCTTGACACGCCCGAACCGGCGGACCTTGACCTGGGCGCGCGGCACGCATCGTCGTCCCGGCTCGGCGATCTCGCCGCCCGGCTCAGTCCCGCGTACAGCTTCGATGACCTAGTCCTGCCCGAGCGCCAGCGCGACCTGCTGCACTCGATCTCGGCCTATCTGCGCCACCGCGACCGGGTGCTGTCGGAATGGGGCTACGAACGAACCGTCGCCCGGACCCAAGGGCTCAAGGTCTTGTTCGCGGGCGAGTCGGGAACTGGCAAGACAATGGCCGCGCAGGTTCTGGCCGCCGAGCTCGGGCTCGATCTGTTCCGCGTCGACCTCGCCACCGTCGTGTCGAAGTACATCGGCGAGACGGAGAAGAACCTCGAGCGGATTTTCACGGCCGCCGACGGCTCGAACGCGATCCTGTTCTTCGACGAGGCCGACGCGCTGTTCGGCAAGCGCTCCGAGGTGTCGGACTCCCACGATCGCTACGCCAACATCGAGGTCGCCTACCTGCTCCAACGCATGGAGCTCTACCCCGGCGCGGCGATTCTCGCCACCAACTTCAAGCGCAACATCGACGAAGCGTTCATCCGTCGCCTTGACTTCGTCGTCGACTTTCCGTTTCCCGAGGTCGACGACCGCAAGAAGATCTGGCAACTCGTGCTGCCGCAGGCGGCGCCGGTCGCCGACGACATCGACCTCGCCTTCCTCGCGACACAGTTCAAGCTGTCAGGCGGCGCGATCCGCAACTGCTCGCTGACGGCGGCGTTCCGTGCGGCTGACGAGAACGGCGAGATCTCGATGGGGCATCTTGTGCGAGCGGTGGCTCAGGAGTACGGCAAACAGGGCCGGCTGACGCTCGAAGCCGACTTTGAGCGGTTCCACGAGCTCATTCGCGTGTCATCAGACGGCGGCGGCTGACGCTTACCGTCGACGACTCAAGGTGTGCCTTGGACCGTCGCTACTGGTTCTTCGGCGGATTGAACCGCAGGTACTCCGCCGCGACCACGTCGGGCAACAGCACGCCCTTCTTGTCTGGATCGGGGTGCTTGGTCCAGCGGGCGAGCGTGCGCGTCGTGGCGCGGTTGCCGGCGGCACGCTGAAGTGAGAGCGCGTCGGCCGGGGTCGGGCCGGCGCTCCGGGCGGGCGCGCCCAGCGGGTTTGCGGGCGCGGGTCGCTGCTGCGGGGTGGACTGCGGCCGGTCCTGCGAAACCCGATCCTTCATCGACGCGATCGTACGCCCTGCGCGAGGCGTTATCCAGGCTACGTCGGTTCGAGCAGGCCCATCGCGGCCAGGTCGTGCAACGCCGCGTCGAGCTGATCCGGGTCGACAGCGGTGCCGGACGTCTGAGCGATCTCGGAGCGGATCTGCTCGCGGTCGCGGGTGCCGTCGGCCAGCGTGAGCAGCGTGCGGATGACCGATCCATGAAGCCTGACGGTGCCGCCGAACAGGGTCGTGCAGTAGTCGCCGCCGATCGCCTGCATCCGTGCCAGTCCGGTGACGCGCGGTCGGGCGACGCCGGCATCACCGAGCGCCGGCGGCTTCAGGTGCATGGTCACGCGACCGCGTCGGGCGAGGTCGACGAGCGATAGGCCGAGGTGCTCGGGATCGGTCCCGAGCTCCGCGCGCAACGGCTCGAAGGCGACCGGCTGAGGCGCATGCGCGGCAAGCGCTGGAAGGATCCCACCCGACTGCGCGTCCTGCTCCCCGAGCGGACCGCTCGGCCTGAACCAAAGCGCCTGCAGACGATCGCGGTCGAAGTGATCGGTGACGGCGTGACCGGCGGGGCAGAGCAGCGAATCGCGAAACCGCCGCCAGACCATGAAATCGACAAGTTGCTGATACGCGATGCGATCTCCCTCGGCCAGTCGCCACAGCTCGTCCTCGACATCCGTTTCCCAGGGCCCGGTCACGCGATGAAAGCTGGCCTCGCCGACGTACTGCAGGCCGTTTCGCTGCGCCGCGGCGGCGAAGTCGGCAAACCAGACCGGTTCCCAGTCCTGGTTGAGCAGATCGTGGACGAGCTGGTCGGTCGGCGCGACCGACAGGTCCGGAAGCTCGGCGGCGAGCAACGCACCCCACGGATCGGACTCGCCCCGGAGCGACCGCAGACTCGCGAACAACCCCCTGGAGCGTTCCGCACGCTGAGCGGGGTCTTGGTAGTCCCGTGCATGCCACAACGCGAGTTCGCGCAGCGCGCGACGGAAATGCCCACCGGGGTGCGCGTTGAACGAGACGTAAGCGACGCCGTCGGGGGCCAGATGGGCCGCGCACGCGGCCATCAGGGCCTCGCGCGCAGGCTGATCGATCCACGCATACAGCCCATGCGCGATCACATAGTCGAATTCGCCGAGGCCTCCGGTGACCATGTCGTGAACGTCGCCGATCTGAAACTCGACGTTGCTCAGCCCGAGCGTCCGCGCGTCGCCGCGCGCCCGTTCGATCGCGCCCTGGGCGAGATCGAGGCCGACCAGTCGCGCGCCCGGCAGGCCGTACGCCATGCCGAGCAGATTCGCGCCCGCGCCGCAGCCGAGCTCGAGCACTCGGCAGCTGGCGACCGCCGGCGGATTGAGACCGTGCAGGAAAGCGACCGTCGCGAGCTGATCGGGATGGCTCGGCGAGTGCGGGAAGCTGGTGTACGGAATCTCGTCGTAGAGCAGCTGCTGAGACATCCGTTGTCGAACGTTATCCGGGCGTCTGAGTCGACGCCAACGTCGCCGAGCCCGGGGCTGAGAAACGCCGTCAAAATCGTTCCCGGCGCGGTTGCGCCCAGGTATATAGTCGGGCCTGGGTAATGGGGCTGGTAATCGATGTACCGCTTAACACAGCGCTTGCGGACCTCGACGAGGGTCTGCGAGCTTTGCTGAAGCAAGAGCTGGAACATCACGGTTTTGAGGGCGTCGAAATCTCGTTCGACGCGCCTTCACGCGAATGGTCCGGGAAGCTGACCGGTCCGACAGTCAGCCTCTACCTGTACGACCTGCGCGAGGCGCTCGAGCAGACGAACATCTCCGGCGGCGAGCATCGCGGCAACGGTCGCGCGACCGTCACACCGCCCGACCTGAGACTGGAGGCGACGTACGCGGTCACGGCCTGGTCCAAGGCCGTCGAAGACGAGCATCGTCTCCTCTCGCAGGTGCTCTCGATCCTGCACTCGTATCGCAGGTTGCCGGCCGACCTCCTGGACGGCCGGCTGGCGGAGGTAGGCCCGATCGAGACCGTTCTCGGCCGCCCGATGGAAGAGAAGGCGGATTTCTGGACCGCCGTTGGCGGTACCTACAAACCGTCGATCGACTTCGCGCTGCGTCTGTCGATTCCATCCGGGGCCGTGTTCGTGCGCGGGCCAGAGGTGCGCACGCAGACGATCCGGACAGCAGCGATCGACGCGCCTCGCGGCACGATGGTCGAGCTGTATCGATACGGCGGGATGGTCCACGACCAGGACAGCCGCCCGGTCGGCAACGTCTGGGTGACCATGCCCGAGTCGGGCGCCTGGACCTCCACCGATGCTCGCGGACGGTTCGTGTTCGATCGGGTGCGCCCCGGCATACATCGGCTGATGGCACGGGCCATGGACGGGGGCGAGGTCGCTGCGACGGTCTCCATCCCGGGCGAGCAACTGAACCTGGTGATCCAATCGCCGGGTGAGCCCACTAAGGGAGGCAGTCGCAAGCGGTCGTAGGTTCGAACGACGCTGTTGCTGCGACATTCACGAACACCACAACGAGGAGTCACATGCCCACTTACCTGACACCCGGCGTGTATGTCGAGGAGATGCCCTCGGCGTCAAAGCCGATCGAGGGTGTCGGAACGTCCGTCGCGGCATTTGTTGGCCTTGCCCCAGGCGGTCCCGTCAACACCCCAATGCAGATCTCGAACTGGTCACAGTTTGCTCGCGTCTACGGGGATCCGCAGAATCCGCAGAACGGCCCGTTCATGGAGGGCGCCTACCTCGCGCATTCCGTCTATGGCTATTTCCTCAACGGGGGCAGCCTCTGCTGGGTCGTCCGCGTCGGCGCCGAGGACGGGGCTCAGGTCGCACGCGCGGCGCTCCCAGCGGCAGCGGACCAGGGCATCGAAGCTTTTCGTGTGAGCGCGCTGAAGGGGGTCGCCGAGCCCGTGCAGGTCGAGCTCAGCGAGGAGCCGTCTACGGAGGACAGCGAGAACAAGACTTACAAGCTGATCATCACCGCCGGGTCCGAGCGCGAGGAGTACGAGGGCCTCAGCGCTACCAAGAAGGGACGCAGCCACCTCGCGACCAAGGTCAACAGCGCATCGAAGTTGATCAAGATCGAGGAGGTCGGCACGTCGTTGCCCGAGGCTCAACGGATACCGGCCACCGGCACCTACACGCTGTCGGCGCCCCCGGTGGCGGCGGGATCCGTCGAGGCGTCCGATTTCGAGGGTGACGTCGCCGAGCGGACCGGCATGGGCTCGTTTGCCGCGGTCGACCAGATCACGATGGTGTGCGTTCCCGATCTGATGACGATGTACAAGAACGGCGACGACAGTCCGCACGCGCGCGACGTACAGGGAAAGATGATCGCCCACTGCGAGAACATGGGCGATCGGATGGCAATCCTCGACACGCCTCCGAACCTGCGCGCGCAGGATGTCCTCGAATGGCGCATGAACGTCGCCGGTTACGACTCGAAGATGGCCGCGCTCTATTACCCCTGGATCGAGGTCATGGACCCGCTGACAAGCAGTCCGATGCTGGTTCCGCCGTCGGGTCACATCGCCGGCGCTTGGGCCCGCACGGACTCCACTCGCGGAGTCCACAAGGCTCCCGCCAACGAGGTTGTGCGGGGCGCGAACGGGCTCGGGTTCCAGGTGACCCAGGCGGAGCAAGGAGCGTTGAACCAGAACGGGATCAACTGCATCCGCGCGTTCCCCGGTCGGGGAATCCGGATCTGGGGTGCCCGCACCCTCTCCAGCGATCCGGAGTGGCGATACATCAACGTGCGCCGACTCTTCAACTACGTCGCCGAGTCGATCATCGCGGGCACACAGTGGAGCGTCTTTGAGCCCAACGACCAGCGGCTGTGGATGCAGCTACAGATCTCCGCGACGAACTTCCTGATGCGCGTGTGGAGGGACGGAGCGTTGTTCGGGCCGACGCCCGCACAGGCGTTCTACGTCAAATGCGACGACGAGACCAACCCACCCGAAGTGATCGAGGCCGGGCAGGTGGTGTGCGAGATTGGCATCGCGCCCGTGAAACCGGCCGAGTTCGTGATCTTCCGCCTCAGTCAGTTCACCGGTGGAGGCGGAGAGGCAGAGGTCGAGGAGTGAAGTGCGGAGAACCGGGTCAAACGAGAGAACAAAGGCGCATTTAAATGGCTGACGACACAGTAATCCCGATTGCATATACGAAGATCAGCATCGATCAGGAGAGCGGTGGGGTATTCACCTCTTGCAGCTTTCCTGCGCTCAACCTCACACACGAGTCGATCGACGTCTTCACAGGCGAAGGCAAGGGCGAGAAGCTCTACACAAACTCGATCATGACGTTCGGCGACGTCACACTGACCCGAGGTGTCACCGACAACAAGTCGCTCCACGATTGGGCATTCGACTTTGCCGAGCAGGGCCCCACCGGACAGGTCAAGCAAGTCACGCTGGATGCGTGTGACCAGAGCGGCAATCCCGTGATGACCTGGAGTCTCACCGATGCGTTCATCAAGAGCTACGACCCGGGTCAGAGCCAGGCCGGCGGATCAGCCGTGCTAACGGAGACGGTGGTGCTCGGCTTCAAGGAGGCCAAGCGAACCAAATAGCGACGCGATAACGAGGCCGGGAGGTCGTTGATGCGAACGGAAGTTCCATTCACGCTGCCGCTGGGTTACGTTGACGGGGACGGCAACGTCCACCGCGACGGCCGGATGCGGCTGGCCACGGCGCGCGACGAGATCGAGCCGCTCGGGGATGCCGGGGTTCGCCAGAACCAGGCGTACCTCAGCGTCCTGCTGGTCGCACGGACGGTGACGCGCATCGGCGAGATCACCGAGATCACGCCCACGCTGGTCGAGGGTCTGTACGCCGGGGACTTCGATCACCTGCAACGTCTCTACGAGCGGATCAACAGCAACGGGGACTCGGTTGGGGTCGTGACCTGCCCCAATTGCGCGCACGAGTTCGAGGTCGATATGACCGAGATCGAGGATGGTGGCCTGGGGGAATGAGAGGGCCGTCTCGAGACCAGCTGCTCTCTGAGACGGCCCGGCTCGCATACCACTTCCACTGGCCGCTCGACACGATCCTTGACCTCGAGCACGCCGATCGGCAACGCTTTCTCGC
>DASXDD010000026.1:0-3602 GCA_036490775.1 Solirubrobacteraceae bacterium | reverse complement strand
TCATCTCGGTGCTTGCGCCCGCGTAACGTCGCGACCGCCTGCTCGTCGTCGGCGCGGCATGCGAGGTGATAGCCGCCGATCCCCTTGATCGCGACGATCGCGCCGGCGCGAAGGGCCGCGGCAGCGGTCGCGACCGCCTCCCCCGGGCCCGAGTGGACGCGACCGTCAGCAGCGACCAACCCGACCGACGGCCCGCACGCCGGGCACGCGTTCGGCTGCGCGTGGAACCGCCGGTCGCTCGGGTCCTCGTACTCGGCGCGGCAGTCGCGGCACATCTGAAACCCGGCCATCGTCGTCAGCGGCCGGTCGTACGGGACACCGCGGACGATCGTGAACCGCGGCCCGCAGTTGGTGCAGTTGATGAACGGGTAGCGGTAGCGGCGGTCGGCGGGGTCGCGCAGCTCCCGCAGGCAGTCGTCGCAGGTCGCGCTGTCGGGCGTCACCGGCACGTCGGCCGGCTCGCCGGCGGGGCTCGCGCGGATCTCGAAGCCGACATCGCCCGCGGGGGCGCGGTCCTCGACGACGACGCGCTCGACAACCGCCAGCGGCGGCGCATCCGCCTGCACCCGCGCCAGGAACGACGCGACCGCCTCGGCGGTGCCCTCGACCTCGAGGACAACTCCGCGCGCATCGTTGAGCACGTAGCCGGCGAGCTCGAGCTCGCCCGCGAGGCGGTGGACGAACGGCCGGAAGCCGACGCCCTGGACGGTGCCCTGCACCCGTGCCCGCGCGCGGCGGCGGGTCGCCACGCTCATCGTGGCTGATCTCCCGCGACCAGGTCGACGAGCGCTCGCAGGCAGTGATACGCGCTCGCCTGGGCCTCCTGGATCCGCGGGATGTGCTCGGAGCGGGTGATCACGACGTGGTCTGCGAGCTCGTGCGACGCGATCCGGCCGCCGTCGTAGCCAACCATTGCGATCGTCTCCAGCCCGCGGCGCCGGGCCTCGGCCAGCGCCTCGATCACGTTGCTCGAGTTGCCCGAGGTCGAGAGCGCGAGCAGCGCGTCGCCGGGCTGGCCGTACGCGATCACCTGGCGCGAGAAGATCGCGTCGGTGCCGATGTCGTTCGCGATCGCGGTCAGGATCGCGGGATCCTCGGTCAGATCGATCGCGGGCCAGGCGCGGCCGCCGGTCACCGCGGCGCGGAAGTCGGCGACGGCGTCCATCGCGTCGGTCGCCGAGCCGCCGTTGCCGAGCGCGAGCAGCTTGCCGCCGGCTTCGAACCGCGACCTCAGCGCCGCCGCGGCGCCGATCAGCGTCGCCCCGTTCTCGCCGAGCGTCTGCTCGCGCAGCGCCCCGACGTCGTCTGACTTCATCAGCACCGAGCGCCGTACGTCCTCCAGCACCTCGTCGAGATTGGACTCGCGCTCGTCGAGGAACGGGTAGAGAAAGCTCGACGCGCCGGCATCGTGGGTGCGGCGCGCGGTGCGGCCCGCGAGCAGCCCTCGGTGCTCGAAGAACACATGCACAAGCTCCCAGAGCACGTGGTAGAGCGTCTCGACCAGCTCCTGCGCGATGTACGCGTCACCAGCCGGGGGCTCGAACTCCCATTCGGCGCCGGCCGGGGCGAACGCGATCGTCAGACACCCGCGCTCGCGTGCGACCGCGATCGCGCGAGCGGCGTCGCCGTCGTCCTCGGCGGCGCCGAATGCGATCGCGATGTCGTCGGCGGCCGCGAGCAGCTGCGCTTGGGAGGCGAGCGGACCACCCTCGCCCGCAAGCCCGATCGCCGGCAGTGCCCGCTTGCCGACGATCACCGGATGCACGAACTCGACCGCGACGTGGCGCGCGTCGGAGCGTGCGGCCGGAGTGCGGCCGAACGCGATTAGCCGCCCGCCGCGCGCGAATCGCTCGGCCATCGCGTGGCAGAGCCGCGCGAGTCGCGGCGCCTGCGCCGCGAAGAACTCACGGTTTGCCTCTGTGCGCGCCTGGACCTGCGCTTCCAGGCGCGCCTCCAAGGCCCCCTGGAGAGCGCTTTCAGGCAAGCGCTGCCTCCGGGGCGGCGGCTGACTGGAGCCACTCCCGCCAGCCGTCGATTCCCTCGCCCGTCCGCGCGCTCACAAGCATCCTCGGCACGTCGGGATGCACCTGGTCCAGGTGGTATAGGAACTTGTCGATGTCGTAGTCGAGGTGGGGGAGGAGGTCGATCTTGTTGACGAGCACGAGGTCGCAGGTGCGGAACATCAGCGGGTACTTCAGCGGCTTGTCCTCGCCCTCGGTGACCGAGCTGACCATCACGCGGACATCCTCGCCGACGCGGAACTCGGCCGGGCACACGAGGTTGCCGACGTTCTCGATCACGAGCAGGTCGATCTGCTCGAGCGGCAGCTGGCCGAGCGCCGAACGGACCATATTCGCGTCCAGGTGGCACTCGCCGCCGAACCCGGGATCGGTGTTGAGCTGGGTCACCGGCACGTGCAGGCTCGCGAGCCGGTCGGCATCCATCGAACCCTGCACGTCGCCCTCGAGTACGCCGACGCGCACGCCCGGCAGGTCTGCGACCACGCGTTCGAGCAGCGTCGTCTTGCCAGCTCCCGGGGCGCTCATGAAGTTCACGACCCTCACGTCGGCGCGATCGAAGTCGGCCCTGTTTGCCGCCGCGATCGTGTTGTTGGCGTCGAGCGCTTCCTCGACGACCTTCACCTTGGTCCGATGCATTGCACCTCCTCGACTTCAATCGACTCGACTTCGAACTCGTTCCCGCTCGCCACGGTCACCTCACTGCCTCCGCACGTGGGGCAGCGGAACGCCGGGAGCTCGATCGCCCACTCACGCTCGCAGCCCCCGCATCGCAGCACCGCAGGGATCGCCTCCTGCTCCAGACGCGCGCCCTCGCACACGGTTCCCCGAGCGACGAACTCGAAGTAGAACTCGAGCGAGTCGGGGACGACCTGGCGCAGGTAGCCGACGCGCAGGTTGACGACCGACACGCGGCGCCCTTCGGCATGCTTGACGACCGTGTTGACGATCGCGCTGCTCAGCGAGAGCTCGTGCACCGCAACTCGTCGACCGTCTCGACCACTAGTCCGACCGCCCGCTGTACGGCGTCGGCGACCTGCTCGGACAAGCCCCAGCCCATCTGCTCGACGTCGGCGGGCTCGCACGCGATCACGACCACGCGGCCCGGCCACGCGCCGACGGACTTGACGAACCGCAGCACGGTCTGCGGGTCCATCGCGTGCGGGTTGATGACGTCGCCGTCCTCGATCTGGCCCGCGACCGACTCCTCGTCGGGCTCCATCACGTACAGCGTTCCGGGCTCGCCGCCCTGGCGGCTGACGTCGAGGATCACGAGCGCGTCGTAGCCGCGCATCACCTCGTATGCCAGGTCGAGCCCGCCGGTCCCGGCGTCCATCACCGCGACGTCGTCGGGCAACTCGAGCTGCTCGAGCCGGCGGGCGACCTCGCCGCCGAAGCCGTCATCGCGCAGCCAGGCGTTGCCGACGCCCGCGATCAGGATCTTGCGCAGGGGCGTGTCCGTGCTCATGGTTCCATCACCTCCACCTCCTCGGCGAAGAAGAACAGGTACCGGCCGGTGTCGCGCATCAGCTCTTGGCCGGGGTCGTCGTCGATCGTCACCCCGAGATGCGTGCGGCCGTCGTA
>DASXDD010000025.1:0-2703 GCA_036490775.1 Solirubrobacteraceae bacterium | reverse complement strand
GGGCCGAGGTCACCTGCGACGACCGGCGCCGCGCCGACGACGAGCACGACCTCGCCGCGGGGCGGCTCGTCGGCATAGCGCGCCGCGAGCTCGGAGGCGCTGCCGCGGACGACCTCCTCGTGCACCTTGGTGAGCTCACGGCAGACCGCGACGGGCCGCTCCGGGTCGACCGACGCGAGCGCGGCGAGTGACGCCGCGACGCGGCGTGGGGACTCGAACGCGACGAGCGTCTCGGACGAGGCGAAGGCCTCGAGCAGCTCTCCGCGCTTGCGCGGCAGAAATCCCGCAAACCGCCAGCGCTCCGCCGGCAGCGCGCTGGCGACCAGCGCCGCGATCGCGGCCGACGGCCCGGGCAGCACCTCGACCGCGAGCCCGGCCGCGACGCAGCCGGCGACGAGCACGAACCCAGGGTCTGAGACGAGCGGCATGCCGGCGTCGGACACGAGCGCGACGACCGCGCCGTCACGCATCCGACCGACGAGCTCGGCGGCGCGCTCGGACTCGTTGTGCTCGTGGTAGCTGACCAGATGCGACTTGACGCCGTAGCGGTCGAGCAGCACGCGCGTGCGACGGGTGTCCTCGCAGGCAACGATGTCGGCCTCGCGCAGCGCCGCGAGCACCCGCAGCGTGACGTCCTCGAGGTTGCCGATCGGAGTCGGGCAGACGACCAGGCGACCGCTCACGAGCTGCGACCGCTCACGTGCTGATCCGCCCGTTGATGCCGTCAAAAGCGAGCGCCGCGGCGCCGACCATTCCGGCCTCGACGCCGAACTGCGCGGCGACGATCCGGACCTCGTCACGCGAGGGCGGCAACGCGCGCGCCTTGACGGTCGCGCGGGCGGGCTCGAGCAGTAGATCGCCGGCCGCGATCACGCCGCCCCCAATCACGATGACCTCGGGGTTGAAGATGTTGACGAAGCTCGAAAGCGCGACGCCGAGATTGGTGCCGATCACGTTGAGCACCTCGATCGCCGCTTCGTCGCCGTCGTGGGCGAGCTCGGTCACGAGCGGACCGGCGAGCTCGCGCCCATCGGTGAGCGCGCGGCCGAGGCGCGACTGCGGCCGCTCGCGCGCGATCCGGAGAGCTTCGCGCGCAAGCGCCGTCCCCGACGCGAGCGACTCGACACATCCGTGGTTGGGGCAGTTGCCTTGACACGGCGGACCGTTCATATCGATCACGACGTGACCGAGCTCGCCGGCGGCGCCGATGCCGCCCCGATAGAGCTCGCCGCGGAGGATCAAGCCGCCGCCGATCCCGGTTCCGATCGTCAGCACGACAGCTTCGTTTGTCCCACGCGCGGCGCCGGCGCGGTGCTCGGCGAGCGCGGCCATGTTGGCGTCGTTGTCGACAAACACGGGCAGCCCGAGCCGCTCGGCCATGATCGCGCCGAACGGGATGTCGGCCAGCGGCAGATTGACGGCGATCACACCGCGGCCGCTACGCTGATCCATCAGGCAAGGTATTCCGAAGCCCACCGCGGCGATCTCGCCGCCGGCCGAGGCCCGCGCCTCCTCGACGGCATCAACTGCCATGTCGAGCACGGCAGCTTGGTCCAGACCGGTGAGCGTTCGCTGCGTGCGGTGATGGACTGAGAGCTCGGTGTCGACCGCGCCAGCCAGCAGTTTGGTCCCGCCCATGTCGACGCCGATCGTGCGTCGGCCAGCCATGCCGTCACTATATGCGCAGATGCCCAACGACCTCGAACAGCGCCCATACAAGGTCTACCGCTCAGGTCCTCGCGGCCTGAAAGCGCTGCTGCGCGGCGAGGAGGACGCCGGTCTCGGCCCCGACCGGCCGCACCTCGACGACCCCGATCGCGGTACGCGCCGGCGGTGGTTCCGCGGGCGTCTGACGTGGAAGCGCGCGCTGCTTTACCTCGCGACCGCCGTCGTCGGCTGGCTGCTGCTGTCGCTCGTGCTGTTCATCATCAGCGCCGAGATCGAGCGCGGAAACGTGCCGAGCTCCGCGACCGCAGCGCTGAGCTCGGGCGGCAACATGCTGACCTCCACCGACACGGTGCTGATCCTCGGCACCGACCAACGGCCGAAGGGCTCCAAGGAGCCCGGCGCGAACACCAACGACGCCGGCAGCCGCTCGGACACGATCATGCTGTGGCGAATCGGCGGCGGCACTTCGCGCCGGCTCTCGATCCCGCGCGACACCGTCGTGCCGATCCCGGGTCACGGCGACGACAAGATCAACGCCGCGTACGCCTACGGCGGTCCCGCGCTTGCGATCAAGACCGTCGAGCAGTTCACCGGCGTCAAGGTCAACCACCTGATCATCGTCAACCTCGCCGCGTTCCCGTCGTTCATCAACGCGATCGGCGGCGTCGACGTGAAGACCGGGCGCGTCTGCTCGGAGATCAGCGGCGGCGCCAAGAACGGCGGCTTCACGCTGAACCTGCGGCCCGGCGTACATCATCTGAACGGCACGCAGGCGCTGACCTACGCGCGCACACGCGAGAACCGCTGCAACCCGTCTGACAGCGACCTGACCCGAGTTCTGCACCAGCAGCAGATCCTCAACGGGATCAAATCGCAGCTGTTCTCGCCCGGCACGTTCTTCCGGCTGCCATGGGCGGCATGGGACGCGCCGAAGGTGCTGCGCACCGACATGGGCGGTCCGACGCTGCTGACGCTGTTCGCCGCGTCGGAGCTCGGCGGCTCGGCGCCGGTCAAGGTGCTGCCGACTACTTCCGG
>DASXDD010000024.1:0-4597 GCA_036490775.1 Solirubrobacteraceae bacterium | reverse complement strand
AGCGCCGAACCGCGCAGCCCGAGGCTCTCGTCGAGCAGCGGCGGATTCCAGATCGCCACATGCCGCTCGGCCTTCGGCGCGCCGTCGGCGTCGATCAGGTGAAAATCGGGCAGGCCGGTGAGCCGCCGTGCGAGCTCAAGTGGGTTGGCGATCGTCACGCTGGCGAGCACGAAGTGCGGCGCGGTCCCGTGGATCGCGGCGAGGCGTCGCAGCCGCCGCAGCACGTTGGCGACGTGCGAGCCGAACACGCCGCGATAGACGTGTGCCTCGTCGACGACGACGAACGCGAGGTTCGAGAGTAGGTCGTCCCACGCGTCGTGGTGGGGCAGGATCCCGACGTGCAGCATGTCGGGGTTGGTGAGGATCAGGTTGCTTCGCTTGCGAATCGCGGCGCGCTCACCGCGCGGGGTGTCGCCGTCGTAGATCGCCGGGCGGATCTGCTTGTGCAGCCCGAACGAATGGAGCGCCCGCGCCTGGTCCTGAGCGAGTGACTTCGTCGGGTAGAGATACAGGGCGCGTGCCGCGCGGTCGGTCGTAAGCACCTCGAGCGTCGGCAGCTGAAAGCACAGCGACTTCCCCGAGGCGGTCCCGGTCGTGATCATCGTCGGGCCGTCGAACGCCGCCTGAAGCGCTGCCGCCTGGTGTGAATAGAGGTAGTGCAGCCCCGCCTCGTCGAGTGCCCCCCGGACCGTCGGGCCGAGCTCGGGGGGGACGCCGACCGGCATCGGCGAGCGCGACGGATACCGGTCCTCGTGCACAAGCCGCTCGTCCTCGCGGCCGGACTCCAGCAGCGCGTCCCACGGCTCGGCCTCTCGCGCAACGGACATCGCGTCTGAGTATGGCTGCTACGGTCGCCCGCGCCATGCGCTGCCTGTACGTCGATCTCGACGGGACGCTGCTCGGTCCCGATTCGTCGTTGCTGCGCGGCGCCGACGGGAGTTTCGCGCTCGCGGGAGTGCGCGCGCTCGAGGCTTGCTTTCGGGCCGGCGTCGAAGTCG
This sequence comes from Solirubrobacteraceae bacterium, assembly GCA_036490775.1. Lineage (GTDB taxonomy): Bacteria > Actinomycetota > Thermoleophilia > Solirubrobacterales > Solirubrobacteraceae > Palsa-465. The sequence goes on along the minus strand of DASXDD010000024.1, from coordinate 3,599 downwards.
TCGTCTACTCCGGGCGCAAGCAGGCGAGCGTGTTCGAGAACTCGCGCCTGATCGGCTCTCACTCGTACATCTTTGAGCTCGGCTGCGGCGTCGTGATCGACGGCGAGCTCGAATGGCTAACCGACGGGTTCCTGCCGTCCGAGGATGACGGCTCGATCTTCGATCAGATCGAGGCCTCGGGCGCGCCGGCGCTGCTGCTCGAGCGCTATCCCGGCCAGCTCGAATACCACACCCCGTGGTCGATCAGCCGCGAGGTCTCGCACCTCTTCCGCGGCGAGGTCGACCTCGACGAAGCGGCCGGAGTGCTGCGTGACGCCGGCCTGGACTGGTTGCGGCTGGTCGACAACGGGATCGCACACGAGCATGCGATGGAGGGCCTGCCGGTCGTCCACGTGTACCACCTGATCCCTGCCGGGGCGTCGAAGGCGCGCGCGGTCGCGCGTCACATGCAGGCGCGGCTGTACGCCCCGGCCGACTGCATCGCGGTCGGCGACTCGCGCGAGGACATCGAGACCTCGGCGGCGGTCGGCACGTTCTGGCTGGTCGCGAACGCGCTAGAGCGCGACCCGGAACTCAGAAGCGTGCTGGCCGGACGCAACGGCGTTCGGCTCGCGTCCGAGAGCTATGGCGCAGGCGTGTACGAGGCGGTCGTCACGACGCTCGCGGAGCAGCGCTGAGGCGCGCTTGGGAGCGGTAAGGGAGGTCCCGCGCGCGCGGCCCAGCGCACGCGGGACCAAGTGTCCCTCAGCCGGAGGCAGGTTCGGTTGCCTTTTCCGCCTCGTCGGCATCCGCCACAGCCCAGCCGAGCCGCTCGACCAATCGGGCTGCAAAATGCCCGCTTTCGAAGTCAGCGGCGTTCACTCGCTCGCTGAGCATCACGGGCCCTTCTCCGCGGTCGTTCGAGTTATCCGCGGTCACGATGATGTGAGGCATCGCTGTCTCCGATCGTCCTCTGCCGTTATCCCGCATGCAGAGTTACATCCCCGAGTTCAGGGATCGTAAATATCCCGTTGCGATCCGCTGAGAATTTTCGCGCTGGTCGCCGGGATGCGAGGATCAGGCGGACTGGGCGGCCGGCTGGACGATCCGGATGTGGTTGCCGAACGGATCCCGTACGCCGATGTCGATCCCGTAGAAGCGCTCGGTCGGTTCCTGCGTGATCTCGACGCCGCGCTCGACGAGCGTCTCGTAGGTCCCGCGGCAGTCGTCGGTCGTGAACCCGACACTGAAGCCCGATGCTCCCTTGGCGACGAGCTCGCGGATCTGGTTTGCGGCGTCGTCGTCCATCCCCGGTGGGCCCGGCTTCTCGAGCAGGATCTCGCGCGAAGGGTCGCCGGGGACGCGGACCGTCAGCCAGCGCATGAACCCGAGGTCGGAGTCCGAGCTGACCTCGAGTCCCAGCTTGTTGACGTAGAAGTCGAGTGCCTCGTCCTGATCGAGGACGAACACTCCTGAGATGTTGATGTGGTTGAGCATTCGGCCAACGCTAGTTGCGCACCGCGCTCCTGGCTTCTCCAAAACTGCTCGGTCTCGTCCACGCCATCGTGAAGCACGTCGGAGCGTCCTGAGCCGGGGCGTCGCCGCGGTAGGCGGATGGCGACTGGCCGACGATCTCGCGAAACGTGCGACTGAACGTTCCGAGGCTGAGAAACCCAACGTCGAAGCAGATCTCGGTGACGCTGAGATCGGTCTCGCGCAGCATGAACATCGCGCGCTCGACCCGGCGCCGCTGAAGGTAGCGATGCGGCGTCTCCCCGAACGTCGCCTTGAACGTGCGGATGAAGTGCGCCTCCGACACGTAGGCGATCCGCGCCAGCTCGGCGACGTCGAGTGGCCGCCGGTAGTGGCGATCCATCGCGTCGCGCGCGCGGAGCATCCGGCGGTTGGAGTCCTCGGCGGCGGTGCTCATCGTCCGGTTCCCGGCGCCGACCGCTACGCCGCGCCGCGGGCTCTGGCGCCGGAGACCGCCTCGTCCTCGCGCTGTACCGCCTCGGCGAGCTCGGCGGCGGCTTCGGACAGCTCGCCGAATGCGTCGGCCAGGGTGGCCGCGTCGGAGCCGGTGATCGCTCTGTTGAGTGCTGCGACCGAGGCGTCGAACCGCACCCAGCGCTCCTCCGGACCGCGACGGCCGGTGCCGGGACGCAACTCGTAGGGTGGCTCCGCGCTCTCGGCCCCGGGGACCGGGCGCCATCTCATGCCGGCCGCGTGCGCGTGCTCCCACGCGACCTGCTCGCTTGCCGCCGCCTCCGACAGCTCGGTCAGCCTCGCCGCAAACCCCAGGTCAGGCGGCGCGAGCTTGTGCGCGCGCATCGCGTCGGCCCACCCTCCGGCGGCCTGGCGCACCGCCCGCAGGATCTGCGCCTGTCGGGGGTCGAGGTCGCCCGTCGCGCTCACGCCGGGGTTCCGTTGGGAGGGTCGGGCTGAGTCGGCGCCGCGCCGACCGCCTCGCCTCCCCAGAAGTCCTCGGCGGTCGGGCCGTGCGCCTCAGAGCCGGAAGGACTTACGCCCGTGTAGGACTCGGCGAGGATGCGTTCGAAGTCCGAGCGCCTGATCCGGACCCGGCGCCCGATCCGCACAGCGGGGAACGACCCTTGATCGATCCAGTTGCGGACCGTTTGCTGGTTCAGCTTCAGGGTCGCGGCGACTTCGGCGACCGTCAGGAAGGAATCTGGAGTTTCGGCGGCTTCCATTGCTAATTGAGACAAACTGGAACCAATTCAGGAGATATACTACCGAGCCAGAAGGACGGAGAGCGCCTCGATAGGCGAAAAACATCTGCAAATGCGGTACAGAAGGGCCGCGACGGGGTGGAGATGGAAGGCCGAAACACCGACGACGGCGGCCGAGAGCTTGGGACCGAAAGCAACGTAGTTCCATTCCCGCGCGACTGGCTCGGGCCTCGTGAGGAGCTGATCCCGTTCGGCCCGAGTGCGGGCGACCGGTCTCGTACGCCGCCAGCAGCAGACGCCTTCTGGGGAGAGGATTCGGGCGCGATCCATGCGGTGCTGCCGGTGCCGCAGCCAGTCGCGCGTCAACGGCCGTCTGCGACGCGGATTGCTGCATGCGGGCTGCTTGCGGTCGTGTGCGCTGCGGCCCTCGTCGGCAAGCTGGGTGGGCTGCCCGGCGGGCACAGCCCATCGGTGAGCTCGAGTGCTGCGATCGCGGGGTTCATGGACCTGGCGCAGCTGCGCGGGGCCGTCGGCGTGCCGCAGGTCGCCCCGCAGAAGCATCTCGGCGCGGCCCGGCCGACTCGGTCACAGCCTCGACGCGTCGCGCACCGCGCCCCCGGGCGAAACAGAACAAGGCCCGCGGTGACGCGCGCGAGCAGCACCGCGACGTCGACCCGAGCGCCGACCGAGAACACGGCCCTACCTGTCAGCTCGGGCAGCCCGTCTCACTCCACCGCAACTTCATCGCAGCCGACGCATTCGACGGTTAGCAGCGGCCATGCAGCGGCCGTCCGACCGGGTCCAGTGGGACCGGGCGCTGCATTTGGACCGGGACAGCTCAAGTGAGAGGAAGCGAGCATCCATGAACCGGCTTCTCCAGCACATACGCTCGAATGCAGTCGCCTACGTCGCGCTGTTCGTCGCCCTCGG
>DASXDD010000023.1:0-2688 GCA_036490775.1 Solirubrobacteraceae bacterium | reverse complement strand
CCCTGCTGCTTGGCGGTGGTCTTGATCGAGCGCTTGCCCAGCTGCGCCGCGCGCTCTTCCACCCCCACTCGGTCGACATGGGGCAGACGCCTGATCACGCCTTCGAGGCTACTACCCTGCGCAGGGTGAAGCGCGTCCTTGTCTTCTGCGGTTCGAGCCCCGGCGGGCGCCCCGAATACGTGCAGTGCGCCGACGCGCTCGGCCGTCTGCTCGCCTCCCGCGGCCTCGAGGTCGTCTACGGCGGCGCCAGGGTCGGCCTGATGGGCGCGGTGGCCGATGCCGCGCTGGGTGCCGGCGGGACTGTGATCGGGGTGATCCCCGGCAGGCTGGTCGAGGCCGAGATCGCGCACCCGGGACTGACCAAGCTGCACGTCGTCGACACGATGCACGAGCGCAAGGCGCTGATGGCCGAGCTGTCAGACGCGGTGATTGCGCTCCCCGGCGGCACCGGGACGCTCGACGAACTGTTCGAGCTGTTCACCTGGAGCCAGCTCGGCCTGCACCGCAAGCCGATCGGCCTACTCGACGTAGCGGAGTACTGGCAGCCGCTGCTCGCGTTCCTCGAGCACGCCGTCAACGAGCGGTTCCTGCGCGCCGAGCACCTCGCGACGTTGCTGGTCGAGCGCGATCCGGGCGAGTTGCTCGATCGACTGGTTTCGCATCAGCCGCGGACGCTCGACAAGTGGTTGGACCGGGGCGCGGGCGAGGCCTAATCGGCGTGCGCGAGGCCTAGCGGGCGCGTGGGCGGTCAGGCGGTGCCGAACACGCGGTCGCCGGCGTCGCCCAACCCCGGCCGGATGTAGGCGTTCTCGTCGAGCTCGCGGTCGACCGCTGCGGTCCAGATGCGGACCTCGGGGTGCGCTTGCTCGACCGCGGCCAGGCCCTCTGGTGCGGCGACCAGGCAGACGAGCTCGAGTTGCTTGGCCCCGGCGCGCTTGAGGTGGTTCAACGCGGTCACCGCGCTGCCGCCGGTGGCGAGCATCGGGTCGAGCACGTACACGCGAGCTTCCGGCAGGCCGCGCGGTAGCCGCTCGTAGTAGTCGACCGGCTCGTGGTCCTCCTCGTCGCGGTAGATGCCGACGTGGCCGACGCGGGCGTCTGGCAGCAGCCGCAGGAAGCCCTCCACCATCCCCAGCCCGGCGCGCAGCACCGGCACGACCGCGACCTCGTCGCGCAGGCGCAGACCGCGCATCGACTCGAGCGGCGTCTCGATCTCAACCTCCTTGACCGGCAGCTCGCGGGCGACCTCGACCGCCATGATCGCCGCCGCCTCGTACAAGGCCTGACGGAACTCGCCATGGGGCGTCTCCCGAGCGCGCATCACCGTCAGGCGATCGGCGAGCACAGGGTGTTCAACGACGACGAGCGTTTGTGCCACGGCTGCGATGCTATTCCACGATGGCGCAGGTGAACGTCGAGCTGAAGGCGCGTGACCCCGACCCCTCGGGGACGCTGGCGCGCTGCCTTGCGCACGGCGCGGTAGAGGAGGGCGTGCTGGCGCAGCGAGACATGTACTTCACGGGGCGGTCTGGCCGGCTGAAGCTGAGGGTCCAGCAGGGCGCCGAACGGGCCGAGTTGATCGCCTACCGCCGGCCCGACTCCGCTGAGGCGAGCGAGAGCACGTACGTACTGGCGCCGGTCGGTGAGCCCGACGCGCTGGCCGAGGCGCTCGATGCCGCACTGGGAACGACGGTCGTGGTGTCAAAGCGGCGGCGGCTGCTCCTCTGGGAGGGCGTCCGGATCCACCTCGACGAGGTCGAGGGCCTCGGAAGCTTCGTCGAGTTCGAGGCCGTCCTGCCCGACGCGGGCGACCTCGACTCAGCGCGGGCGAAGGTGGCCCAGCTGCGGGAGTCGCTCCGGATCCGCGACGACGCGCTCGTGCCCGTCGGCTACGCGGACCTGCTGCTCGACGGCCCCGACGCGCTGCTGCGCGCGGCTGACGCGGCGATGCGCAACGCCTACGCGCCCTACTCCGGCTTCAAGGTCGGCGCCGCGGTGCGCGCCGAGAACGGGGCGATCTATGCCGGCGCAAACGTGGAGAACGCGGCCTATCCCCAGGGACAGTGCGCGGAGGCATCGGCGCTCGGCGCGCTGGTCGCGGGCGGAGCGTCGGCGATCACGGCGGCGGCGGTGGTCGCGGAGAAGCTGGAGGTCTGTCCTCCGTGCGGAGGTTGCCGGCAGCGGTTGGTCGAGTTCGGAGATCTGGCGACGCCGGTTTACCTCGGACGGCCGGGCTCGCGGCCGACGACGGTCACGCTGGGCGAACTGCTGCCGGGCTCGTTCACCCGCGAGGCGCTCGAGTGAACCTCGGCTCGCCGCGCGTGGGGGTCGTCCTGGGGTCGGGCCTGGGCGCGGTCGCCGACGCCGTGCAGGACCCGGTTGTGGTGGGGTATGAGGAGCTGCCCGGCTTTCCGCGGCCGAGCGTCGAGGGGCACGCCGGCCGCGCCGTTCTTGGCTCGATTGGCGGCGTCCCCGTCGCCGTGTTCCAGGGGCGGGCGCACCTGTATGAGGGCGGCGATCCCGAAGCGTTGCGTGCGCCGGTTCGGGCGTTACGGGCTGCCGGCGCGTCGATCCTCGTGCTCACCAACGCCGCCGGATCGCTGCGTCCGTCGGTTGGACCCGGCTCACTGATGGCGATCACCGACCACATCAACATGACCGGCGTGAACGCGCTCGTCGGTCCGAACG
>DASXDD010000022.1:0-1525 GCA_036490775.1 Solirubrobacteraceae bacterium | reverse complement strand
GCGCCGCTGATCGCACCGCACGACCCGCTCGCGCAGAACGCGGTGCCGGCGCAGAGCCCGTCGTGGTCGCACCTGTTCGGCACCGACGAGCTCGGCCGCGACGTCTTCAGCCGCGTCATCTACGGCTCGCGGGTGTCGCTGCCGATCGCGCTCGTGCTCGTCGGGCTCGCCGCTGCGATCGGCAGCACGGTCGGTGCGGTCGCCGGCTACTTCCGCGGCCCGGTCGACGGCGTCCTGATGCGGCTGACCGACCTCGTCTTCGCCTTCCCGCCAATCATCCTGGCGATGGTCGTCGCCGCCGTGCTCGGCCGCGGCCTGCTCAACGCCGCGCTCGCCATCGTCGTCGTCGCGTGGCCGTCATACGCACGCGTGTCGCGCGGGCTCGTGCTCTCGGTCGGCGAGTCGGAGTACGTCCAGTCGGCGCGCCTTCTCGGCGCGTCGAGCAGGAAGGCGCTCTTCCGCGACATCCTCCCGAACGTCGCCGGCCCGATCTTCGTGCTCGCGACGCTCGATCTCGCAAACGCCATCCTGCTGCTCTCGGGCCTGTCGTTCCTCGGCCTCGGCGCGCAGCCGCCGAAGGCGGAGTGGGGGTCGATGGTCGCCGACGGCACCCAGTACTTCCAGTGGTGGTGGATCGGAACGTTTCCCGGGCTCGCGATCTTCACCGTGGTGCTGGCGTTCAACTTCCTCGGCGACAGCCTGCGCGACGTCTTCGACCCGCGCACGGCACGCCGTGTCGAGGAGTCGCAGTGAGCACCCTCGCGGTCGAGGGCCTGCGCGTGATGCTGCCGACGCCGGCGGGCGACGTCACGGTCGTCGACGGCGTCGACTACGACGTGCAGCCGGCCGAGGTGTTCGGCATCGCCGGGGAGAGCGGCAGCGGCAAGACGGTGTCCATGCTCGCGCTGCTCGGCCTCCTGCCAGACGGCTCCCGCGTCGAGGGGACGGCGCGGTTCGGCGGCGACGAGTTGATCGGGATGCCGCGCCGCCGCTTGCAGAGCATCTCGGGGCGCGACATCGCGATGGTCTTCCAGGACCCGTACACCTCGCTGCATCCGATGCTCTCGATCGGCAGGCAGCTCACCGAGCACGTGCGCCGCCACCTCGGCCTCGACCGTCGCAGCGCGGACGACCGCGCCGTCGAGTTGCTGCGCGAGGTGCGCATCCCCAACCCGCAGGCCGCGCTACGCCGCTTTCCGCATCAGTTCTCGGGTGGGATGCGGCAACGCATCGCGATCGCGATCGCACTCGCCTGCAGGCCGCGGCTCCTGATCGCCGACGAGCCGACGACCGCGCTCGACGTCACCGTGCAAGCCGGGATCCTGCGCTTGCTCGACCGGCTCCGCCGCGAGCACGAGCTCGCAGTGGTCCTGATCACGCATGACCTGGGCGTGCTCTCGTCCGTCGCCGACCGCGTCTCGATCTTCTACGCGGGCCGCGTCGTCGAGTCCGGGCCGCGGCAGGACGTCCTGCAGCAACCACGCCATCCGTACACGCGCGCCCTGCTCGACGCGCTGCCGCACCC
>DASXDD010000021.1:0-63107 GCA_036490775.1 Solirubrobacteraceae bacterium | reverse complement strand
GTCGGGAGCGGGAGTTGGCCCGGGAGATCGGGGAGCGGTTCGAGCGCGGCTCGTACCCGCTCGTCCACCTGCGCGGCCGCCTCGGAGGCAAGCTTCGCGCACTCTTCGATCAGGGCCAGCGCCGCTTCGGGATCGAGCTGTCCGGCCCGAAGCCGCCCGGCAGCGTCCTCGAGCCGCTCACTGAGCTCGATCAATGCATCGGTCACGCCGTCAAGGTTACAGCGGCGCCGGTGGGCAGCTAGCTCGCGGCGTCGAGCGCGGCGTTGACGAGCTCGTCGGCGCGGGCGTTCTGAGCCCTGGGAACCGTGCGGATGCGCCATCGATCGAAGTTCGAGAGCGCTGCGATCGCCTGCGCGTACAGAGGCTTCATCGATGGGTGCTTGACCTTGTAGGCACCGGTCAGCTGCCGCGCGACGAGCTCGGAGTCGCCGACCAGCTCGACCTCGGTCGCGCCCAGCGCGAGTGCTCGCTCGACGCCCTTCAGCACGGCGTGGTACTCGGCGACGTTGTTGGTCGCCTCCCCGATCCGCTCGGCGACCTCGTCGATCACGTCGCCGTCGGGCTCAGAGACGACCACCCCGATCGCCGCCGGACCCGGGTTGCCACGAGCGCCGCCGTCGACGTGCACGACCAGCTTCACGTCAGCGCCCCGAACGCGGAGCGCGAGCCGCTGAGCTCACTCGCTCGCCAGCTCCGGCAGCTCGCCGGGCACGCGCGGGCGCCTGCGATCGCGCACCTCGCGACTGTTCCCCGCTCCGGGGGAGCCGGCCTTGCGCCGGGAGGACTTGCGGCGATCGACGATCACTGTGACGCTCGGATCGTCGGCGTAGTAGTCGTTGAGCTTGTCGAAGAGCTCATCCGCGAGCGCCTCGGGGACCACGCAGTAGATCACGGCCGCTGATGGTAACGACGGCCCCGATCCGCAGCCATCGTACCTTCGTCTAGTGGGTCTGGGAGGCTCACGGGGAAGCTCAGATCAGGCACTGAGCGCCAGCGAGCCCCGGTCGTCGGACACGGCGTTGGCGCTGCGCTCCTCCGAGGCCAGCTCATCGAGCTCGTAGCCCTGGGCGCTGAGTCGCACGGTCGGCACCTCCTCGGACAGGTCGACCTCGTAGCGGTACCAGCACAGCTCCCACGACGCGACGACGTTAACGAGGCTGAGACCGTCCTGCGCCGGTCTCACCGACACCGTCGGGGCGCCAAGCGACCTGGCAACGCCGGCGATCGTGCGGCGGTGCTCGGAGCCGTTGAACAAATCGACCGCCGAGGCGATCTTGTGCTCGACGCTGGTCGGGATCGCGCGGACGTGACGCGGCTCGCGGACGCGCTCGCGCGGCCGCCTGGGAGCCTCGCGTGGAGGCGCCGCACGCTGCTCGGGTGGAGGCGCCGGTTCGAGTTCCTCCTCGATGTAGGGCTCGGGCTCCGGCTCCGGGGCCGGAGCCGCCGGCGCGTCTCGCCGCGCGAGCAGCCGGCTGATCAGCGAGCGGCGCCTGTTGGGGCGCGCCTCACGGCCGTCTCCGGGCGGCATCGTGCCCTCGCGAATCCAGCCCTCGTGCAATGCGCGGGAGGTGCACAGCTCACACACGGTGCGACGGTCACCGCCGTTGAGGTACATCTCCGCGCGCTCGCCGCGCAGCAGCGTGCGTCCGCACACGTCGCACGACGTGTGCGTGTTGGTAGTCCGAATGTCCCTGGTAGCCACGCGATTCGAGGGTACAACGGCTAGGCCTTGACTGCCTCCTTCTCCGACCGCGCCTCGTCGACGACCTTCCCGGCGAGGTGCCCGGGGACCTCCTCGTAGCGCAGGAAGTCCATCGTGAACTCGCCCTGACCGCCGGTGATCGATCGAAGATCCGGTGCATAGGAGAGCATTTCCGCCATTGGGACCTCGGCTTTGACCTCGGTCATCCCGGCCCCGACGGGCTCCATTCCGAGCGGCCGGCCGCGACGCGAGTTCAGATCCCCGATCACATCGCCGACCGAGTCCTCGGGACCGTTGACGGTGACCAGCATGATCGGCTCGAGCAGCACTGGTCCGGCCTGCTCGAGCGCCTGCTTCATCGCAAGCGAGCCGGCGACCTTGAACGCCATCTCCGACGAGTCGACGGTGTGGTAGGAGCCGTCGTAGAGCCGCACGCGGACGTCCTTGACCGGGTAGCCCGCGACGACGCCCTCCTGCATCGCCTCGACGACGCCCTTCTCGACCGCGGGAATGAAGCCATGCGGGATCACACCGCCCTTGATCGCGTCGACGAACTCAAACCCGGTCGGATGGGTGGGATCGTTCAACGGCTCGATCTCGATGTGGCAGTCGCCGAACTGGCCGCGCCCGCCCGTCTGCTTCTTGTGTCGACCGTGCGCCTTGGCGGGCTTGCGGATCGTCTCCTGGTAGGGCACGCGCGGCGGCTTGAGGTTGACTTCGGCGCCGAACCGCGACTTCAGCCGCGCGACGATCACCTCGACGTGGACCTGCGAGAGGCCGGCGACGATCTGCTCGCCGGTCTGCGGGTCGCGGTGCAGGTCGATCGTCGGGTCCTCCTCCTGGAGGCGGCGCAGGGCGGTGAACACCTTCTCCTCGTCGCCCTTGCTCTTGGGCTCGACGGCAAACGCCATCACCGGAGCCGGAAGCTTGATGCTCGGCATCTCGATCGGCTCGTCACGGGCCGCGAGCCAGTCGCCGGCCTTGGTCTCCTTGAGCTTGGCGACGGCGCCGATGTCGCCCGGGCCGAATTCGGTCGTATGGCCGGTGCTGCCGCCCTCGAACGTGACGAGCTGGCCGATCCGCTCCTTCGTGTGGGTGCGCGTGTTCAGCAGATGCGAATCCTGCTTCAGCACGCCCTGGTAGACGCGAAACAGGTTGATCCGCCCGGCGAACGGGTCCGCGCGGGTCTTGAACACGTAGGCGAACAGCTCGGCGTCCTCGACGGCCTCGAGCGTCATCTCCCCCACCTCCAGCCCGCCGTGCTTGACCGGCGACGGCAGGTCCTCGACGATCGCGTCGAGCAGGCGGTTGGTGGCCAGGTTCTGGGTCGCGACGCCGCAGGTGACCGGGAACATCGCGCCGTGGTTGGTCCCCTCCTTCAGCGTCGTCACGATCTCCTCGTGGGAGATCTCCTCACCCTCGAGGTATCGCTCCATCAGCGCGTCGGAGTTCTCGGCGACCTCGTCCATCAGCTTCTCGCGGTACTCCTCGGCCTGCGCCTGAAGCTCGTCGGGGATCGGGATCTCCTTGCAGTTGGCGCGGTCGGGGTGGGCAGGGTCGTACTGGTAGGCCTTCATGTCGACGAGGTCGATGACGCCGTAGACGTCGTGCTCTGAGCCGATCGGGATCTCGGTGGCGACGACGTGGGGTCCGAACGCGGACTTCAGCGACTCCAGCGTGCGGAAGAAGTCGGCGCGCTCGCGGTCGAGCATGTTCACGAACACCAACCGAGCGAGGTCGAGTTCGGCGGCGCGCTGCCACAGCCTGGTCGTGTGGACCTCGACCCCCATCACGGCGTTGACGACGAACACCGCCGCCTCGCAGACCCGCAGCGCACCGAGCGCGTCGGCGACGAAGCTCGAGTCGCCCGGGGTGTCGATCAGGTTGACCTTGCGCTCCTGCCACTCGAATGACGAGAGCGCCGCCGAGATCGACATCTGGCGGGCCTTCTCATCGGGATCGGCGTCCGAGACAGTGGTTCCGTCGACGACCGATCCAAGCCTGTTGACAACACCTGCCTGGAACAGAAGCGCCTCGTGCAAAGAGGTCTTGCCGCTACCGCGGTGGCCGACGAGTGCCACATTGCGGATGCGATCCGCGGGCTTGTGCATGCCTTGCTCCTCTCTCTAAACGCCGAAGGAGCGAAGATACCCGTTTGTGAATGCGTGAGGCTCGGCTAGTCGAGCTCTCCGGCGAGCTTCGATCGCAGGCGCAGCACGGCTTTGGTGTGCAGCTGCGAGACGCGCGACTCTGTGACCCCGAGCACCTCGCCGATCTCTCGCAGGGTCAGGTTCTCGTAGTAGTACAGAGCGACGACAAGCTTCTCGCGCTCGGGCAGCGCCGCGATCGCGTCGGCGATCCGGTCGCGCAGTTCGCTCTGGTCGACGAGCTGCTGCGGGTCAGGCGCGCCGCGGTCCGGGAGCGTGTCCAGCAGCGAAATCGAGTCGCCGCTCGAGTCAGACACGCTCCATAGCTCGTCGAGCGCGACGATCGTCGAGTTGGAGATCTGGACCAGCGCCTCCTGGAAGCCGTCGACGCTCAGCTCGAGCTCAGTCGCCATCTCCTCATCGGTCGGAGCGCGCTGGAAGCGGGCCTCGAGCTTCATGTTGGCGCGCTCGATCTCGCGCGCCTTGGCGCGCACCGATCGCGGCACCCAGTCCAGCGTGCGCAGCTCGTCGATGATCGCGCCGCGGATCCGCGTGATCGCGTAGGTCTCGAACTTGATCTCGCGCGTCAGGTCGAAGCGCTCGATCGCCGAGATCAGCCCGCCGAGCCCGTAGGAGATCAGGTCGGACTCCTCGACGTGCGCGGGCAGCCCCGAGCTCATCCTTCCGGCGACATACTTGACCAGCGGCGAGTAGGCGACCACGAGGCGCTCGCGGGCGCGCTGATCCCCGGAGGCTTTGTAGCGCCTCCACAGATCCTGAAGCTCGATCGCTTTGACGTTCGTGTTCAGTGGTACCCCTAGCGGTTCAGACTTGCTAGGCCCGTGGGTGGGCGCGCGCGTAGGCTGATCTCAAGCGCGCCGACTCTACCCGAGTGTAGACCTGCGTCGTCGAAATGGCTGCGTGGCCTAGCAATTCCTGGATCGCCCGGAGGTCGGCCCCGCCCTCCAGCAGATGCGTCGCGAACGAATGGCGCAGAGCGTGCGGATGCGCGTCGGCGAGCGCCGGCACGCGGGCGACGGCCTGCCGAGTCCAGGTCCGCAGGCGCCGGCGCACATCGGACGTGCTGAGCCGCCTGCCGGTCTTTGACAGAAACAGCGACCGCTCGTGATCGCCGTGCCCGTCGAGCGCGGGGCGCCCGCGGGACAGGTAGCGGTCAAGCGCCGCGAGCGCGTGCTCACCGACCGGCACAAGCCGCGTCTTGCCTCCCTTTCCCTCGACCCTCACGGTCTCGGAGTCGAAGTCGATCGACTCAACATCGAGCGTGACCAGCTCCTCGGCGCGCAGGCCAGACGCGTAGGCGAGCTCAAACAGCGCCCGATCTCGCAGCTCGAGCGGCGTCGTCAGCGGGATCCGGTCAAGCAGCGCCGCGACCTCCGAGCTGCGGAGCACACGCGGCAGCCGCTGTGGGCGCTTGGGCGCACTCAGCAGATCGGCCGGGTTCTCGGCGCGCTCGCCGAGCTCCACCTGCACGCGAAACAGGCTGCGCAGCGCCGCCAGCTTGCGCGCGACCGTCGACGGCGCGGCGCCGGCTTCCGACAGCCCGGCGGCGTACCGGCGCAGCGCTCGCAGATCGACCGCGGCGGGCGTCAGGCTGCGATCGCTCGCCCAGGCCGCGAACTGGCCGCCGTCGATCGCGTACGCGCGGAGCGTCTTGTCGGCGACCGCGCGACGGCGCAGATCGTGGTCGAACTCCTCCAGCACCGACTGCCAGGACGGCGAGATCGTCGATTCGGTCATCGCGTCGAGGCTATTCGCCGCTCGGGCCGTCATGCCTGCCGGATGCCAGCGCGCGCTCAGGCGGGCTAGACGACGTGTACGAGGGTGCCGATCGGCGTGTACGGCCACACGTGGCCGGCCGTCACCGGCGGCATCTCCACGCACCCGAGACTCTGCGGGAACCCGAACTGAGCCCGCGTGAAGCCGTGCAGCGCATCGCCGCCGTTGAAGTAGCTGATCCAGGGCACGCCCGGGTCGTTGTAGTGCGAGCCGTCGGGGTTGGTGCCGCTCATCGTCCCCGAGCTGAGGTGCTCGTAGACGGGGTAGGTGCCGGTCGCCGTCGGCGCCGACGGGATCCCGGTGTTGACCGGCGTGGTCAGCACCGTGTGACCGTTGTGCCAGAGGTTCAGCGACTCAGCGGCCTCGCTGACCGATACGAACGTGTAGCCAGACGACGAGCTCTTGCCGCTGACCGCAGCGCCGATCAGCGCCCGCCACACCTGCGGTCCGGGGAGCCCGTCTGCGGTCAGTCCATTGTCGTTCTCGAACGCCATCAGCGCGCCGCGAGTCATCACGCCGTCAGCGCCGGGCTGCCAGAAGCCGCGCAACGCGTCTGGGACGTTGCCGTAGCGCCATTCGAAGTCGCCGGCCGGCGGCTTGACGGCGGCCTCCTCCTGGGCGCTCGGAGTCATCGCCGGCGCAGCACCCTTGGGGTTGAACTTCAGCGGCAGGTATCCGAGCGTCGCGAGCAGCTGCTGGAGCCGCATGGGCGAGCCCCCTGGCACCGTCCAGCGGCCGCCCTCCGCGGTCCCGGCCGGCTGGCCGCCGATGAGGCTCACATCGTGGGGAAGCGCGACGTTGACGTGGGCGCCGAGGCCGTATCCGTACCCGGTCGGACGGAACACGATCGAATGGCTGTTGAGCTTGTGCCAGCTTCCTTCGGTCGCCGGTGAGACCGGCGGCAGCGTGTTGCCCAGCGCCTTGCTGACCGGCTTTGAGAACGTCAGCGTGATCGGTGTCGTCGGCTTGATCGTGGTCCCCGGCGACGGGTAGGCGACCGCTGAGGCACCCGATCCGGATGGGAACCAGCTGACGAGCTGCGGCTTGGCCGTCTCCCACGGGCGCGGCGTGGCCGCGAGCCAGATCGAGCCCGCTTGGCTTGAACGCGGGAGCTTGACACTGCTCTGCAGGCCGCCGAGCACGTGGCGCGTGAGCTGCGTCGCGGACTGTCCGTAGGAGACGACGGCGACCGGTTGCTTGAAGCCGACCCGCAGCGATGTGCCATTGCGGACCGTCAGGTAGCGGTGTCGGAGCCCCGCGGTCGGCGTCTTCAGCTTCAGCTGCAGCGTCTTGGTCTTGCCGGTCAGCCACGAGTTCCAGCCGGGGCGCTTGACGACCACCTGGATCGTCACCTGCTCGCCTACGGCGATCGTGCCCGTCGGCCACACCTGCTTGCCCTTCAAGTCGATCGGGATCGGGCGGCTGTGGGGCCCGGTCACGACGTTGACGCTCTCGATCGTGCCGCCGCCGAGCGGCAGCCCGATCTTCGCCAGCGCGCTCGGGTCGGCGCTCAGGCTCGGCTTGGATGAGATCAGCGCGACAGCGGCGCCGGCAGCTAGGAGCACGACGACGAGCAGCACGCCCGCGAACACGTATACGCCGCGCGCCGATCGGCGCGGCGTAACTGATGTCTTCCGACGCCCCCTCCGCGATAGCCGGCCCGAGCCATACGCGGGGCGAGATCCTGAGTCAAACGCCACTTAGAATCACCTGTTGTTGAAATCGTAGCGATCGGCTCAGTCCGCCAGACCAAGAACTGGCGTCGCGGGACGTCTTGCAAGCGTTGTTTCACCAAAATGGCCTGAAACTTCGCCGTCTGTAGGCCGTCTCGAGCCGGCGGCGGGCAGCCGGGAGCGTCAAGCGTGAGTGACGGCGCCCTCGGCGGCGCTTGACACAAGCCGCGCGTACTTGGCCAGCGCGACGCCCGCGGGCGGGCGCTGCGGTGGAGCGTAGTCGCGAAGCCGAGCGGCGATCTCCTCGTCGGGCAGCGCCACGTCGAGTCGCCGGGCATCGACGTCGAGCGTGATCTGCTCGCCGTCGCGGACGATCCCGATCGGGCCGCCACGGACCGACTCGGGCGCGATGTGGCCGACCATCAGCCCGTGCGTGGCACCCGAGAAGCGCCCATCGGTGATCAGCGCGACGTGCTCACCGAGTCCCTGGCCGACGAGCGCAGCGGTGACCGCGAGCATCTCGCGCATCCCCGGTCCGCCCGCGGGCCCCTCGTTGCGGATCACGACGATGTCCCCCGCCTCGATCTTGCCGGCGGTGGCCGCCGACATCGCATCCTCCTCGGATTCGAACACGCGCGCCGGACCGGTTTGGCGGCGGCGCTCGTGGCCGGCGAGCTTGACCACGCAGCCCTCGGGCGCGAGGTTGCCTCTGAGGATCGCGAGCCCGCCATTTGGCTTGATCGGCTCGTCGAGTGGGCGGATCACGCGCTGGCCATCGGTCTCCTGGGCGTCGTCGGCGTACTCGCCGACGGTCTTGCCGGTGACCGTCTGGGCTCCGGCATGCAGCAGTCCCGCCTCCTTCAAGCGCTTGAGCAGGACCGGAACGCCGCCGGCCTCGTACATGTCGGTGGCGACATACTGGCCGCCCGGCTTGAGGTCGCAGAGCAGCGGCGTGCGCTCGCTGATCCGGTCGAAGTCGTCAATCGAGAGCTCGACGCCGATCTCTTTGGCGATCGCGAGCAGGTGGAGTACCCCGTTGGTCGAGCCGCCGCTGGACGCGATCGCGGCGATCGCGTTCTCGAGACTCTCGCGGGTGATGATGTCGCTGGGCCGCTGGCCGCGCGCGAGCACGTCCATCACGAGCTTGCCGGCCTGCACAGCGACCTCGGCCTTGCTCTGGTTCTCCGCTGGGACGGCCGACAGGGCCGCCGGCGAGATCCCGAGCACCTCGAACGCCATCGCCATCGTGTTGGCCGTGAACTGGCCACCACAGGCCCCGGCGCCGGGCGATGCCACGGCCTCGAGCTCGTGCAGCTCGTCGTCGGTGATCTTGCCCGAGGCGTGCGCGCCGACGGCCTCGAACACCTCCTGGATCGTGACGTCCTCGCCGTGGAAGCGGCCGGGACGGATCGAGCCGCCGTACAGCATCAGGCTCGGGACGTTGAGCCGGCACAGCGCCATCACGGTCCCCGGAATCGTCTTGTCGCAGGCACAGATCGCGACGACCGCGTCGAACATGTGCGCGTCGCAGACGAGCTCGATCGAGTCGGCGATCACCTCGCGGCTGACCAGCGACGCCTTCATCCCGGCGGTGCCCATCGTGATCCCGTCGGAGATCGCGATCGTGTTGAGCTCCATCGGGGTGCCGCCGGCCGCACGGATGCCCTCCTTGACCTTGGCGCCAAGCGCGCGCAGGTGGAAGTTGCACGGCATCGTCTCGATCCACGTGTTCGCGACCGCGACGATCGGCTTGGCCATCGCCTCCTCGTCGAAGCCGATCCCGTTCAGATACGCGCGCGCCGCGGCTCGCCCGGGTCCCTCGGTGAGGGCCCGGCTGCGGTGCTTGGGATCGAGGCCGTTGCTGTTCGCCATGGCGGGGCGAAAACTGTAGCGGGCGTTTGGCCTTGGCCCGAAGCTCAGTGCTCCCCGCCGTGAATCCTGTCGTATTCGAGTCGCCTCGGGCGGCGCCTGACTTCGTCCTCGGATCTCGCTGTAGCTCCGCTACAGCTTCGCTCCTGCGTCCTCGCCAGTCATCCGCCCGCGGCACCTCTCGGTACGCCGGTATTCACGGCGGGAAGCACTCAGCCTGGAGCGTCGGCGGAGGTCGATGCCTCGCGGCTGGCGGCGTCGCGCATCCGCGCGCGCTCCCACTGCCCCAGCCGCCAGAGATCGCGCTTGACCGCGGCCGGGTCGAGCTGGCGTCCGGGCAGATGCATGTTGGCCGTCGAGATCAGTCGCCGCTCGTCGCCGGTCAGCGCCATCCACTTGGCGAGCACGTCGTCGGAGTCTGGAAGCCGCGCGCTGCCGTAGGGACGCGTGTCGTCGGGGAACGCGACGCAGTACTCGTTGAGCAGCCGGTGCGTCTGGGCGAGGTAGGCGACGATCGGCCGGTGCGGGTAGATCAGGTACGCGTACGGCGCGCCGCCGGTGCCGCCGGCCTCGTCGGGGCCGTCGGCCTGCGTGCCCCACACGCGGATGAACCCAAGGTCGCGGTACATCGACCACTCCTCGTCGTTGACGCACGACTGCAGCAACGATCGCGCGCGCTGCTCAGCACGGCGCTCGCGGCCCGGGTCATACGAGAGCTCCGGCACGCGCTGCCGGCGCGCGCGATGGCGGTCCCAGAACCCCTCCAGGCGGGGGATCACCAGGTCAGACAGAAGCGCAACGGCCACCAGCGCGGTTGCGACGAGCGCCAGCAGCACGACTACCTACCGCCTATCTGCCGCCAGCCGCCCGCGGGAAGAAGATCACGCGGTCTGCGTCCCGTGGAATGTCATCGAAGGAGCGCACCATGATCGAGTCCCGCCGCCCTTGCGAGCTTGTGACCGGCACGGCCGCCCAGGAGCCGGAATCGAGCTGGCGGCGGAACTCCTCGATCAGCCGCAACTCGTCCTCTGCAAGCTCCACATCGCCTTCTGCGATCAGCACCTCGCCGTGTCCCGGCTTCATCCTCAGAAAGCGCACGACCGTGATTATGTCAAAGCGCCGCGCTCGCCACGAGCGACGCTCTGGGCGGGGCGAACTCGTGTCCCGAGTCGTGAGTTCGCGACTCGAGCCACTAGCCGAGCAGGCCGATCACGTCAACCGGGCCGGCGCCGCTGCCGATCTGGGCGAGGCCGTTGCGGACCGCTTCGGACGCGCGCCGCTTGGCAACGCGCGCAGCCTCAAGCGGCTCATCACCCCACGCAAGCCGCGCCGCCAGGACCGACGAATGCGTGCATCCGGAACCGTGCGCGGCGCCGTCGGGATGGCGCTCGCCGGGCAGCTCGACGAGCTGCTCGCCATCGAAGAACACGTCGATCGCCTGCTCGCGATGGCCGCCGGTAACGACCACGCAGGACGGGCCGAGCGCGTGCACGCCGCGCGCCAGCTCCCGCGCGTCGACGTCGTCGCCGGCGCCCAGCAGTGCCCGCGCCTCGGGCACGTTCGGGGTCACGACCGTGGCGCGCGGCAGCAGCCGCTCGATCAGCCCGACGCGCGCCTCGGGCTCGAGCAGCGTGGCGCCGGATTCCGCGACCATCACAGGATCGAGCACCACCGGCGTGCCCGGCTTGAGCGCGTCGAGCGCACGCGCCACGGCATCGATCGTCTCGAGCGTCCCGAGCATCCCGATCTTGACCGCGTCGACGCCGATGTCATCGCTCACCGCGCGCACCTGCTCGACGATCAGCTCCGGCGGGATCGCATGCACGGCGCTTACCGCCACGGTGTTCTGCGCGGTGATCGCGGTGATTGCGGTCATCCCATGGACGCCGCAGGCCGCGAATGCCTTCAGGTCGGCCTGGATGCCGGCGCCACCGCCCGAGTCCGAGCCGGCGATCGACAGCACGCATGGAATCCGGTCGGTCATCTGTCGGCGAGGTTAGTGCGGGGCGCGTGGCAAACCCTGCCCGCGTCGGGCCGGCGGGGCGGCCGTGCTGAATCGTGATCGGTGCGCGGCCACGATCCAGCACACCTCCGTGACGTTCGCGACGCGTGCGCGATTTTGCCCGGCCCGCGCTCGCGGCGGCCTGCTCACGGGATCACGGCGTACCTCCCTCCCGGCTCGCGCCGCACATAGCCGGCGAGCTCGAGCGACGCGAGCGCGCCGAGCCCCTGCTCGGGCTCAAACCCGGCGCGCACAAGCGACGCGGCGGTGCCGTGCCCGTCCGCCAGCCCCGTGAGCAGCAGCGCCAGCTCCTCACTGAGCTCGGGGCGGTCGTCGAGCACCGCCGTTCGTGCACCCGCGCCGAACAGCTCGTCGAGCACATCCTGGGCGCCGCGGACGACCGTCGCACCGTCGGCCAGCAGCGTGTTCGGGCCGGCGGCGCGCGGGCTCGTGATCTGGCCCGGAACGGCCCCCAGCGGCCGCCCGAGCCGGCGCGCGAAGCCGGCGGTGACCAGCGATCCCGACCGCTCCCCCGCCTCGACCACAACCGTCATCGACGCGAGCGCGGCGACGATCCGGTTGCGAGCCGGAAACATCCAGCGGCGCACGGCCGTGTCGGGTGCCAGCTCGGAGACGACGGCGCCGCCGGCGACCAGGCGCCGGTGAAGCGCGCGCCGCGCGGGTGGATACGGCCGGTCGGCCGGGCCGGGAAGCACAGCGACCGTCTGGCCGTTGGCGTCGAGCGCGCCGGTGTGGGCCGCGGAGTCGATCCCGTAAGCCATTCCGCTGAGCACAGTCACGCCGGCGCGGCCGAGCGCGCCCGCGAGCGAACGGGCGACGCCGATCCCGTAGGGCGACGCCGCGCGTGCGCCGATGATCGCGACCGGATCGCCCGCGACGAGCTCCAGGAAGCGGTCGACACCACCGGCGACGTGCAGGACCGCCGGCGGCCCCGCCAGGTCGCGCAGCCGCGCCGGATATGACGGGTCGCATCGGCAGATCAGCCCGAGCGCCGCGATCCGGCAGCCGGCGCGCAGCGCGCCGGCGTCGACCTGCTCGCGTTCGCGCGCGATCTCGTCGCGCCTGTCGCCTCCCAACGCGGCGATCAGCGCCTCGTCTGCGAGCCCGAGCACCTCGTCGATCCGCGAGTGGGCGTACTCCAGGTGGCCGGCGAGCCTCGACAGCAGCCAGCTCGTCGTCAGGCAGCGGTCGCATGCGCGGCGGGTGTCATCGATCCCACCGCTCATGCGGCACTCGCGAGGTCGGGCTGCTGGCGCAGGCCGAGCGCCGTCATCAGGTCGGCGTGCGTGACGCGCTGATGATGCTCGAGGTCGGCGACCGTACGCGCGACGCGTAGCACGCGGTGGCGCCCGCGGGCGCTCAGCGCGCCGACCGCGTAGGCGCGTGCAAGCGCCTGCTCGGCGAGATCGTCGAGCGCGACGTGCCGGCGGACGAGGCGGGCGTCCATCTCGCCGTTGCACGACGCCCCGCCGCCGTCCAGGCGCGCCCGTTGGCGCTCGCGCGCATCGGCGACGCGCTCGCGGGCGCGCTGCGAGGTGACCGTCGCCTCGCCGCGCAGTTCGCGCTCGGTCGGCCGCGTGACGTCGACGAGCAGGTCCATGCGGTCGAGTAGCGGCCCGCTTAGCTTGCGGCGATAGCGCCGGATGTCGGCCTCACCGCATCCGCAGCGATCGTCGATCCCGGCAAACCCGCACGGACACGGGTTCGTCGCCGCAATCAGCATGAATCGCGTCGGGAACACGAGCGCCCGCTGCGCTCGGACGATCGAGACGCAGCCATCCTCAAGCGGCTGGCGCAGCGCGTCGAGGCTCGAGCGCTGGAACTCAGAGAGCTCGTCGAGAAACAGGATTCCGCGATGCGCGAGCGTCGCCTCGCCGGGCCGCGGCGGCGCGCCGCCGCCAACGAGCCCCGACGGCGAGACCGTGTGATGCGGGGCGCGGAACGGCCGGCGGCAGATCAGCCCGTCGGCGTGCAGGCCGGCGACACTGTGAATCCGCGTGACCTCGATCGCCTCCGCGCGTGTCATCCGCGGCAGGATCGACGGCAGCCGGCGTGCGAGCATCGTCTTGCCGGTCCCCGGCGGCCCCTCGAGCAGCAGGTTGTGGCCGCCCGCAGCGGCGATCTGGATCGCGAGCAACGGCATCGCCTGGCCGCGGACGTCGGCGAGGTCTGGCTCGTCTGACCGCTCGCCGGCCGCCGGCGGCGCTGCCGGGAGCTCGGGCGGCCGCGCACCGGTGATCACGGCAGCCGCGGCTCGCAGGCTCGAGACGCCCGCGACCTCGAGTCCTTCGACGAGCGCCGCCTCGCGCGCCCGCTCGCGCGGCACGATCAGGCGCCTGAACCCGGCCCGTCGTGCTCCCTCGGCGACGACCAGCGCCCCCGGCGAGTCGCGTAGCTCGCCGCCGAGCGACAGCTCGCCGAACACCGCGTAGGACGCGAGCGCCTCGCGTGGGATCTGGCCGCTGGCGGCGAGCACGCCGAGCGCGAGCGCCGCGTCAAACCCGGGGCCAGCCTTGCGCAGTGACGCCGGCGCCAGGTTCGCCGTGATCCGCTTTGACGGGAACTCGAACTTCGAGTTGAGGATCGCGGAGTGGATCCGGTCGCGCGACTCGCGCACGGCCGTGTCGCCGAGCCCAACGATCGTGAACGCGGGAAGCCCAGCGCGGATGTGAACCTCGACCCAGACCTGCCTCGGATCGACGCCGTCGATCGCAAACGTGGCGATGCGCGCGAGCATGCGCCGACGCTACGCCGGGCCGTCTGACACGTGGGTGACAGCGTGCAACAAGTCTGCGCAACGCCCGACCGCACCGGTGCGCAGAGTTGTTGCAGTGCGTGCACCACCTGTCAGGCGGGCCGGCGTAGCGTCGCAACCGTGCCCTCCGACCCCCGGCGACGCCTCGGTCAGCTAGGCGAGCAGCTCGCCGCCGAGCACCTCCTCAGGCGCGGGTTTGAGATCGTCGAGCGCAACTACCGCACGCGCTGGGGCGAGCTCGACATCATCGCCTACGACGGCCGGATCCTCGCGTTCTGCGAAGTCAAATCCCGCCGCGTCGCCCACGACCGCCGCAAGGCGTTCGAGGCGCTGCACGCACCTAAGCGCAACCAGGTGCGCAAGATGGCCGCCTGCTGGCTCAGCGAACGCTCGCAGCGGCCGTTCGCCAGCGAGCTGCGCTTCGACGCGATCGGGGTGACGTTCTCACCCGACGGGCGCCTGCTCGGGATCGAGCACCTCGAAGGAGCGTTCTGACCCCGGCTGAGGCCGCATCCAGCTTTCTAGCCGAGGGCCAGCTGCTGGTACGCCGCCGACTGGAACGACAACCGGTGCAGCGGCGATACGCCGAGGCGCTCGATCGCCTCGCGGTGCTCGGGCGTCGCGTAGCCGACGTGCTGGGCAAACTCCCAGCCGGGATGCGCTACGTCGGCGCGGCGCATGTAGCGGTCGCGCGTCTCCTTGGCGATCACCGACGCCGCGGCGATCGCGGCGCTCTTGCCGTCGCCGCCGATCACGGCCCGCTGGTCGTGGCCGAGCGCGGCGACCGGGAAGCCGTCGCTGAGACACACGCATTCAGCGCACGCGACCTTCGCGAGCGCGTCGCGCAGCGCCGCGAGGTTGGTGACGTGCAGGCCGCGAGAGTCGATCCCCGGAGCGCAGCGCGTGACGATCGCGACCTTCGCGGCGACCCGCAGGATCACCGGGAACAGCTGCGCCCGGACCTCGTGCGACTGCTGCTTGGAGTCGTTGAGCATGCCGAGCGCCCGGACCTCGCCGGGGCCGATCCGCTCGAGGTCGAACAGCACCGCGGCCGCGACGAGTGGGCCGGCGAGACACCCGCGGCCGGCTTCGTCGGCGCCGGCGACGAAGCGCACACCGAGCGAGCGATCGAATCGGAACAGCCGCCGGGCCACGCGCGCGGACCGCCTACTCGCGCTAGAGGGTCCCGATCCGCTTCGGCGGCCAGTACGTGAAGAACGCGACGCCGATGACCCATTTGTCTGGGACCGGGCCCCAGAAGCGGCTGTCGTCGGACTCTCCACGGTTGTCGCCCATCATGAAGTAATCGCCGGGCGGAACGGTGATCGGTGTCCGGAAAGTGCAGGAGCTGTCGTTGCCGCACGGCTCGATGTAGGGGTCCTTCTCGGGCACGCCGTTGCGAATCACGTGGCCGTTGACGATCTGGATGCGGTCGCCCGGGCCGCCGACGACGCGCTTGATGAACGTCTGGGTCGACTCGGCGGGGGTCGGCGTGCCGCACGCCTGCGAGTGACCGGCGCCCTGGTTGGGGTTGCCGCACACCGGCGTCGAGGGATCGGCGCCCTTGGGCGGATGGAACACGACGACGTCCCCGACACTCGGATGGTTGATCAGCCGGTTGGTGAGCACCCGCTGGCCGACGTCGAGCGTCGGCACCATCGACGGGCTCGGGATCCGGTAGGGCTTGACGATGAACGCCTGGATCAGCAGCGCAAGGCCGACCGCGATCGCGACGGTGAGGATCAGCTCGACGATGGATTTCGCGGCTGACTTAGGCGCCTTGGTTGTCGATCGTGCCATCGCTGTCGGGATGTCTACAGAAAGCCGAGCCTGCTCGGGGGCCAGTAGGTGAGAAACGCCCTACCGATGATCCACTTGCGCGGCACCGGTCCCCAGTAGCGGCTGTCCTCGGAGTCCGGTCGATTGTCGCCCATCATGTAGTACTCGCCGCGAGGAATTGTGATTGTGCCGGGAAAGTTGCAGACGCCGCCCCCGCAGCCGACGATGTAGGGATCGTGCTCGCGCACGCCGTTGCGGATGACGTGCCCGTCGAGGATCTGGATGCGATCGCCGGGCAATCCGACGAGCCGCTTGATGAACGTCTGCGTCGAGGCCTTTGAGTAGGGAACGTCACAGGCCATCGCTCCGGGCTGGCCAGCGCGATCCGCCCCCTGGGTCGGGTTTGCGCACCCCTGATCGAAGTTCTTGGGCGGATGGAAGACGATGATCTCACCGACGCGCGGCGAGCTGAAGTGCATCCCGACGCGATTGACCAGCACGCGCTGGTTGACACGCAGCGTCGGCAGCATCGAGCCACTGGGGATCCGGTAGGGCTTGACGACGAACGCCTGGATCAGGAGCGCGAGGCCCAGCGCCGTTGCCACGATCACCACCAACTCGACGAGCGAGCTCGCGAGCGGCTTCTTGGCCTTCGTCACTCCGGGTCTTCGCCGGCGGTGCCCTCCGGTGCCGCCGGGTCGGCGTCCTGTGGCGCCGTCGAGGATTCGGACTCCTCCGACTCCTCGGCGCCGGACTCCTCAGCGCCCGCCGGCTGCGGGTCATTCGGTGGTTCGGGTTGCGCCTGCGCATCGGCCGCCGCCGGCTCATCCTGCACGTCGGCGCCAGGCTGCGCCGCGTCGAGCTCGTCGGGCGAGGCCTGCTCGGTCTGTTCCTCGTCGTCCACCGGGCCGTAGAGCAGCTCGCGCTGCACCGCCTCCTCGGGCCCCGTGTTGCGCCGCTCGCGCACACGTGCGCGCTTGCCGACGCGACCGCGCAGGTAGTAGAGCTTCGCGCGTCGCACGTCCCCGCGTGCGGCGACCTCGATCCGCTCGATCTTCGGCGAGTGCAGCGGGAACGTCCGCTCGACGCCGACGCCGAACGACTGCTTGCGGACGGTGAACGTCTCGCGCGCGCCGTGGCCCTGGCGGCGGATCACGATCCCTTCAAACACCTGTGTCCGGCGCCTGGTGCCCTCGATCACCTGGAAGTGCACCCGCAGGCGATCCCCGGCGTCGAACGCCGGTACTCGGCGGAGCTGTGCGCGCTCCAGGCTGTCGATTACGGTGCTCATCAGGCGACGTGGGCCGCGACATCGACGCTTGCCGATGATGGGAGCTGGGCACGCGAACGCGCCGGGCCCTCCCGCGGGCGGCCTATGGTAGCGGACCGCCTGCGGGCTCCGTTGCGTCCGCTTGCGGGGCTGTCGCGCGGGTCCGGCTCTGCTGCATCCGCCACTCGCGGATCCGAGCGTGGTGGCCCGACAGCAGCACCTCGGGGACGGTCCATCCGCGGTGCTCGGCCGGACGCGTGTAGTGGGGGTACTCCGGCGCTCCCTCGAGCGCCTTGCTGAACGACTCCTCGAGCACCGACTGCTCGTGCCCGAGTGCGCCCGGGAGCTTTCGTAGGACCGCGTCGCAGACGACCATCGCCGCCAGCTCGCCGCCGGCCAGGACGTAGCGCCCGATCGACAGCTCGTCGGAGACGAAGTGGTCGAGCACCCGCTGGTCAAAGCCCTCGTAGCGACCCGACAGCAACGTCAGCCGCTGCTCGCCGGCGAGCTCGTCGACGAACGCGTCGTCGAGCACACGGCCGCTCGGCGTCAGCGCGATCACGCGGCGTTGCGAGACGAGCGCCAACGGGTCGGTGTCGTAGCGAGCGCGCAGCGCCGCATCGACGACGTCGACGCGCAACAGCATCCCGGCGCCGCCGCCGAACGGCGTGTCGTCGACCTGTCCTGCGTTCAGCGGCGTGTGGTCGCGGTAGTTGACATACCCGAGGCGATGTCCTCCGGCGAGCGCGTTGACGACGTGGCGCTGCCGCTCAAACCACGCAAACGCATCAGGGAACAGCGTGAACACGTCGATCTCCATCGGCGGGGCTAATCCTCCCCCAGGAACCGCAGGTCGATCTCGATCGCGCGTCCCTGCACGTCGACGTTGCGGACCGCGTCGCTGATCAGCGGCACGAGCAGGTCGGACGTCTCCCCCTCGCGCTGCACCTCGAGCACCTCGCACGATGGCAGCGCGAGCATGTTTCTCACGACCCCTACCGGGCGGCCGGCGTCGTGCACGGCGCAGCCGACGAGATCCTCGGCCCACCACTCGTCGGGCTCGAGCTCCGGCGCGACATCGCGCGGGACCAGCAGCTCCTCGCCGCTCAGCGCCTCGGCCGCCTCGCGATCCTCGCAGCCCTCGAGGCGCAGGATCGGCCGGCTAGCCGTTCCGGCCCGACGGACGATCTCGAGCTCGCGCCCGCCGACGGCCAGATGCGAGACAACTCCGATCAGCGCCGCGTTCGGGGTGACGACATGGAAGCTTCCGTCGAGCCCGTGCGGGCGCCCCACCCGTCCGGCGCGCAGCCATCCACTCGGATGACCCCCGGCGCCGGCCTCCATCAGGAGTCGACGATGTCCACGAACACTCGGCGCTTGCGCTTGGTCGCGGCCGTCTTGATGATCGTCCGCAGCGCCGAGGCCGTGCGGCCGCCCCGGCCGATCACGTTGCCGTAGTCGTCTTCGCCGACCGACAGCTCGAGCACGGTGACGCCGTCGTCATCGTTGACCTCGACCACCTGCACCGCGTCGGGCTCCTCAACCAACCCTCGCGCGAGGTACTCGAGCAGCTCCTTCATGCGAGGGGTCTAGCTGATGCCCTGGGTGCGGAGCAGCTTGCGGACGGTGTCCGTGGGCTGGGCGCCGCGCGCCAGCCAGTCGCGGATCCGCTCCTCGTCGAGGACGATCGTCGACGGGTCGGTCTGCGCGTTGTAGTGCCCGACGGTCTCGATCACGCGACCGTCGCGCTTGGCGCGCTGGTCGGCGACGACCACCCGCCAGACGGGGTTCTTGCGGCTTCCTATGCGCGTGAGGCGAAGTCTTACGGACATCCGGAGCAGGCGAGGTTAGCGTGCTGAGCGTTCGAGTGCCGCGTTGCGCCGTCGTTGCGGGGATTCAGCGGGCCTGGCGCATCAGCGCGCCGAGGTCGGGCATCCGGCCCTGGGAGACCTGGCGCATGACCTTGCGCATCTGCTCGAACTGCTTGATCAGCTGCTT
Organism: Solirubrobacteraceae bacterium; assembly: GCA_036490775.1. Taxonomy (GTDB): domain Bacteria; phylum Actinomycetota; class Thermoleophilia; order Solirubrobacterales; family Solirubrobacteraceae; genus Palsa-465. The sequence goes on along the minus strand of DASXDD010000021.1, from coordinate 44,094 downwards.
GACGGCCTGCACGTTGGTGCCCGAGCCGCGGGCGATCCGCAGCCTCCGCGAGCCCTTGATCAGCTCGGGATGGCGGCGCTCCTGGGGCGTCATCGAGAGGATGATCGCCTGGAGGCGGTCGAACTCGCGCTCGTCGACCTTGACGCCGCGCAGCTCCTTGCCCATCCCCGGGATCATCCCCAGCAGCGACTGCAGCGGTCCCAGCCGGCGGACCTGGCGCATCTGCTCCAGGAAGTCGTCGAGACCGAACTCCTGCTTTCGCAGCTTGCGCTCGAGCTCGGCCGCCTCGTCCTCGTCGTAGGCGCCCTGGGCCTTCTCGATCAGCGTCATCACGTCGCCCATCCCGAGGATCCGCTGGGCCATGCGGTCGGGGTGGAAGCGCTCGAACTGATCGAGCTTCTCGCCGGTGGAGGCAAACAGGATCGGCTTGCCGGTGATCGCCTTGACCGACAGCGCCGCGCCGCCGCGAGCGTCGCCGTCGAGCTTGGTCATCACGACGCCGTCGAACTGCACGACCTCGGCGAACTGCTCGGCGACGTTGACCGCGTCCTGCCCGGTCATCGCGTCCACGACCAGCAGGATGTCGTGCGGGCGGGTCGCCTTCTTGATGTTGGCGAGCTCGGCCATCAGCTCCTCGTCGACGTGCAGACGGCCGCTGGTGTCGATGATCAGCACGTCCTTGCCCTCGGAGATCGCGCGGTCGCGCGCCCACGCCGCGATCTTCACGGGGTCTCGGTCAGTCCCCTGCTCGTAAACGTCGGCACCGGCCTGGGCACCGACCTTGATCAGCTGGTCGACGGCGGCCGGCCGGTACACGTCACACGCCGCGACCGCGACCGACGAGCCGTGCTCGGTACGCAGGTAGCGCGCGAGCTTGGCCGTCGCGGTCGTCTTGCCGGAGCCCTGCAGGCCGGCCATCAGGATCACGGTCGGCGGACGCGGCGAGAACGAGATCTCGCGCGCGGCGCCGCCCATCAGCTCGGTCAGCTCGTCGGAGACGATCTTGACGACCTGCTGGCCGGGGTTGAGCTGGCCGACGACGTCGGAACCGAGCGCCCGCTCCTTGACCGCGTTGGTGAAGCTCTTGACGACCTTGAAGTTGACGTCGGCCTCGAGCAGCGCGAGACGGATCTCGCGCATCGCCGCGGACACATCGTCCTCGGTCAGGGTGCCGCGGCCGCGAACATCCGCGAGCGTGGCCTGGAGCTTCTCGGCAAGTGAATCGAACATGCGGTGACTACGTTAGCCCGGGACCGTCCGCGTGGATGCCTCGGACGTCAGAGTTGGCGCCGGGGGCGCGCGCCGCGAACGACTTCGCGATCCCTCCAAACGCCTCGGAGAACTCCGACGGGATCACGAACACCTTGTTCGCGTCGCCCCGCGCGAGCTGGGGCAGCATCTGCAAGTACTGGTAGCTCAGCAGTTGCTGGTCGGGCTTGCCCTCGTGGATCGCCTGGAACACGGTCGCGATCGCCTGGGCCTCGCCCTCGGAGCGCAGGATCGCCGCCTGCTTCTGCCCCTCGGCCGTCAGCACCGCCGCCTGCTTCTGCCCCTCGGCGGTGAGGATCTGTGACTGCTTGACCCCCTCGGCGTTGAGGATCGCGGCGCGGCGGTCGCGCTCGGCGCGCATCTGCTTCTCCATCGCCTCCTGGATCGATCCGGGTGGGTCGATCGACTTGATCTCGACTCGGTTGACGCGGATCCCCCACTTGCCGGTCGCTTCGTCGAGCACGCCGCGCAGCTGCGCGTTGACGTGGTCGCGGCTGGTCAGCGCGGTCTCGAGCGTCATCCCGCCGACCACGTTTCGTAGCGTCGTGACGGTGATCTGCTCGATTCCCTGCAGCGGGTTGGCGATCTCGTAGGTGGCGCCCTTGGCGTCGGTGACGGTGAAGTACAGGACCGTGTCGATCTGGACGACGACGTTGTCCTCGGTGATCACCGGCTGGGGCGGGAACGACACGACCTGCTCGCGCAGGTCGATCAGCGGCTTGAGCCGGTCCATGAACGGCACCAGGATCGCCAGCCCCGGCGTCAATGTGCGGCTGTAGCGCCCGAACCGCTCGACGACTCCGGCTCGCGCCTGCGGGACGATCCGCACCGTCCGCGCGAATGCGATCAGCAGAAAAACGACTACGACGATCGCAACGATTGCTCCAGCCATGCCGGCCTCCTATTCGGCCACGAGCGCGGTGGCGCCCTTGATGTCGACAACCTCCACGCGGGTCCCGCGCTCGATGACCTGATCGTCGTAAAGCGCCCTCGCTGTCCAAACCTCGCCGTCGATCTTCACGCAGCCGACGCCCTCGAGGTTCTCGATCCGCTCGAGCACGATCGCGTGCTTGCCGACCAGCGCTGCCGTGCCGGTCCGGATCTGCGGCGGCATCCGCCGGTGCGAGCGCGCGATCGGCCGCACGACGGCGAGCGTCAACAGTGAGATCGCGACGAACACGACCCATTCGGCGGCCGCCCCGGCCCCGATCGCGTCTGTAATCGCCGCTCCGACCGCCCCGACCGCGAAAGGGAGAAGGAAGAAGCTGGTCGTGAGCATCTCGCCGATTCCGAACAGGGCGGCGAGGATCACCCACAGGACCGTTCCGGACATTTGCAGCGAGCTTAGCGCTACGGCAGGCCCGGCCGAGGCCGAAATAAGACCTGCTCAGGTGACCAGAGCACGCGCGAAATCAGTCGCATCGAACGGCCGCAGGTCCTCGAGTTGCTCGCCGACGCCAATCAGCTTCACGGGGATCCCGAGATCGTGCGCGATCGCCAGCGCGATGCCTCCCTTGGCGGTCCCATCGAGCTTGGTCAGCACCAGCCCGGAGACATCCACGGTCTCGGAGAACAGCTTGGCCTGGCGCAGCCCGTTCTGACCCGTCGTCGCGTCGACCGTCAGTAGCGTCTCGTGGGGCGCCTCGGGGATCTGCTTGGCGATCACGCGGCGCACCTTCGCCAGCTCGGCCATCAGGTCGTCCTGGGTGTGCAGCCGTCCGGCGGTGTCGATGATCACCACGTCGGCGCCGTCGCGACGCCCAGTCGCGATCGCGTCGTAGGCCACGGCGCCGGGGTCGGCGTCCGGTGGGCCCTTGACGAACTGCACGCCGGCCCGCTGGGCCCAGACCTCGAGCTGCTCGACGCCCGCCGCGCGGAACGTGTCGGCGGCGCCGAGCACGACGCGCTGGCCGAGCTCGTTGCTCAGATGCCAGGCGAGCTTGCCGACGGTCGTGGTCTTGCCGGTGCCGTTGACGCCGGCGACGAGGATCACGGTCGGCTTGGCCAGCAGATCGATCCGGTCATCGCCGGTGCGGGCGATGTCGGCGAGCAGCTCGGTCAGCCGCTCGGTCAGCGCCTCGCCGCCCGACAGCTCGCCGGAGGTCGCTTCGCGCTCGAGCTTCTCGACCACCTCGGCGGTCGTCCGCGCGCCGACGTCGGCGTAGATCAGCGCTTCCTCGAGTCGCTCCCAGGTCTCGTCGTTGAGCTCCTCGAACAGCGTCGCCTGAATCTCGGAGGCAAGCGCCTGCCGGGTCTTGCGCAGGTTCTCGCGCAGCCTGCGGAACATGCCACCGCGCCGCTGCTGTTCCTCGGGTTCGGGTTGCGCCGAGGGCGCCGGGGCGCCGTCGACGATGAACAGGTCTCGCCAGTCTCTAGCCATCGCGGCCGGCGACGATAGCGGCCGGCGACGATCGCGGCTAAGCGGCCGCTTCTTCTGTCGGGTCCTGAGCGAGCCGGCGGGAGATCACCTTCGAGATCCCGTCGCCGCTCATCGAGACGCCGTATAGGCAGTCGGCCGCCTCCATCGTCCGCTTCTGGTGGGTCACGACGATGAACTGCGCGTGGCCGGAGTAGACGCGAAGCAGCTCGAGGAACCGGTCGATGTTGAGGTCGTCGAGCGCGGCCTCGACCTCGTCGAGGATGTAGAACGGGCACGGCCTCGCGAGGAACACGGCGAACAGGAACGCCAGCGCGGTCATCGACTTCTCGCCGCCCGACAGCAGCGACAGCCGCTTCATGTCCTTCCCCGCCGGGGTGATCTCGATCTCGACCCCAAGCAGGTCCTCCTCGGCCTCGTTCTCGGGCTCGGGCTCGTTGGCGTCGTCAGCCTGATCGTCGTCGCTTGGCGGCTTCGCGCCACCGAGCACGCGCGCCGGCCCATCGCGCTCGGCCACGAGCCGCAGCCGACCGCGCCCGCCGGGGAACAGCTGGGTCGCGAGCTGCTCGAAGTTGCGCGCGGCGGCCTCGAACGTCTGCTCGAACGTCTCGCGGATCTGGCGGTCGGTGTCGGTGATCAGCTTCTCGAGCTCGCGCATCGCGTCCTCGAGGTCTGACCGCTGGCGCTCAAGTTCCTCGACGTGCTCCAGCGCGTCGGCGTACTCCTGCTGGGCGAGCGGGTTGACCGGGCCCAGCTGCTCGCGTCGGCGGATCAGCCGCTCGAGCCTGCTTGCGAGCGCCGCTCGCTCCTCCTCGGCCAGCGGCTGCTCGGCGGCGACAGCTTCGAGCTCGAGCCTGACGGCGAGCGCTCCGAGCTCGCGCTCGAGGTCGCCGGCCCGGTCGCCGGCTCGCTGCAGGCGGACCTCGGTCTCGGTCCGGGCCTCGTTCTCGCGGTGTAGCTGGGCATGCAGCGTGGCTTCCTGCTGGGCGCAGGACCGCAGCTCGGCGGCGACGTGCTCGCCGGCTTCGCTGTCGGCCGCGAGCGCGGCCTCAAACTCGGCCTGCCGCTGCACAATCGCCTCGCTCGCCGCAGCCAGCGCGTCGAGCACGCGCGCGACGTTGGGAGTGAGCGCCTCCCCGGTCGCGACCGCCTCGCGCAGTCGCCGTAGCCGGGCGGCGCGCTGCTCGCGCTCGCGCAGCGCGCGCTCACGCCGGTCGCGCTCGGCGCCGAGCTGCGCCGTCAGGGCGGCCCGCCGGCCGGCGTCGGGACCGTCGTCGGGCGCCGCGCGCCGGTGCTCGATCATCGCCGCGATCCGCCGGTGCTCCTCGCCCGCCTCGTCGCGGGCGCGCACCGCCGCTCGGTGTGCCGCAATCGCTGCCTCGGCGCCGCTCTCGAAACTCGTCGACTCGGCCGAGGCGCGGCGCAGCGCCGCGTCGGAGTCGAGCTCTGCCTGGGCTGCCGTCTCGCTGGCGGCGATCAGCCGCTCACGGCGGTTTCGCTCGGCGAGCACCCGCTCCTCACCGACCGCGGGAGCCTGGCGAAGCTCGCTGGTCGCGCCGGACCAGACGCGGCCGCTGCGGGTGACGGCGACCCCGACAAACGTCTCGGGGAGCTGCTCGAGCGACTCGACGACCCAAGCGTCGCGCAGCAGCGAGCGCGCGAGCGCCACGGCGCCGGCGCCACCGCGCAGTCGATCGGAGAGCCGCTCGGCGCCGGGCGCAGGGGCGGTGGTGCTCGGCTGCTGCGCCTCGGTTGTTGACGCGCGCGCGACCAGCGCCCGGCCACCCTCGGCGCCGGCGCGGTCCAGCAGCTCCGATCCACCGCGGCGGTCTGACACGACGGCGGCACGCAGCCGTCCGTCGAGCGCCGCGGCCACCGCGAGCTCATACCCGTCGTCGACCTCGAGCTCGTCGGCCAATGCCGCTGCGCCACCGGGCGGCGCGGTCTGGGCACGCAGGAACTGGTTGACGCCGGCGAGCTCGCCGCCGACGCGCGCGGCCTCGCGACGCGCGGCCTCGACCCCGCGCTCGGCCTCCCTGATCGCCGCGCGGGCGTGCTCGAGGGCGGCGTCAGCCTGCTCGCGCGCGGCACGGGCGAGATCGACCTCGGTTGCGCGCTGCTCGATCGCGCCTTGGGCGGCCTCGAGCTGCTGCTCGAGCTCGGCGAGCTGGCGCGCCAGCTCCGCCTCGCGGTCGCGTTCGAGCGCCTCGAGCTCGCGCTCGAGTTCGGCGATCCGGCCATCGGCCTCGGCGTCGGGCGCATCGTCGGGCACCTGCGACTGCAGCGCTGCGAGCTGGGCGCGACTGCGCTCGAGCGTCGCGTCGATCCTCGCGGCCGCCGCGCGGACCGCCTCGGTCCGGTAGGCGACCCGCTCACCGGCCGACTGCGCTCCGTAGCGGCGGCGCGAGAGCTCCTCGCGGTGGGCGCTGCGCTGCGCGAGCTTCTCCTCGGCCTGCTCGCGGCGCTTGGCGACCTGCTCGAGCTCGCGCTCGACCTGCTGCGCGCGCGAGCGTGCCTGGTCGGCGGCGGTCTGCGCCTGGGCCAGCGCCTCGCGCTGGGCGCGCAGGTCGTCGCGTGCGAGTTCCCAGCGCGTCTCGAGCGTCTGGCGCTCGAGCCGGGCGTGCAGGTCCGCCGCCTCGGCCTGGCGCTTGAGCGGTCGCAGCCGCGACCGCGCCTCGCGTTCGACGTCGAGCGCACGGTCGAGGTTGTCCTGCGTGTGGCCAAGCTTGAGCTGCGCGCGCCGGCGGCGCTTTCGGTGCTTGCCGAGGCCCGCTGCCTCCTCGATCAGCAGTCTGCGGTCGCGCGGCTTGGAGGTGACGATCGACTCGACCCGCCCCTGCGAGATCACCGAGTGCATCTCCTTGCCCAGGCCGGTGTCCGACAGCAGCTCGATCACGTCGACGAGCCGGCAGCGGGCACCGGCGAGGCGGTACTCGCCCTCCCCCGTGCGGTCGAGCCGGCGCACGATCGAGATCTCCGGTGCTCCGAGCCCGAGCATTCCCTCGCTGTCGTCGAGCACGAGCTCGACCTCGGCAGCCTTGCCGGCCTGGCGTCCGGGCGCGCCTCCGAAGATCACGTCCTGCATCGACTGCCCGCGGACGGCGACCGGCGACTGTTCACCCAGCGCCCACAAGACCGCGTCGGTGACGTTGGACTTGCCCGACCCGTTGGGGCCGACGATCACGCTCACGCCCGGCCCGAACTCCAGCCGCGTGCGGTCGGGGAACGACTTGAATCCCTTCAGCGTGATCGATTTCAGATACACCGCGTGCGCTTCCTCACTCGAGCGCCTCCAGCGCTGCCTGTGCCGCTTCCTGCTCGGCGTCCTTCTTGCTGCGGCCCGAGCCGCGGCTGACCTCGGCGCCGTCGATCGTGGCGGAAACCGAGAACACGCGGTCGTGCGGCGGCCCCTGCTCGCCGACGACGTCGTAGCTGACAAGCGAGCCACGCCGGGCCAGCAGCTCCTGCAAAGCCGACTTGAAGTCGACCTGGTACTCGAGCGCGTAGTCGATCTCGGGCGTGAACGCCTCGACGACGGCCTCGGCCGTTCGTTCATAGCCGTTGGCGAGATAGCAGGCGCCGATCACGGCCTCAATCACCGACGCGAGCACCCGCTCGGTCGAGATCAGCGCCGGCATGCTCGCCGCCGCGGCGGCGGGCGCTGCCGCCGACAGGCGCTCGGGCAGTCCTAGCCGCAACGCGACCGCCCGGCACGAGCGTCCGGAAACCGCTTGGGCGCGGATCTTCGTCAGCCGCCCGGGGCCGTAGCGATCGGCTTCCAGGCGCGGGTAGAGATGGGCCGTGACCGCGAGCGCGAGCACGGAGTCACCGAGAAACGCGAGCCGCTCGTAGGAGTCCGATCGCCGGATCGTCCACGAGGAGTGGGTGAACACCGGGGCGGCCAGCTCGTCTGGGAGCGCGTCGAGCAGCTTCCCGAGCTTGGTGTCTGAGGTCACTCAGCGTCTGGACCTTGGCTCGCCGCCCCAGACCGGGTCATCCCGGCCTGATCGCTCGCGAGCACGAATTCGACGGCCTGATCGACTGTCAGGATCCTCGCCGCCTCTTCGTCTGAGATCTTCACACCGTAGGAGTCCTCGAGCTCCTGGACGAGCGTGTAGAGATCGAGCGAGTCCGCCTCAAGATCCTCCTTGAAGCGCGTGGACCCGTTGATTCGTTCGGCGTCGATCTCGAGCTCGTCTGCGAGGTGCGCGCTAATCAGCGCGAAGATCTGCTCGCGGTTCATCGATTCGACACCGTAGCCGGAGCCCCGGACGGGGCTTCGCTGTCGAGCTCGTCGCCGGCCATTGCCCGTGGCGGCCGCAGCGCCCCAGCTTCGTCGAGTGCGGTCCGCGTCTTCGCGATCACGTCCTCCTGCACCCCTCGGGCGGCGACCTCGATCGCGCGCGCAAACCCGCGCCGCGTGAACCGGCCGTGGGCGACCACGCCGAGCTGGCGGAGCCCGAGCATGTACGCCCCGCCCGGCCCCTCGGGGTCGATCTCGTCGCGCAGCGCCTGCACCGCGGGGCGAAGCAGCCAGCCGCCGAGCTTTGACCGGGTCGAGCTCATTGCGGCGTCGCGGATCGCGCGCATCGTGCGCCCCGACACGCCTTCGATCAGCTTCAGCGTGATGTTGCCGGTGAAGCCGTCCATCACGATCACGTCGGCGACGCTGTCGGTCACCTGGGTGCCCTCGATGTTGCCGACGAAGTTCAGGCCCCGGCCGCCGGATCCGGCGAGCTGCTCGTGCACCGCCTGGATGTCGGGCGTGCCCTTCGTGGGCTCCTCGCCGTTTGACAGCAGCGCCACCCGCGGCGACTGGAGTCCCATCACCACCTGTGCGAACGCCGAGCCCATGTGAGCGAACTGGACGAGGTGCTCGGGGCGGCAGGTCGCGTTGGCGCCGACGTCGAGCAGCAGCACGGGCTCGGCGCCGGGGATCGGCACCGGCAGCGCCAGCGCCGGGCGGTAGATGCCGCGGTCGCGGCGCAGGTTGAACAGGCCGGCGGCGAGGGCCGAGCCGGTCGAGCCGCCGGACACGAGCGCCTGAGCGCGTCCCTGCGCGACCGCCCGCGCGGCCTGCACGATCGAGGCCTCGGGGGTCGAGCGGACCGCGTAGGCGGGATCAGCAGCCTTGGCGATCGACACTGGAGCGTCGACCACCTCCACGCCTTCGGGCGTGCTTCCGATCTCTGAGGCAGGTCCGAACAGGAGCACGCTGACGCCCTGTTGGGCCGCGAGCGCTGCGCCCGCGGCAACCTCGCGAGGCCCTAGATCGGCCCCGCCCGCATCCACGGCGACGGCGATCACGGCCGGGCCGTCAGCTGGCCGATTCGCCTGAGTCGGCGGCGACGACCTCGCGACCCTTGTAGCTGCCGCAGACCGGGCAGACCCGATGTGGGCGCCGCGGGCTGTGGCACTGGGGGCACGCGTTGTAGGTCGGTGCGCTGACTTTGTGCGTCGCCCGGCGCTGGGTGGTGCGGGCGTGAGACTGCTTCTGCTTGGGGACGGCCATTGGCGCTGAGGCTACCAGGACGCCTGGAAACCGTCCGCAGTCGCCTGCCGCGGACGACGCTAGCTCGCGAGCAGCCGCAGCGGCGTGTCGCGGCGCGCCGAGATCAGGAACCGCTCGAGCAGCCGCGTGGCCTCGGCCACCGGCTGGGGACGGGCTAGATGGAAGCCCTGGGCGAGCTCGACGCCGTGCGCGATCAGGAACTTGCGCTGGTGCTCGGTCTCGACACCCTCGACGACGGTCGTCGCGCCGCAGGCGCGCGCCAGGTCGAGCACCGCGCGCATCACCGCGACCGCGGTCGGGTCGGTCGGCACGTCGCGAAGCAGCTCCCGGTCGACCTTGAGGCCGTCGAAGTGCAGCTGGCGCAGGCGCGCCAGCGACGAATAGCCGGCGCCGAAGTCGTCGATCGCGAGCCTGACGCCGGCGCTTCGCAGGCTCTCGATCGCGGCGAGCGTGCCGAGCGCGTCGATCGTCCAGGCCGACTCGGTGAGTTCGACAACGAAGTTGTTGGGATCCAGCCCGTCGCGGCTGATCTCGCGCAGCAGCCGCTCGGCGAAGTCGGGGGCGCGCAGCTGCTGGGGGGAGGCGTTGAGGCTGAGGATCGGTCGCAGGCCGCTGCGCTGCCACTCGGCCGCCTGGCTGCAGAGCGCGTGCGCGACCCAGTCGGCGAGCTCGTCGCCCATCGAGCTCTCCTCGGCGGCGTCGATGAACGATCCCGGCATCAGCAGCCCGAGCTCAGGGTGCTGCCAGCGCACGAGCGCCTCCATCCCGGCGAGGCCACCTGCGTGCGTGAGGTTCCAGACCGGCTGGTAGTGCAGGACGAACTCGTTCTCGGCGAGCGCCCGGCGCAGCTGCGCGGTCAGGCTCGCGCGGCGCGCGCGCAACGTGTTGGAGTGCTCGTGGAATGCGAACCGGCCGCCGCCGTTGGACTTCGCCTGATACATCGCGACGTCGGCGTGGCGCAGCAGCGCTTCGGTGTCGGCGGCGTCCTGGGGATACATGCTGATCCCGATGCTGGCGCCGATCCGCACCTCCGAGCTGCCGACGACGAACGGCTCGCGCAGCACGCCGATCAGCTCGCTGGCGACCGTCTCGGCCTTGGAGATCGGATCTCCGGTCAGGTCGGTCAGCAGCACCAGGAACTCGTCGCCGCCGTGGCGGCCGAGCACGTCAGTCGCGCGCAGCTTGCCGCGCAGGCGCTCGGCGACCGCCGCGAGCAGCCGGTCCCCGGACGCGTGACCGAGCCGGTCGTTGACGAGCTTGAAGTCGTCGAGGTCGGCGAACATCAGCGCAACCGCGTGGCCGTTGCGCTGGGCACGAGCCAGCGCCAGCTCGAGGTGACGCTCGATCTGGCTGCGGTTGGGCAATCCCGTCAGCGAGTCGTGGTAGGCGAGGTAGGTGAGCTGATCCTGGCTGCGGCGCCGCTCGGAGATGTCGCGCACGAACGCGTACAGGACCGGCGCGTCCTCGGGGGAGCGCTGCACCCGCGTCAGCGAGATCTCGATCGGCAACGGGGTACCGTCGGCCCTGATCGCGAAGGTCTCGACGTGGCGGCCGAGGATGTCGGCCCCGGGGTCGGTGATGCACTCGGCGAGCACCCGCCGGCTGTTCTCGCGCCGGTCGGGCAGCACGAGCACGTCGACGACGTCGGTGCCGATCACGTCGTCGCGGCGGAAGCCGAGCGTCCGCTCGGCGGCCGGGTTGAACTCGATCACGTTCAGCGACGCGTCGATCGCGAGCATGCCGTCGAGCGATGCCTCGATCACCGCCTCGTGGCGAGCGACCGCCGTCTCGAGCGCCGCCACCTGAAAGGCGCTCTCGATCGCGAGCGTCGCGTGCGCCGCGACCGCGTTGAGCACGTCGAGCTGCTGGTCGTCGGGGCGCCGGCGCGAGTTGGGCTCGTCGACCGAGATGATCCCGTAGCGGCGGCCGCCAGGTCCGTCGAGCGGGATGAACATCGCGTCGTCGGCGTGCCACGCGTCGTCGGGGGCGTCCGGGACGAGCCGGATCGGGGGCGCGTAGGACTTGATGTCGGTCTCCCAGTCAAACGCGCCGGCGGGGACGAAGTAGGCGCCGCGCCGCCGGAAGACGGGATCGAGCAGCCCTGACCAGCTTTCGCCAGTGGTGACCTGGCCGAGCAGCAGCTCGCTCGCGGCGTCGCTGCCGTGCACGGTCCTGACCTCGTACTCGTCGGTCTCGGGGCGGTAGAGGTTGACGACCACCGTCGCGAACCCGAGCGTCTCGGAGACCGCCCGAGCGACGGTCGCCAGCACCTTGTCGAGGTCGGCCTCGCGACCGACGAGGCGGGCGACCTCGAGCAGGCCGTGGAGGTGCGTCAGGGTCGCGGTCGAGTCGCCACGGCGGCGCGCAGGCTCACTGGATTCGAGCATGGGAACGGGCTCACTGCTGTACGGCATTCCCCGTCTATCGGTGAGATCACGCGACGCTTAACCCGTTCAGGGGCAGAACCGACCAAGATTCGACTCCAGCCCGCTGAGCTGCGAGCACAGAGCGCCGGCAACAGCTAGTCGAACCGGATTTCAGACAGCTTGGCCCAGCGCGGATCGGCCGGTCGTTCGTGGGCGTGGTCGGGGTCTGCCTGATTGAGGTCGATTCCGCACTCGGGGCACAGTCCGGCGCAGTCCGGGCGGCACAGCAGCGCCGTCGGCAGCACCAGCGCGAGCGCGTCTCGCGCCCACCCGTGCAGGTCGAGGACCCCGTCGGTGACGTAGGGAGAAGCCAGCTCGTCGGTCTCGCCTGGCTGGGAGACCTCGCGCGCATCGACCTCAAATGCCGGGCTCGCCGGCTCCAGGCAGCGCATGCACGGACCCTCTAGCGTCGCCTCGAAACGCAGACGCAGCACGTATCCCGCGCCCGTCGTGCGCGATACGTCGAGGCGCGCCGGGACGACCGCCGGCACCACCGGGTAGGCCTCGCCGCCGAACGAGAACGGCTCGAGCGCGACGCCGAGCTCGAGCCTGCGGCCCTCTCCGGAACTCAGCCGAAGACCACCGAGATCGAACGAGTCCGTGCGAATCACGATGAGAGCGAGCTTAGTGTTTTGTGATGCTGCCCCCGATCGCACCGGCCACCAGCGATGATGTTGGGACGTGTCCAACTGGTTTCGCAGCTACGGCTTCGCCGACGTGTTCGACAAGCTCCTGATCGGCGCCTATCCGCTCGACGTCGAGGACGTGGGAATCCTGGCGTCGCTCGGCGTTCAGCGGATCCTGAATCTCGTCGAGGACGGCGAATACCGCAACGGCGAGCGGCCGGTGGTCGAGCAGGCCCTCGAGGAGGCGGGGATCGAGGAATATCGCCTGCGGCTCCCCGACTACGGCGGCCTGCCCGCGGAGGCGCTCGACGAGGCCGTCGCGGAAGTCGGCTGCTGGATCACGGACGGCAAGCGCTGCTACGTGCACTGCCGGGCCGGCTGGCAGCGCTCGGCTGCGGTCGCGGCCGGGATCGTCGCCGTGAACGCAGGGATCGAGATCGACGAAGCGCTCGAGTTCGTGCAGTCCAAGAAGCGCTCGGCCGACCCGCTGCCTCACCAACGCGACGACCTGCAGCGCTGGTGGGACGGCCGCAAGGCGGCCGGAAAGCAGGCGTAGTCGGTCGGGGGCCTACTCCGCGGCCCGCAGCCGGAAGCCCGGGAGCTCTTCGACCTTGTGCTCGGAGTCGCTCGCGACCTCGGCGGCGACGTGCACCCGGCGCGCGTGCGTCGTGACCTGCTCGAGCTCGGGCAGCTCGCGCCCGGCGGCGGTCGCGCCGTGGTCCTCAAACCGCCTCGCGGCCGGCATCACACGAGCCTCGTAGGACCCGACGGTCTCGTTGTACGCCCGCACCGTGCTGTTCAGCCGGTTGCCGAGCGTAGCCATCAGCCCCGAGAGCTTGACCAGGCGGCCGTGCAGGTCGCGGCCGAGCTCCGACACGGCCTGGGCGGACTCCGCGACGCGCTCCTGCTGCCATCCGTAGGCGATCGCGTGCAGCATCGCCAGCAGCGTCGTCGGCGTCGTGATCAGCACGCGCTTGGACATCGCGTCCTCGATCAGCGTCGGGTCGGCCTCGAGCGCGGCGCCGTACAGGTGCTCGCCGGGCAGGAACATCACGACGAGGTCGGGCGCGGACTCGAGCTCGGCCCAGTACGCCTTCTCAGCGAGCGCCTTGACGTGCTTTCGGAGCAGCCGGGCGTGGTCGCGCATGTGGCGCTGGCGCTCCTCTTCATCGCGTGCCTGGTAGGCGTCGAGCACGGCCTGAAGCGGGGCCTTGGCGTCGACGACGACGTGCTTGCCGCCGGGCATGTTGACGATCAGGTCGGGCCGCAGCACCGACCCGTCGTTTTGGACCGACGACTGCTCGACGAAGTCGCAGTAGCGGACCATGCCGGCCAGCTCGACCACGTTTCGCAGCTGCATCTGGCCCCACTGGCCGCGCGCATTTGGCTTGCGAAGCGCAGTCACCAGCGCGCCGGTCTCGGTTCGCAGCTTCTCCCCCGTGTCGGCGAGCGTGCGTAGCTGCGACTCGAGCCGGCCGCGCGACTCGCGCCGCTCCTGGTCGAGGCGCACGAGCTGCGCGTCGACGCGGCCGAGCTGCTCCTTCAGCGGCGAGACGAGCTGCTCGACGGCCTGGCGGCGCTGATCGAGGTCGCCCTTGGCCTCGGCCTGGACTGCTCGAAGCTGCGAACGGGCGAGCTCTGAGAGCTGATTCATCGAGGATTGCAGCGCCTCGGCACTCAGCGCCTTGAACGACGCCGATAGCCGCTCCTGCGCGTCGGTGACGGTCGCCAGGCGCTCCTGCGCGCGTTCGCGCTCGTGCTCGAGGTCTGAGCGGGCGCGGATCAGCCTCGGCCACAGCACCGCGACGGCGGCGGCGACGCCGGCCAGCAGGCCAATGATCACGAACAGCGCATCCATCGGACCGCCGAGGATGGCGCTGGGTGCGGACGGAACGGGCGGCGCATTGCGCCGAGGTGCGGGGATTTCGTTCCACGCGCGGCGACGCCCACATCCGATGTAACGAAACCGTCGCCTGGCGGGGGTTTTGTTCCACGCGGCGCGCAGGCCGCGTCCGATGGAACGTAATCCCCTCCCCGTCCCGCCGTAATCCCCGCCCCGTCCCGCCGTAGTCCCCGCCCCGTCCCGCCGCTGCCACACTCCCCGACATCGCAGCCGACTCCCCAGACACGATCCGCCGCCACGTGGTCGTCCGCGGCCGCGTCCAGGGGGTCTTCTTCCGCGACTCGACGCGCCAGCGCGCCGCCGCCCACGGCGTCTCGGGCTGGATCTCAAACCGCCCCGACGGGGCCGTCGAAGCCGTGCTCGAGGGGCCCGCGGACGCAGTCGAGCGCGTCCTTGAGTTCGTGCAAGCCGGGCCGCCCCAAGCGCACGTCGATCAGATCGACGTGCGCGAGGAGCCGCCTGAGGGCCTGACCGGGTTCAAGGTCCGCTGAACCCGGTCGAGATGACCTACGGAGCGGGCGTGACCGGCGTCAAGCCTCCGTCGATGTCCTGGATCAGCGGCTTCAGGACGGGCGTTCCCCAGCCGGTGACGTAGTCCCATCCCGGGGCCGCCTGGTAGGCGCCGTTGGTGCCCAGCTGCTCGTCGTTGAAGTCGCGGGCGTAGTCGGTCGAGTTCTCCGCCACCTTGTAGATCACGGGGTCGGCGAATCCGGTGCCGGTCGCCGACGCGGCCTGCACGCGCGCCCACATCCCGGCCATCAGCGGCGAGGAGAGGCTAGTGCCGCCCTCGCCGGAGTCGCCGCCGAGCTCGTCGGAGTAGATGTCATACGAGCTGGTCGCGATGTCGCCGGACTCGTCGGCGACATCGGGGATCCCGCGGCAGGTGGTCGCTGCCGTGTTCGGGTTGCCCGCCAGGTCTGACAGGCAGGGCCGGTTGACGCTGCTGTCGCCCTGCTGGAACGCGGGCTCCGGGATGAAGAAGCTCTGCCCACCGCCCGTGTAGGGCCACGGGTACTCGAGCGCGCGCTGGGGCGGCGTGCCGCCGTCGCTGTAGAGCACGGTGCCGCCGACGGCGACCACGTACGGGCTCGCCGCCGGGTAGTTGACGATCGGCACGCCCTGGTTGAGCACGCCGTTGCCCGCGCCGAGCTCGGGCCCGAGCACCAGCACCGGGCACGACGAGCCGGTGTCGCCGGTCGCCGCGAACAGCGTGCGGCCCTCCAGCACGCCCTGCTCGAGCGTCTGGTCGGCGACCGGCTCGAGGTTGTTCGGCGCGCCGGTGCCGTACATCGCGTTCTGGTCGACGTTGTTGTTGAACTGGGGCGGGATCGTCGACTCGAGCGTCGCGTTGGCCGGCGTGCTCTCGCACTCGCCGAACGAGGCGTTGGCCTGCTTGGGGCCGTTGGGGTCAGAGACCCAGGTCGCGAAGTCCGCCTCGGCGTCGGGGTCGACGAGATGCTGGGCGAAATACAGGTGCTCGCCGGTCACGCCCGGCGCGACGCCACTGGACGACTGCGTGTCGAGCTCCCACTCGACGTTGCCGCCGGTGTCGGAGAAGTCGCCGTCGGCGGGGATGTTGGTGACCGTCACCGGCACCTTCGGAAGCTTGTGGTGGGACTCGAAGATCGCGAGGTCCTTGACCGTCGTCGTCGAGTCCCCCGAGCCCATGATCGCGATCGACTGCCCCTGGCCGGTGTTGACCTTCGGCATGTCGTAGATCGACCACATGTTCTGCGGGGTCAGCGCAGTCGGGATCTGAGGCGTTCCGGACGCCTGCCCGAGCCCGACCGAACCGAGCACCGATGACCCAGGCGCAGTCGACTTGCCGAGCACCGAGGACCCGGGCGCGGGAGCGCCCTTATGAGCGCCCGTCAGAGGCGTCGTCGGGTGCTGGAGCGTGTTGAGCCCCATCACCGTCAGCACGTCGAGGCCGACGGGCACGCTCGGCGGGGTCGCGTTCGCGAGGAACGACACGCCCTGGGCCGAGTACTTGTTGATCTGCGTCTCAAACAGCTGGTCGACTTGGGCGACCGTCGCCGTGACCTCGACGTAGTTGTGCGCGCCGGCCGTGTTGATCACCTTCGCGCCGCCGCCCTGCAGCCAACTCAGGACCTGCTGGAAGGTCGCGCCGGCGACGCCGAACTGGGAGTTGAACTGGGCCGGCGTGAGGAACTTGTGGTACTGGCTGCTCGACGGGTCCTGTTGGGCCGCGATCAGCGCCTGCTCACCGGCGGGATTCGGATCCTTGATGCCGACCCCGATCTGCATCACCTGCGAGGCCGCCGCCGGGCCGTCGTTGGTGGCGTTGGCCAATGGCAGGACGTTTCGCGGGAACCACACGCGGGCTGTCTGAGCCTGCGCGGTGGATGCACCGAGACCGACGGTCGCGACGACGGTCGCGAGTACGAACGAACGCAAACGTGGATGTGGCACTGGACCCTTGCCTTCCGGATGCCGAGTTATGAGATTCGCTTCGCCACCCTGCAGTAGCGAAGCTGCCTTCCGCTACCCGAAAACTAACCGGATGATTCACCCGCCGCGCCGGTTCTCGGTGCGCTATATGGAGGCCCCGGCGGTAAAGGGATCGCTATGCGTCGAGCGCCCGCTCGAATGCCTCGCGAGCGTCCGCTCCGCGAACCGCGAACACGACCCGCTGCAGGCGACTGTCGCCGCCCACGTGCCGGCGTACCTCCTGCACCTCGATCCGCGCCGCCTCACCGACCGGAAAGCCGCCGACACCGGTCCCGAACGCGACCAGCGCGAGCGACTTCGCGCCGAGCTCGTCGGCCTTGGCGAGCGTGCTCGCGGTGGCCGCGCGGATGATCTGCGCCGACGTCGGGCCGCCGAGCTCCATCGTCGCCGCGTGGATCACCCACTTGGCCGGCATCGCTCCGGCGCTCGTCTCAACCGCCTCGCCGAGGCCGATCGGCGCTCGTTCGTCGCTCTCACGCTGAACCTCGGGTCCGCCGGCGCGCGAGATCGCTGCGGCGACGCCACCGCCGTGCAGCAGCCGCGTGTTCGCGGCGTTGGCGATCGCGTCGACCTCGAGGCGCGTTATGTCGCCATCGAGGACTTCGATCACGCAGCCCACGGAGGGCTACGAGACTTCGGCCGGCTCGTCCTTGCCAGCGAGCCGGTCGCGTCCGCGCTGGACGGCCGCGATGAACTTCGAGAGGTTGACCTCGAGCGTGTTGAGGATCTCGTCGGCGTAGTCCTCGGCGCCGAGCCGGATCTCGCGTTCGCGGCCGCGGGCATCCTCGATGATGTCCTCGGCGGCGCGCTCAGCCTGCTTGGTGATCTCCTCGTCGGAGATCATCTTCTCCTGGCGCTCACGCGCCTCCTTGACGATCCGCTCGGCCTCGCGCTTGGCCTCGGCGAGCATCTCCTGTCGCTCCTTGACGATCCAGCGCGCCTGCTTGATCTCCTCAGGGATCGTGGCGCGCATCTGGTCGAGGATGTCGTAGATCTCCTCTTTGTCGACGCGGACCTGGTCGGTCAGCGGCACCGGCTTGGCGTTGTGGACGAGATCGTCCAATTTGTCGATGAGTACCAGGACGTCCATCGCAGAACCTCTGTTTCGTCAGCGGCTGAGCCGTTCCTTCAGAGCCTTGGCCACCTCATGGGGCACCAACTCCTCGATCTCACCGCCGAAAGTCGCGAGCTCCTTGACCCCGCTGGATCGCAGGAAACTGTACTTGGCCGACGCCATCAGGTAAACGGACTCGATATCGGGCGCCTGCTTGCGGTTGAGCTGGTTCATCTCCAGCTCGTACTCGAAGTCCGAGATTGCCCGCAGGCCCTTGATGATCGCCATCGCGCCGCGCTGGCGGGCGAATTCGACCAGCAGCGTGCTGAACGTCTCAACTGTGATGTTCGGCAGCTCCCTGGTCGCGTTGGTGACGAAGCTGACGCGCTCCTCGGCGGTGAACAGCGTGTTGCCCTTACGCCACGGGATGTTGACGACGCCGACGATCACCTGGTCGAACATCGCCGAGGCACGGCCGATCACGTCGAGATGGCCGTTGGTGATGGGATCGAACGTCCCAGGACAGATTGCGATGCGGTTATCGGGAGTCATGAATTCGGATCAGGGTGTCGCCGTAGCGACGCTCGTCGAGCAGCGGCAGATCGAGCTGCAGGGCCGCCCGTCGATCGCTCTCGGTGACAACGCGCGAACCCGGCGCGAGCAGCGGCGCCAGCGCCGTCGAAAGCGTCCGGCCGAGGTCGCTTGCGGCTTGGTATGGGGGATCGAGGAACACCAGATCGTATTGACGAGCGTCGCCCCGTGCCTGCTCGAGGAACACGGCGGCGCGCTGGCGGCGTACCTCGGCGGCCGCACCGACCGCCGCGAGATTGCGTTCGATCGCGGCGATCGCGGCCGCGGATGAGTCAACGAGGGTCGCTTCAGAGGCGCCCCGCGACAGCGCTTCGATCGCCAACGCGCCCGAGCCGGCGAACAGGTCGAGCACCCGCGCTCCCTCGACCGAGACAAGGATCGAGAACAGTGCTTCGCGGACCCGGTCGCCCGTCGGCCGCGTCGCTCGGCCGCGCGGGGCGACCAGCGAATGTCCGCGAAATCGCCCGGCGATCACCCGCACGGTGGCCCCACCGCCGGCCTCACGCCCGGATCGGAGCCTGCGCCTCGGTGCCGTAGGCGCGCACGAGCGCCTCGGCTAGCAGGGCGTGCTCGGCGAGCGACAGGTCGGGGTCCTCAGAGGCGATCACCCGCGCGTGTGCCCGCGCGCGTTCGAGCAGCTGCGCGTCGCGCGGCAGCTCGGCGACGCGAAACTGCGCCAGACCGTGCTGGCGGGTGCCGACGAGCTCGCCCTCCCCGCGCAGCTCGAGGTCGATCTCGGCGAGCTCGAACCCGTCGGAGTGCGACCCCAGCGCCCGCAGCCTGGGCGAGTCCTTGGGACCGAACAGGATGCACACCGACTGGTGCTCGCCGCGGCCGATCCGGCCGCGCAGCTGGTGAAGCTGGGAGATCCCGTAGCGCTCGGCGTCCTCGACCAGCATCACGGTCGCGTTGGGGACATCGATCCCAACCTCGATCACCGAGGTGGCGACGAGCACGTCGGCCGTGCCCGCGGCGAACTGCGCCATCGCCGCCTGCTTGTCGCCCGGCCGCAACTGGCCGTGCATCAGCACGACCCGGAAGTCGCGAAGCTCGCCGTCGCGCAGACGCTCGAACTCCACCGTCGCCGCTCGGGCCTGCAGCACGTCTGACTCCTCGACCAGCGGGCACACGACGAACGCCTGGCGGCCACCTCTGAGCTCCTCGCGGATCCGCTCATAAGCCCGCACGCGCTCGCGTTCGGTCGCGCACACGAACGTCTGCACCGGTCGGCGCCCCTTCGGCCGCTCACGCAGCAGCGTGAAGTCCAGATCGCCGTAGCCGAGCAGCGCGAGCGTGCGCGGGATCGGCGTCGCGGTCATGTGCAGCACGTGTGGGCGGTCGTCGTCGGGCCCCTTGGCGTCGAGCGCCGCGCGCTGGCGTACGCCGAAGCGGTGCTGCTCGTCGACGACCGCGACGCCGAGGCGAGCGAACCTGACCGCATCCTCGATCAGCGCATGGGTACCGACGATCAACGACAGCTCGCCGGTCGAGAGCTTGCCGAGCAGATCGTTGCGCCGCGCGCCCGGGGTCGAGCCGGTCAGCAGTCCCGCGCTCACGGGCTCTGACCCGATCAGCAGCTGGATCGTCTGGAAATGCTGCTCTGCGAGCGTCTCGGTCGGCGCCATCAGCGCGCCCTGGTACCCGTGCTCGACGGCTCGCAGCAGCGCGTACATGGCGACGACCGTCTTGCCCGAGCCGACCTCGCCCATCAGCAGCCGCTGCATCGGCCGCGCTCTCGCGAGGTCGGCGTCGATCGCCTCGAGCGCCCGCTCCTGATCGCCGGTGAGCGCGAACGGCAGCATCTCCGCCAGCCACCGGGCGGTCAGCTCGCGCTCGCCGTCGAGCACCGGGCCGGCCGTCTGCTCACGGGTGCCGCGCCGGCGCAGCAGCGCGAGCTGGGCGAGCAACAGCTCGTCGAACGCGAGCCGAGACCGTCCGAGGTCGGCGTCCTCACCGGCGACCGGGAAGTGCACGGCCGACAGCGCGTCGGCGCGGTTGGGCAGCCCCTCGCCGGAGCGCAGTGCCACCGGAAGTGGCTCGAACACGCGCTCGATCAGCTCGGCGTGCTCGCGGACGAGTGCGTAAATCTGCGTCGAGGACAGGCCCTCGGTCGCCGGGTAGTGCGCGACCGCCCCGGCCTCGACGACCGCCTCGGTGGTGCGGGCGTGAGCCTGGACGGAGAACCGGTTGCGCGCCTGGAGCTTGCCGTGCAGCATCAGCCGCGTGCCGACGGGATAGCGCTGCACAAGCCACGGCTGGTTGAAGAACGTGGCCTTTACCGAGCCGCTTGCGTCGGCGACCGTCGCCTCGACCAGCGGCCGCATCCCGCGCCGGCGCACCGGCCGCGAGGAGATCGCGCGGACCGTGACGACGACCGTCGCGCTCTCGCCAGCCATCAGCTCGGCGACGGCCCTCGCCTCGCGACGATCGCGCGGTAGGTGTTCGAGCAGATCACCGACGGTGTTCAAGCCCAGCGCCTGCGCCGCCTGGCGCGTCTTGGCGCCCTCCAGCGCGAGCGGCTTGGCCAGCTCAGACGGCCGCGGATAGCGGATCGGCGCGGCCTCGAGGTCGTCGGCTTCGAGAGGGCGAGATGTTGCGAAGGCGGTGAAGGCCATCCTCTACGCTGTGATCATGACCGGCCCACCGGTCGAGCCCGGTCCAGCGCAGTCGGTACTACTCAGCGCTCAGCAGCCACCAGTACCGCTCCTGGCCGCCTTCGCTCAGCTCGAATTCGACCTCGCCGACGGCAAGCGCTTGCACGGCGTCATCGTCCAGCGGCGCCTGCGCGCCGCGCAGGCAGGTGATCAGCTCGGCGCTCTGCGCGAGCTGTTCCAGGACCTCGCGCAGCGCCTCTCGGGGACGGCCCCAGGCGACGATCTTCTCCTCGATGAACCCGACCGCATCGCCCTCACGAAAGCGGCCCTGGATGTCGTCGCGGGCGGCCGGCGCGACCGCGCCGCTGCGCACGTGCTCGAGCGTCTGCGCCATCGCCGCGCCGTTGGTCGCGGCGTCGCGAGTCGGATCGAGACTGACGGCGGCCGCGAGACCGGCCTGCGGCGAGCGCGACAGCACGACGCGGACCGTCTTGTCAGACAGCTCCGCGGCCCGCTCTGCCGCCATCACGACGTTCGCGCTGTTGGGCAGCACGACAACCTGCTCGGCCGGGATCGCGTGGATCGCTGCAAGCAGATCGTAGGTCGACGGGTTGAGCGTCGGGCCGCCCTCGAGCGTGTGGACGCCGAGGCTCTCAAACAGCGAGCGCATGCCGTCGCCGGTCACCACCGCGAGCGCGCCGCACACGGCGAGCCGGCGCGGCGCGGAGCTCAGGCGCTCTTCGCGCTGCTGAACCTGGGCGCGCATGTCGGCGACATCGAGGTGCGAGACCAGGCCGAACTCGGCGAACAGTGCGGTAGCCGAGTTGGGGTCGTCGGTGTGGACGTGGACCTTGAGCGTCGTCTGGTCGCCGACGACCAGCACCGAGTCGCCGATCTGCTCGAGCAGCGGCACGAACCGGCGCTGCTCAAGCGCCGTGCCGGTGACCGCGAAGTTGGTGCAGTAGCGGTACGTGGCCGAGGCGTGCTGGGGATGGGTCACGCGTGCTGGAGCGTGGTGCTCGAGCGAGGGCGGCTCGCTGCCGCGCAGTGCTCCGACGATCCCTGCGAGCAGGACCGTGAGCGCGTAGCCACCAGCGTCGACGACGCCGGCCTCGCGCAGCACGGGCAACAGGTCGGGACCACGCTTGACCGACTCCTCGCCCGCCGTCAGCGCGTTCTCGATCAGCTCGGCGATCACCGCGTTCTGCTGCTCGTCGGTCGCGTCGGGACCGAGCCGGGCGTCCTTCATGTGCGCGAGGTCGGACGCGACCCGCGCCGACATCTCGCGCACGACCGTGAGGATCGTGCCCTCGGCCGGCTCGCGGACCGAGCCGTAGGCCTGGTCTGCAGCCCGCGCCAGCGCGGCGCTGATCAGCACCGGGTCGACGAGCTCACCCGGGCGGCTCGCGAGCTCCTCGGCGGCGCCGCGGATCAGCTGCGAGAGGATCACGCCGGAGTTGCCGCGCGCGCCGAGCAACGCTGCTCGCGCGACCGAGCTGACGATCTCGTCCCGGCCGATGCCGTCGATCGTGTTGTCGTGCGAGGCGCCTGCGAGCCGATCGAGCTCCTGCAAGACCGCTCTCAGGGTCAGCACCATGTTGTCCCCGGTGTCGCCGTCGGCGACCGGGAACACGTTCAGGTCGTTGACCTCCTCGCGCCGTGCCTCGAGCGCGGCGAGGCTCGCCTCGACGATGGCGCGGAAACGGACGATGCTGGGATCGGACACCGGCCCCGAATCGCCGGTCAAACGGCCTTTTGGACCTTGCCGGCCTTCAGGCAGCGGGTGCAGACGTACACGCGGCGCGGCGTGCCGCCGTCGTTGATCCGGACCCGTTGGAGGTTGGGATCAAAGCGCCGGTTGGTGGCCACCATCGAGTGGCTCCGGCTGTGGCCGAACGACGGGCCTTTTGCACAGACATGGCAGACCTTGGGCATGGCGGGCGAGTATAGCCTGAGGCTCATGGGTAGAGATTGGTCCCAATGGGTAACAGCGTCCCTCCCGGCGCCGCCGTGTTCGAGGACGTGAGCATGGCCGAGCGCTACGAGCTGATCCGACACATCGCCAACGGCGGCATGGCGTCGGTCTGGTGCGCAGAGGACAAAGTCCTCGGCCGCCGAGTCGCGGTCAAGCTGCTGGCCGAGCGCTTCGCGCACGACCAGACGGCCGTGCGGCGGTTCAAGCGCGAGGCACGGACGGCAGCACGCCTTTCCAGCCACTCGCATGTCGTCACGATCTACGACGTCGGTGAGACGACGACACCTGACCCCGACGAGCCTCCGCGCGCCTTCATCGTGATGGAGTATCTCGCCGGCGGCACGGTCGCCGACGCACTGCGGTGCGGCGAGGTCTCGCGCGACGACGCGGTCAGGTGGCTGCACGAGGCTGCCGCCGCGATCGACTACGCGCACAGCCGCGGCGTCCTGCATCGCGACATCAAGCCCGCCAACCTGCTGCTCGACCGCGACCGCTCGGTCCACGTCGCCGACTTCGGAATCGCCCAGCTCGCGACCGACGACACGCTGACCTACGACGGGCAACTGCTCGGCACCGCCTCCTACCTCGCTCCGGAACGTGCGCTCGGCCGGCCGGCGACCGAGGCCAGCGATCGCTACTCGCTCGCGGTCGCAGCGTTCGAGATGCTCGTCGGCGAGCGGCCGTTCACCGACCAGCGATTCGCGGTGCAGGCGCGCCAGCACGTCGATGCCCCGCCGCCGTCGGCGAGCGAGCGCAACCCCGAGCTTCCGCTCGAGCTCGACGCCGTGATCGCCCGCGGCATGGCCAAGCGTCCCGCCGACCGCTGGCCGACCGCGCAAGCGCTGGCGGACGCCGTGCAGGAGGCGCTCGGACAGCCGGCGGTCGCGCCGAGCACGACCCAGACCGCCGTACTCGCCGCAGGCGCGGCTCGCGCTCGCGCTCGCCGCAGGCCTCGCCGCCCGGCAGCGGCAGCGGCAGCGGCTGCGGCGGCGGCGCCACCCCGGACCCCTCCCCCGCCTCACACGGCTCCGAGCCGTTCGCCGCGCCGCGCGCCAAGGCGCGCGATCGCAGTCGGCGCGCTCGCGGCAGCCGGGATCGGCGTCGCGATCGCCGCCGGGGCGAGCAACAACTCCTCGCCGCCGCGTTCCTCGGCCCGCGCCCAGCACACGGTCTCGCACGCGGCCGCGCAGGCACCCAAGCCCAAGGCCAAGGCCAAGGCCAAGCCCAAGCCGACGACCACGCAGTCACAGGTCAACGCAGCCCCCGCCTCACAGACCACCGCGCCGCCGACCGCCGCGACGCTCGAGGCACAGGGACATGGCCTGATGGACGCCGGTAACTACACAGCGGCGATCCCGGTGCTGCGCAAGTCGCTGGCCGCTTCCTCGCCGACAAGCCTCACGTACGCCTACGCGCTGTTCGACCTCGGCCGGTCGCTGCGCCTGTCGGGCGACCCGCGGGCGGCCGTGCCGATCCTCTACCGCCGTCTTCAGATCCACAATCAGACCGGCGTCGTGCGCAGCGAGCTCGAGCTCGCGCTGCGGGCGCTGGGCCAGCAGGCTCAGCAGCACGGCAACGGCGGCCCCGGACCCGGCGGCGACCACGGGCGCGGCCACGGCGGCGGCGACGGCCACGACGGCGGCAATTCGTTCGCCACCAACAGCGACTAGCTCAGGCCGAGAACCCGATGCGCGTGCGGGGACCGTGGAGCTCACGCTTGACCGCGAGCGATGCGAGCACGGCTTCCACGGCGTGGCGGCCAGTGTCGCGTTTGGATCCACCGGTGACGCGGTCGAGAGCCTGCTCGATCGTGTCTACGGTCAGCACTCCGAACCCGCACGGAACGCCCGTCTCAAGCTGCACGTCCTGGATCCCGCGCGCCGCCTCGCCGCAGACGTAGTCGTAGTGGTCGGTCTCGCCGCGAATCACCGCGCCGAGACAGACGACCACCCGATAGCGCCCCGACACGGCCGCGTACTTGGCGATCAACGGCAGCTCGAACGCGCCCGGCACCTCGAACCGATCGATGTCGGTGATCCCGGACTCCTCGAGCGCCGCGCGCGCCCCCGATTCGAGCCTCTCTGCAAGCTCGGTGTAGAAGGTCGCCACGCACAGCGCGGCCCGCGCGTCGTCGATCCCCACGATCTAAGTCCTAGCGGTCGCGCTCGCGGCGGCGATCGTTCTCGTGCTCGTCACGGATCATCTGCTCGTCGAGCGCCAGACCCTGGTGGTGCAGCGTATGGCCGAGCTTGTCGCGCTTGGCACGCAGGTAGGCCTCGTTGTGCGGGTTGGGCGCGTGCTGGATCGGTACCTGGTCAGAGACCGACAGCCCGTACCCGGCGAGCCCGGAGATCTTCTTGGGGTTGTTGGTGAGGATCCGGATCGAGCTGAGGCCGAGGTCAACGAGGATCTGCGCGCCGATCCCGTAATCGCGCAGGTCTGCCGGCAGCCCGAGCCGGAGATTGGCGTCGACCGTGTCGAGCCCCTCCTCCTGAAGCTTGTAGGCGCGCAGCTTGTTGAGTAGCCCGATCCCGCGTCCCTCCTGGCTGAGGTACAGCAGAACACCGCTGCCCTCGCGCTCGATCATCCCCAGCGCCGACTCGAGTTGCTCGCCGCAATCGCAGCGCAGCGAATGGAAGACATCGCCCGTCAGGCACTCCGAGTGCACGCGCACGAGCACGTCCTCGACGCCATCGACGTCGCCCTTGACGAGCGCGACGTGGTGCTTGTTGTCGACCAACGACCGGTAGCCGACCGCGACGAAGTCGCCGAACGTGGTCGGAAGCTTGGTTGCGACGACGCGCTCGACGAGCTTTTCGTGGCGGCGGCGATAGGCGACCAGGTCGGCGACCGTGACCATCTTGATCCCGTGGCGCGCGCAGTAGGGCTCGAGGTCGCGCACACGGGCCATCGAGCCGTCCTCGTTCATGATCTCGCAGATCACGCCCGAAGGGTTCAGCCCGGCGAGCTGTGCGAGGTCGACCGCCGCCTCGGTCTGGCCGACGCGCTCGAGCACGCCGCCCTCCTTGGCCTTCAGCGGGAAGATGTGGCCGGGCTGGACGAGCTCGCGAGGGCTCGTCTTAGGGTCGATCGCGACCTGGATCGTGCGCGCGCGATCGGCCGCCGAGATCCCTGTACTGACGCCAGTGCGAGCCTCGATCGAAACTGTGAACGCGGTCTCGAACGCCGACTCGTTCTTGGCGGCCATCAGATCGAGGCCCAGCTCATCGCAGCGCTCGGGGGTCAGCGCCAGGCAGATCAGCCCGCCGCCCTCCTTGCGCATGAAGTTGATCGCCTCGGACGTGACGAACTGCGCGGCCATCGTCAGATCGCCCTCGTTCTCACGGTTCTCGTCATCGCAGACGACGACCATCTTGCCCTGGCGGATGTCCTCGATCGCCTCTTCGATCGTCGCGAATGGGGTCTTGACCGAGCTCACCTGCCAACCCCCCGCTCACCGATCAGACGCTCCACATATTTCGCCAACACGTCGACCTCCACGTTCACCTTGGTTCCTGGCTCCGCTGCCCCCAGGTTCGTGCGCTCGAGCGACTCTGGGATCAGAGAAACGGTAAACCATGCGTCACCGATGTCGATGACCGTCAGCGAAACTCCGTCCAACGCGATCGAGCCCTTCTCGACGACGTAGCGCAGCAGCTCGGGGTCGGTGTCGAACCGCACGCGGCGGGCGAACCCGTCGTCGCCGACCTCGGCGATCGTCGCGAGGCCGTCGACGTGGCCCTGGACGACGTGGCCGCCGAGCCGGTCGCTCGGGCGCAGCGGCAGCTCGAGGTTGACGCCGAGCCCGGGCCGCACGCTGGCAAGCGAGGTCCGCGACAACGTCTCGTTCATCACGTCGGCGGCGAACGAGTGCTCGCCGACCTCGGTGGCGGTTAGGCAGACGCCGTTGACCGACACCGAGTCGCCCTCGCACAGCTCGCTCGCGAGCGCGGTCTCGACGGTCATGCGGGCGCCGTCGCCGTTGCGGTCAGCGCTGACGATCCGCCCGAGATCCTGGACGAGGCCCGTGAACAATTACCACTCCCGCATCCGCGCCGACACGAGCAGGTCCTCGCCGATCCGGTCGCACTCGAGCGTCAGCGCGCGGCTGGCGTCGGCGATCAGCTCGGCGCCCTCGCCCTCGAGCGGGTCGCGCGCGGTGCGGCCGCCGAGCACGATCGGCGCCAGGAACAAGCGGATCTCGTCGACCTCCTGTGCGTCGAAGAACGCACCGGCGAGATGCGGGCCGCCCTCAAGCAGGATCGAGCCGACGCCGGAGGCGCCGAGCTGGTCGAGCGCGGAGCGCACGCGCGCGGGCTCGTTCTCGCCCGGCGCGACGATCACCTCGACGCCGTGCGCCTCGAGCGCGTCGGTCGCCGCGCGCCGCGCGGCGCGCGAGACGACCACGGTCAGCGGGATCCGTCGGGCGTCGGCGACCAGCTTGGAGCGCAGCGGCAGCCGCGCGAGCGAGTCGAACACGATCCGGCGGGGCTGGCGCGCGACGCCGTCGACCCGCGCGGTCAGCTGTGGGTCGTCGGCCAGCGCAGTGCCGATCCCGACGATGACCGCATCGCACTCGGCGCGCCACAGGTGCGCGAGCCGCCGGCTCGCCTCGCCCGAGATCCACTTGGAGTCGCCGCTGCGCGTGGCGACCTTGCCGTCGAGCGTCATCGCGGACTTGAACAGGACCCACGGGCGGCCGGTGCGCGCGTGCTTTCGAAACGGCTGATTGAGCAGGCGAGCGCGCGCCGCGAGCTCGCCGTCGGCGACCACGACCTCGACCCCGTCGTCGCGCAGAATCCCCAGCCCGCGCCCGGACGCGTGCTCAGACGGATCGTCAGAGGCGACGACGACGCGACCGATGCCGGCGTCGCGGATCGCCTCGGTGCAGGGCGGCGTGCGACCGTGGTGGCAGCAAGGCTCGAGCGACACGTACAGCGTCGCGCCGCTCAGATCGTGATCGGCGGCGGCGAGGATCGCCTCGACCTCGGCGTGCGGACCGCCGAGCGTTGCGTGGAAGCCCTCACCGAGGATCTCCTGATCGCGGGAGATCACGGCGCCGACCATCGGGTTGGGACTAACCCGGCCGCGCCCGCTCTCGGCGAGCTCGATCGCCCGGGCTAGATGTCGCTTGTCGGTGTCGGTTGCGGCGCTCATTGGCTGTGCACTCAAATATAAGAGGCCGCGGCGGTCCCGCCTCGGCCCTCAGCAGGAATTTAGGTAGCGCGGGCTACGAGCACTTGCCGCCGGTCAGTTGGTAGACGCTCATCTCCGGCCCCGGACGCGAGTACTGGCGGGGGTAATAGTCGATCGACCAGTCGAAGCTGAACGGGATCGGGTGGGCGCTGGTCGGGAACGGGCTGACGTGGTAAACGAGCTTCGCGCGATCGGCGAGCGCCGCGTAGTACGCGACTGCGTTGGGCGCGTCCTGCGGCTGGGCGAACGCTCGGCCCGCCTGCAGCGAGCCGAGCACGACCCAGCAGTAGCCGTGCGCGACGTAGTTGTCGATCAGCGCCGGGTACAGGTTGCGCTCGTACTGATCGATCACGACGTAGCGGTGCTGGCCGGGCGGCAGCGGCCTGCCGTTGGTGTCGAGGTTGGTCAGCCACGTCGGATACCGCGCCCAGCGCTGGCCGTTGGCTGTCGCCGGGAGCGACATGCCGATGTCGCTGGACCAGTCGTCCGGAACCTCCGGCTCGATCACGACCTTCGCGCCGGCGGGGACGTGGGCGACCATCCAGGCGCGGGTCAGGGTGCGGGTGTCAGCACGCGCGAGCACGGCGTCGTTGTGGATCACCGCGACGAGGCCTTGGGCGAGCAGCAGCGCCGCGACGATCGCTCCGGCTACCGGCGCGGGCATCCTCCGGGCAGTCGTCAACCAGCGCGCGAGCCCGTATGCGCCGTAGGCGGCGAGCATCGCGACGATCGGGAAGATCGGCAGCAGCCAGCGTCCGAAGAAGCGCTGCTGGTTGCCCATGAAGATGATGAACACGATCACGGCCGGGATCAGCGTCAGCACGATCGCGATCCGCCGGCGCGCGATCAGCAGCGCCGTCCCGCCGATCGCAGCGATCGTCGGGCCCCACCCCAGCCCCCACGTGAACGTCCACAGGTAGTAGCCGACCCCGCCCCCGGAGCGGGTTCCGAGCTTCACGGGGTCAGCCCCGGCGGACAGCGACGCCTGCGAGTTGACCCCGGCGCGGAACGACGAGAAGTCGAGGATCGCGTACGGGTTGGCGATCAAGAACGCACCCAGGCCGATTGCGAACGCGACCAGCAGGCGGCGCGAGGACGAGCGCAGCGAACCGCCGGATGCGTCGGTCACGAACGCCGTCAGCAGACACAGCGCGGTGATTCCGCCGGTGTACTTGGTCGCCGCCGCCAGCCCAATTCCGGCGCCGGCGATCGCGTAGTCGCGCATCCGCCCGCGCCGCATCACGCCGGCGACCCCGTACAACGAGAGCGCCACGGGCGCGAGCGTCGGCACGTCGTTGAGCGCGAGGTGGCTGTAGAAGACCGGCAGGAACGCAAACCCGAGGATCGCCGCCGCCAGCAGCCCGATCGTGCGGTTGTTGAACAGGCGCGCCGACGCCAGGTAGGTCAGCCAGACCGAGATCGTCCCGAGCACCGCGGCGACGACCCGGGCGACCACGAACACCTCGGTCGGATTCGTCGCGTAGGCGCGGGTAACCGCGTCGGCGGAGCCGAACCAGAGCTCGAAGACGATGTGCAGCAGGTAGGAATAGGCGGGTGGGTTGAGGAAGTAGTGCGGGTTGAAGTCGTGTGAGAAGAACGAGACCGCCCGAGGGACGAAATGCTGGGCCTCGTCGGTGTTGTAGCTGTAGGGCAACCCCTGCTTGATCCCCCACAGACGCACGAGCAGCGAAACGACCAGCAGCAGCCCGAGCGCAACCGGCTGCCAGTTGGCGACGATCGCGTTCGCGAACGCACTCTGGCGCCAGCGGTGCGGCATCCGGATCGCGAGCGCAGCGGAGCCCGCGGGCGGCGCCGCGACGGGCGGACTGAGGGTTGGCGCGTTCATCTCCGCCGACGAGTATCCCGCTACCTTGTTGTCATTGAGCGCCGACCGCTGAACGTCCTTCTGCGCGGCCAATCGTCGTTCCCGAGGCGCCCGCGCACCATCAGTCTATGAAGCTGATCATCCAGATTCCCTGTTTCAACGAAGAAGCGCAGCTGCCGAACACGCTGAGCCGCCTTCCCCGCGAGATCGAGGGACTTGACACCGTCGAATGGCTAGTGATCGACGACGGCTCGACCGACCGCACCGTCGATGTCGCGCGCGAGGGCGGCGTCGACCACATCGTCCGGCTGACCAACAACAAGGGGCTCGCGGCCGCCTTCCAAGCCGGTCTCGACGCCGGTCTGAAGCTCGGCGCGGACGTGATCGTCAACACGGACGCCGACAACCAGTACGAAGGTGCGGATATTCCAAAGCTCGTCGGGCCAATTCTCAGCGGTCACGCGGACATGGTCGTCGGCGACCGCCAGGTGAACACGATCGAGCACTTCTCGACCTTCAAGAAGCTGCTGCAGCGGCTCGGCTCATGGGTCGTGCGCCAGGCGTCGTCGACCGACATCCCCGACACCACATCGGGCTTCCGGGCATACAACCGCGAGGCCGCGCTTCAGGTCCAGGCCGTCTCGAGGTTCACCTACACGCTCGAGACGATCATCCAAGCCGGCAAGCTGCTGGTTGCGGTCGAGCACGTCCCGATCCGCACCAACACCAAGACCCGCGAGTCGCGGCTGTTCCCCTCGACCGCCGCCTACGTCCGCCGTAACGCGCTGTCGATCTTCCGCGTCTACTCCCAGTACCAGCCGTTGAAGGTGTTCTGGGGCGGCGCACTGGTGATGGGCCTCGGCGCGCTGGCGGTGTTCATCCGCTTCATCGTCTACTTCGCCGAGGGCAACGGCCGCGGCCACGTCCAGTCGCTGATCGCCGGCGCGGTGCTGTTCAACGCCGCGATGCTGCTTGGATCGCTGGGCGTGATCGGCGATCTGCTCGACGCCCAGCGCACGCTCTCGCAGCGCACGTTCGAGCGTGTCAGGAGGATCGAACTGCAACTCGGCGTCGCGCCGTCGCACTACGAGCGCGGGGCGACTCCCGCGCAGGCCGAGCCCCCCGACCGCGAGGCGCTCGAGGTATGAGCGTCGGCGAGGCCGTTCCGACCGGCAACACGTTCGACAAGTACGGCTCCACCAACCCGGTCGTGCGGCGACTGATGGCCGGCTTCGAGGGCACGCTCGACCGCCTGTTTGACCGCGCGGCGCCCCGATCGGTGATCGACGTCGGCTGCGGCGAGGGCGTGCTGACCTACCGCTGGGCGCAGCGGCTCGGGAGCGCACCGGTCGTTGGCCTGGACCTCGAGGACCCCAAGCTGCAAACGGAGTGGGAGACGCGCCGGCTGCCGAACCTCGAGTTCCGAACGATGGCGCCCGACCGGCTGCCGTGCGACGACGGCGAGTTCGATCTCGCGACCGCGATCGAGGTCCTCGAGCACGTGCCCGACCCCGATCTGACGCTCGCCGAGATGACCCGCGTGGCGCGCGGGCATCTACTCGTGTCGGTGCCGCGTGAGCCCCTATGGCGCGGGCTCAACGTCGCACGCGGCGCCTACGTGCGCGAGCTCGGTAACACCCCGGGCCACATCAACCACTTCACCAAGCGGGGCTTCATCAAGCTGCTGTCGCGCCACGGCGACATCGTCGAGACCCGCTCGCCGTTTCCGTGGACGATGCTCCTCGTCCGCGTTGGCTGAGATGACCGATCTCGTAACGGCTGAGCAGCCGCCAGCCACCCCTGAGGGGCCACCGCCGGGCGACGCCAACAAGGCCTACGCGTCGGGGGCGCGCGTGCTCTCGATCGGGATCGCGTCAACCGGGATCTTCACGTTTGCCTACCTGGCGACGGCCAGCCACGTGCTCGATCAGCAGGCTTACGGCCGCGTGTCGCTGTGCTGGGCGGTGATGTTCGTGGTCCTGTCGGTGATCTACCGGCCGATCGAGCAACTGCTCTCGCGTACGATCGCCGACCGCCGCGCCCGCGGCCTGCACGGGCATACGCTCCGCGTGCCGGCGCTGATCCAGACAGGCTTCGCGCTCCTGTTCCTGATCACGGCGCTTGCGCTGCGCCCGCAGATCGAGCAGAACCTGTTCGACGGCTCGGCCGGGCTGTACTGGATCCTCGTGGTCGGGGTCATGGCCTACGCGGCAAGCTACTTCGCACGCGGATGGCTGGCGGGCAACCAGCGGTTCGCGCTCTATGGCGCGCTCGTGTTCCTCGAGTCGACCTCGCGGTTTTTGTTCGCGCTCGCGGTCGCGGTCGGGATCGGGTCGGGACAGACGGCCGTCGGCCTCGGCATGGCGGTCGCCCCGTTCGTGTCGCTGATGGTGATCCCGTTTGCGTTCGGGCACCTGCGCCCGCGCGGCCCGGCGGGCGTGCCGATCGCCGACGCTGCTCGCGAAGGTCCCGCGCACGCGGGGATTGAGGAGGTCGCCGAGGACCTGTCGCTGATGCACGGAGCCGGGTTCGCGGTCGCCGTCGTCGGGATCATGCTCGCCGAGCAGACGCTGATGAACGCATCCGTGCTGATCGTCAACGCTCAGTCGGGTCGCGCGCTGGCCGGCTTCGTGTTCAACGTGATGCTGATCGTGCGCGCGCCACTACAGCTGTTCCAGGCGATCCAGACCTCGATCCTCCCCCACCTCGCCGGGCTCGAGGCGCGCGAGAGCCCCGACGAGTTCCACCGCGCGATCCGTCTGACGATCCGCACGATCGCGGCGTTCGCGGGCGCGGTCGCGCTCGGGCTGCTCCTGATCGGGCCATTCGTGATGACCGCGCTGCTGGGCAACAAGGGCTTTAGCTACGGCCGATTCGGGCTCGCGCTCGTCGGCCTGGGGATGGGCCTGCACCTCGTCTCAGGCACGCTCAACCAGGCCGCACTCGCCCGCAATCGCGCTCGGCTCGCGGCGATCGCGTGGCTCGTGGCGGCGGGACTGTTCGTCGCGTTCGTCGCGTTGCCGACGATCAGCGCCGAGGTCACGCGGGTCGAGGTCGGGTACTTCGGCGGCGCGCTGGTGCTGTGCGGCCTGCTGAGCCTGGTCTACCGGCTCGGGCCGACGTCCGTCAAGACCACCTGAGCGCTAGCGGTCAAGCGCCGCTGAGCGCGGTACAGCTCGGCTCCTTCGCCGCCGCCTTCTCGAGGTCGGGGCTCTTGAGCTTGCCGAGGCTGGTGGAGATCCCGCCCAGCGACTGCTGGACGGTGCCGCCGAGCGCGGTCGCGCCCTTCTGGAACGCCTGAGGACTGGACGTCGAGAGGTTCTTGGCCTGCGTCAGCGCCGTGCCGATCGCGGCGTGGAGCTGCTGGAAGGCCCCCACGATCGCCGTCGAGATCGTCTTGCCGTTGGCGATGTCGGGCGTGCCCCCGGCGCGCAGCTTGGTCAGCGCCTGATCGGTGTCGTTCGACACCGCTGTGAGGAATTGCGACACGGCCTGCTTGCCCTGCGCCGCCGAGGTCAGCTTCGCGGAGTTCAGGGCGTTGCTGCGGGCCGCCACGTCCTTCTCGAATGGGCCGACCGCAGTGCAGATCGCCTTCACGTACGCCGCCGCGGTGACCCCCGAGGAGGACGAGCCGCTCGAGCCGCTCGAGCCACTTGACCCGCTCGAGCCGCACGCGGTCACCATCACCACGGTCGCCAGGAGGGCGAACGCGGCGCTCAACTTGCGCCAGTCCATTGTCATCACCCTACCGGTCCGGCGGTGCGGACGTACCCACCCGCTCGGACTACCGCGCCTGCGCGGCGGCGACGAGCGCGGTGTAGGCGCCCCCTGGGTCCGCGGCGCCGAACAGCGCCGAGCCCGCGACGAGCAGATTCGCCCCGGCGCGGGTGACGGCTCCCACGGTCTCGTCGTGGACGCCCCCGTCGACCTCGAGCGCGACGCCGTCGGGGAGCGCGGCGCGCATCCGCTCGAGCTTGCCCAGCGACGCCGGGATGAAGTGCTGGCCTCCCCATCCCGGGTTGACGCTCATGCACAGCGCCAGATCGAGTGACTCGGCGGCGACCTCGTCAAGCGCGTGCGCCGGTGTCGCGGGGCAGATCGCGGCGCCCGCGCTCGCCCCCGCCTCGCGGATCGTGGCCAGCGTGTAGTGCAGATGCGGCGTCGCCTCGACGTGGACGGTGATGTTGTCGGCGCCCGCACGGGCCACCTCCTCGACGTGGCGCTCCGGTCGCTCGATCATCAGGTGGACGTCGATCATCGCGCCCGCGTCGTGGACGCGGTCGGCGATCGCCGAGACGGCGATCGGACCGAAGGTGATCGGCGGCACGAAATGTCCGTCCATCACGTCGACGTGGATTACCCGCGCTCCGGCGGCGATCACCTCGTCGACCTGAGCGCCGAGCCTGGCGAAGTCGGCCGACAGGATCGACGGCGCCACGTGCAGCTCGCGCATCAGCGCGGCCCGGTCGGTCGCGCTCAACGCGGACATTGAGGCCTACACCGCCTGGAGCATGCTGCCCTGGCAGTGGTTGCAAGCGACGATCGCGGTGCTCGACATCCGCACGATCGTCGAGTGCTCACCGCAGTTCGGGCATACGGAAACGAGCTCAAACCGCTGCAGGCAGTAGACACAGCGATAGCGGCCGGGCACCGCGGTCGGGCGCAACCACGGCTCCCCGCAGCTTGGGCACGACGGCCCGAGCTTGACGGAAGGATCGCTCACGGTGAGTTACAGGTTAACGCGGCCGCCGGAGGCTTTTGAAAAACGAGCGATGAAGAACCCGTCGGTGCGGTCGCGGCTGGGAAGCAGTTGGAGGTGCCGCCCGGTCGCCGCGTGCGCCCATTCCGGCATGACTTGTGACAGGTCGACCGGCGCGAACTCCGGGTGCTCGTCGGCGAACCGCCGCGCGACCAGCTCCCCTTCGGCACGCGAGATCGTGCAGACCGAGTACACCAGAGACCCACCCGGAGCGGTCGCGGCCGCGCCGGCAGCGAGGATCTGCTGCTGGATCCCCGCGAGCTGATCGATCGCCTCGGGCGTCGCCCGCCAGCGGATGTCGGGGCGCGACTGCAGGGTCCCGAGCCCGCTGCAGGGCGGGTCGACGAGCACCCGCGCAAACTGCCCACGGTCGCATGGGACCGCGGCATCGCCGACGTCGACACGGACGCTGGTCGCCCGCATCCGTGCGCACGTCTGCTCAAGCGCCCGCGCGCGGCCGGAGTGGCGCTCGACCGCGACCACCTCGCCCTCGTCCGCGGTCAACGCGGCGATCTGCGTCGTCTTGCCGCCGGGCGCGGCGCACAGATCGAGCACCCGCTCGCCCGCGACCGGTGCGAGCGCGTGCGCAACGAGCATCGAGCCGCGCGACTGGGGCATGATCGCGCCCTCGCGCCAGGCCTCCGAGCCCTGGGCGTCGAAGCCATCGGTGATCACGAGCCCCTCCGGGATCCCCGGCGCCGGCTCGGAGCCGACGGGCAGCACCGCGGCGACGTCGGCCACGGTGGCGACGAGCGTGTTGACCCGCAGCGCCGACTCGGCCGGATCGTTTATGCGCCGCAGCAGCTCCCTAGCCGTGTCGGCGCCGAGCTCCTGCCACCAGCGATCGGCCAGCCATTGCGGAACGGAGTGCAGGATCGCCGCGTTGGCCGGGTCGGCGTCGTTCAACGAATCGAGGATCGCCGGTCCCTCGCGGGCACCGCGGCGCAGGACCGCGTTGACGAGCCCGGCGGCGCCCGGCCGCTCGCGCTTGATCAGCTCGACCGACTCGTCGACCGCGGCGTAGTCGCTGACGCCGCCGAGGAACAGCAGCTGGAACAGCCCGACACGCAGCGCCGCGAGGACGGGCGCTTCGAGGCGGGCCAGCGGCCTGCTCAGCAGCTGCTGGGCGATGTGGTCGAGCGTCGCCCGGCGCTGAACTGCGCCATAGGCGAGCGCGGTCGCGAGCGCCCGATCGCGATGATCGAGCTCGCGGGCCTCGGCCGCCAGCGCACGGTCGGCGTACGCACCCTGCTCGAACACGCGGCGCAGGACCTTGTAAGCGCAGGCGCGAGCAGGCGAGATCGGCTTGCGGCGAGTCGCTGCGGGGGTCACTTGCCTGCGCCGCGGCGGCCCCGGAGGAAGTCCTCGCCGCTCATCGGCCGCTTGCCCGGGGGCTGGACGGTGACGAGCTCGAGCTCGCTCTCGGCGCAGCCGAGCACCGGCAGCGGCCCGTCGAACGAGACCTCCCCGGCCGCCAGCCCGCGGGCGTCGCGGGCGCGCGCCTCGCGGACGCCCAGCAGCGTGCCGTCCGCGAGCAGCACGTGCGCGCCGATGTGGGGCGTCAGCGCGCGGACGACGCGCTCGAGCTCGGCAGCCGAGCGCTGCGGATCCAGCTCGCGGTCCTCGGCGGTGATCTTCTCGGCGTAGGTGACGAGTGACTCGTCCTGCTCCGCGCAGGCCGGGGATCGGTCGAGCGCGTCAACAAGCAGCTCGCCGCCGAGCACCTGCAACCGCTCGGCGAGCGTCCCGTATGTGTCGTCGGGGGCGATCGGCACGGGCTGCTGGGCGCACACGGGGCCGCTGTCGAGGCCGGCGGTGACCTCCATGATCGAGACGCCGGTGGTCGCGTCGCCGGCGATGATCGCGCGCTCGACCGGCGCCGCGCCGCGCCAGCGGGGCAACAGCGAGGGATGGACATTGAGCATCCTGTGCGCCTCGAGCAACTCGTCCTTGATCAGCGCACCGAACGCGCACACGCAGACGACCTCGGGGGCGGCCGCCGCGATCCGCGCACGGGCCTGCGCGTCGTTGACCGACGCGGGCTGGTCGACCGCGATTCCGAGCTCGAGCGCAGTCACCGCGACTGGAGGCGGCGTGAGCTTGCGACCGCGACCCCGGGGCCGGTCGGGCCGGGTGACGACGAGCTCGGGACGGTGGTCGGACGCGGCGAGGCGCTCGAGCACCGCGGCGGCGAAGGCGGTCGTCCCCAGGTAGACGGTTCGCACGTGGCGGGCCGCTATGCGGCCGTGCCTTCGCGCAGCGTCCGCATCGCTTCCTTGCGCTGGTCGCGCGACGTGCGGTCGAGGATCAGCACGCCGTCGAGGTGGTCGATCTCGTGCTGGATCACGCGCGCCTCGAGGCCCGACGCCTCGACCACGATCTGATCGCCGTCCTGATCCTGCGCGCGAACGCGCACGTGGATCGGTCGTTCGACGTCAACGAGCACGGCGGGCAGGCTGAGGCAGCCCTCCTCCATCGTCTCGGTCTCCTTGCCCTTCCACTCGACCTCGGGATTGATCAGAGCCATCACCGGTCCCTGGCTGAGCACGCGGTAGACAAGCACCCGGTGCATCGTGCCGACCTGCGTGGCCGCCAGGCCGACGCCGAACGCGTCGGTCATCAGGCGCCCCATTCGCTCGATCTCCGAACCCAGCGTGTCGTCGAAGCGATCGACGACACGGGCCTTGGTCCGGAGCACGGGGTCGCCGAACTTGCGCACGCGCGACAACGCGGCCGCGCGCCTGGCGGCGACCTCCGGATCGAGCTCGGGCTCGTCGGTCTCGAGCTCCTCCTCGAGCTCCTCCTCGGGGGTCTCTTCGAGCTGGTCTTGGGCTTGCTCGGCCACGCTTTCAGTCTAGTAGCGGCCGCCCGATAACAGTCACTGCGGGTCGACGTCGACGCTGACGTGAACGCCACGTTTGGCCGCGCCGGGGCCGATCTCCTCGACCGCCGCGCCGACCGCATCGATCGCCGCTCGGCGCTCGGTCGACTTGAGCAGCAGCTGGCTGCGGGCGCGCCCGCGCAGACGAAATAGCGGCGCCGGGCCGAGCACGGTCGTGTCGGCCGGATCGATCCGGGCGTTGAGCTCGCTCGCCACCGCAAGCGCGTCGCCGACCTCGAGCGCCGAGCAGACGACTCGGATCAGCGAGCCGAACGGCGGATAGTGCAGCGCCCTGCGGCGCTCGAGCTCGTCCGCGAGGAAGCCGTCGGAGTCATGGCGTGAGGCGAACTCGATCGAGCGGGCCGACGGCGCCAGCGTCTGTACGAGCACGCGGCCGACGCCCGCACCGCGTCCGGCGCGGCCGGCGAGCTGGGTGACGAGCGCAAACGTCCGCTCCTCGGCCCGGAAGTCCGGGAACCGGAGCGTCTGGTCTGCGTCGACCACGACCCCGAGCGTCACGTCGGCGAAGTCGTGACCCTTGGCGACCATCTGGGTTCCGACCAGCAGCCCCGCCGGCGCCGCCTCAAACTGCGCCAGCGTCCGCGCGACGCGGTCCTTCTTCGCGCCGGTGTCGGCGTCGAGCCGGAACACCGGAAAGCCGGGGTCGCCGAGCGCTTCACGGAGGTCGTGCTCGAGCCGCTCGGTTCCGGCGCCGTGTCGCGCGACCGCGACCGACGCGCACTCTGGGCAGCGATCCGGCGCCCGCTCGCGGTGTCCGCAGTGGTGGCAGGCGACAAACGAGCTGCCGTCCCCGCGACCACGGTGCATCACCAGCGCAACGTCACAATCCGGGCAGATCCAGACGCGCCCGCAGGCGCGACACGACAGGAAGTTCGACCAGCCGCGCCGGTTGAGCAGAACGATCCCCTTCGCGCCCGCACGGCGCACGTCGGCGAGCGCGAGGCGCGTCTGCGGATGCAGCGGGTGGTGGCTCCCCCGCATGTCGAGCACCTGCACCGGCGGCAGCTCGCGGCCGTCGATCCGGGTCGGCAGCTCGAGCCGCCGCAGCGAGACAACGCTCTCGGGACGTGGCGTCGCGCTGCCGGCCAGCAGCACCGCGCCGTGATCGCGCGCCCGCCGCAGCGCCACCGTGCGGGCGTCATAGCGGGGATCGCCCTCGTGCTTGTAGGAGGAGTCGTGCTCCTCGTCGACGACGATCAGTCCGATGTCGCGCAGCGGCGCGAGCACCGCCGAACGCGGGCCGACGCAGACCCGCGCCTCGCCGTCGCGCAGCCGCAGCCACTCGTCGTGGCGCTCGCCCTGGCCTAGCCCCGAGTGCAGGACCGCGACGACGTCCCCGAGGCGCGCGCGAAACCGCGACAGCGCCTGGGGCGTAAGCGCGATCTCGGGGACGAGCACGATCGCGCTGCGGCCGGCGACGAGCGTCGCCTGGACGGCGCGGAGGTAGACCTCCGTCTTGCCCGAGCCGGTGACGCCGTGCAGCAGCAGCCGGCCGCCCTCGTCAGGGCCGCGGCGCTGCTCGAGCGCCGCGAGCACCGCATCCAGCGCAACCTGTTGCTCGGCCGTCAGCGGCGGCGGGGGTCCCGATGGCAGCCCGACGTCGATGCTCACCGGCCGGCGGACGTGCGCCTGCGAGCGCAACTCGGCGAGCCCCCGGCCCTCCAGGCGCCGCAGCGCCGGGGTGCCGAGCGTCGCCGCACGGGCCGGGCCGTCGCGCCGCAGGCGCTCGAGCAGCGTCCGCTGCCCCTCGGTGAGGCGGGCCTCGCCCGCGAGTGCCTCACGACCGGCGTCGGTCAGCTGCGCCGTGAGCACGTGTCGGCGGCCGAGGCCCTCGTTCGTGCCCGGAGCGAGCAGTAGTCCGAGCGCGCGCGCCTGGGTCGAGCAGTACTCGCGCGCCATCCACTGCGCGAGCGCCACCAGGTCGGGCGGCAGTCCCGCCGGCAGCACGGCGTCGGGCTCGGAGAGCCGACTTGGCTCGAGCTCGGATTCGGACGCGAGCTCGACGACGACGCCAAGCGTGCGCCGGCCGCCGAACGGGACGCGCAGCAGCGAGCCGACCTCGACATCGAGCTGGTCCGGGCGCAGCCGGTAGTCGAACGGGCCACGGATCGCGCGGGTGCGCGTCAGCGGCTGCACGCGGGCGATTGCCGCGCCGATTGCCTGGGCGGGTGGGTTCATGGCGGGGCGTGCTTGCCGCGGCGTACCTGCGGTGGCGAGCACGCAGCCAGACTAGAGCCGGTCGTGGATGGCGACGGGCGGGCACGTTAATCTGATCGACGATGGAGCCCGAGCCCGGCGAAGAGGTTTTCTTTCACGGCCACGCGTCGTGGCGCTCGATGCTGGCGTTTTACATCAAGGGCCTGCTCGCCGCGATCGTCGGCGGAGTGATCATCGGGATCGTGACCAGGATCACGGGGCGCAGCGTCAGCGTGCCGGCGGTGGTCGCGGTCGTGCTGGTTGTGTTCGTGGTCGTGCTCGTCGTCGGCTTCGTCCGGCGCCTGCGGACCACCTACACGATCACCAACCGGCGGCTGACGATCGACACCGGCCTCGTCTCACGCGACCTGCACGAGACCCGCCTGGAGCGCGTCCAGAACGTCAACTCGACCCAGTCGGTGCTCGAGCGGATGCTCCACGTCGGGACGGTCGACTTCGACACCGCGGCCGGCGCCGAATTCGACTTCGCGTTTCGCGGCGTCGGCAACCCGCGCGAGATCGTCAGGACTGTCGACCGAGCCCTGCACGAGCTGCAGCACGCACGGCCCCAGAACGTCTAGCCGCCGACATAGGCCGCGAGGTGCTCTCCGGTGAGCGTGGAGCCGGCGGCTACGAGCTCGGCCGGGGTGCCTTCGAACACGATCCGGCCACCCTCCTGCCCGGCGCCGGGGCCGAGGTCGATGATCCAGTCGGCGTGCGCCATCACGGCCTGGTGGTGCTCGATGACGATCACCGACTTGCCGGAGTCGACGAGCCGGTCGAGTAACCCGAGCAGGTGGTCGACGTCGGTCAGGTGCAGGCCGCAGGTCGGCTCGTCGAGAACGTAAACGCCGCCGTGAGGGTGCCGGAGCCGCCCATCTGGGTGGCGGAGGCGGGCCCCTCCTTCATTCCCCATGTGAGTGGCCAGCTTGAGCCGCTGGCGCTCGCCACCGGACAGCGTCGTCAGCGGCTGGCCGATGCTGAGGTAGCCGAGCCCGACGTCGGCGAGCCGCTCGAGGATCTTGTGCGCGGCCGGCACCTTCGCGTCGCCGGCACCGAAGAACGCCTCGGCCCCGGACACCGACATCGCGAGCACCTCGCTGATGTCCTTGCCGCCGAACCTGTACTCGAGCACCGACGCGTCGAAGCGCTTGCCGTCGCACTCCTCGCAGGTGGTGGCGACGCTCTGCATGATCGCCAGCTCGGTATAGATCACGCCGGCGCCGTTGCAGTTGGGGCAGGCACCCTCGGAGTTGGAGC
The DNA here is from genome assembly GCA_036490775.1 of Solirubrobacteraceae bacterium. GTDB lineage: Bacteria > Actinomycetota > Thermoleophilia > Solirubrobacterales > Solirubrobacteraceae > Palsa-465. The sequence continues at coordinate 3,157 of DASXDD010000021.1, read as the reverse complement.
TGAACAGCGCCGGCTTGACGCCGTTGGCCTTGGCGAAAGCCTTGCGGATCGGATCGAGAAGTCCGGTGTATGTCGCCGGGTTGCTCCGTCGCGAGCCGCGGATCGCACCCTGGTCGACGAGTACGACGCCGTCGCGGCCGGCGATCGACCCGTTGATCAGCGAGCTCTTGCCCGAGCCGGCGACGCCGGTCGCCACGACCAGGACCCCGAGCGGGATGTCGACGTCGACGTCCTGGAGGTTGTTGGTGGTGGCGCCGCGCACCTCCAGCGTGCCCGACGGCCCGCGCACCGACTCCTTCAAGCCCGCGCGGTCTCCCAGGTGGCGCCCGGTGAGGGTGTCGCTGCTGCGCAGCTCATCGACCGTGCCCTCGAACACCACCTCGCCACCGGCGGCGCCGGCGCCGGGGCCGAGGTCGACGACGTGGTCGCCGATCGCGATCGTCTCGGGCTCGTGCTCGACGACGAGCACCGTGTTGCCCTTGTCACGCAGCGCCAGCAGCTGCTCGTTCATCCGCTGTACGTCATGCGGGTGCAGCCCGATCGTCGGCTCGTCAAACACGTAGGTCACGTCGGTGAGCGATGAGCCGAGGTGGCGGATCATCTTGGTGCGCTGGGCCTCGCCGCCCGAGAGCGTGCCCGACGACCGGTTGAGCGAGAGGTAGCCCAGCCCGATCTCCACGAACGAGTCCAGCGTGCCGCGCAGCGCTTCGAGCAGCGGTGCCAGCGACGGCTCGTCGCGGCCGTGCACCCACTCGGCGAGGTCGGAGATCTGCATCGCGGATGCGTCGGCGATGCTGACACCGTCGATCTTCGACGATCGGGCCGCCTCGCTGAGCCGGGTGCCGTCGCAGTCCGGGCAGATCGTGAACACCACCGCCTTCTCCACGAACGCGCGGATGTGCGGCTGCATCGCATCGACGTCCTTGGACAGCATCGACCTCTGGATCGACGGGATCAGACCCAGGTAAGTCAGGTTGACCCCCTCGACCTTGATCTTGGTTGCCTCCTTGTAGAGCAGGTCGTGCCGCTCGCGCTTGTTGAACTTCTTGATCGGCTTGTCCGGATCGAAGAAGCCGCAGCCGCGGAAGATCCGTCCGTACCAGCCTTCCATGCTGTAGCCGGGAATCGTGAGCGCGCCCTCGTTGAGCGACTTGCCGTCGTCGTACAGCGCCGACAGGTCGAAGTCGCTGACCGAGCCGCGGCCCTCGCAGCGCTGGCACATGCCGCCGGTGCGACTGAAGCTCGCACTCTTGGTGATGGTCTTGTCGCCGCGCTCGACCGTGATACCACCGCTCCCGTGGACGGACGCCACGTTGAAGGAGTACGCGCCGGGCGAGCCGATATGCGGTTGTCCAAGCCGGCTGAACAGGATCCGCAGCATCGCGTCGGCGTCGGTCGCGGTGCCGACCGTCGAGCGCGGGTTGGACCCCATCCGCTCCTGGTCGACGGCGATCGCCGTGGTCAGCCCGTCGAGCACGTCGACCTCGGGCCGGGCCAGCGTCGGCATGAAGCCCTGCACGAAGGTGCTGTAGGTCTCGTTGATCAGCCGCTGCGACTCCGACGCGATGGTGCCGAACACCAGGGAGCTCTTGCCCGAGCCGGAGACGCCGGTGAACACGGTCAGCCGCCGTTTCGGCAGCTCGATGCTGACGTCCTTGAGGTTGTTGACGCGCGCGCCGTGCACCCGGATCACATCGTGCTGGTCGGCGGCGTGCGGCGCGGATTCTCGGGTGTCGGTCCCGCTGGCCATGGTCCGGTCCTCCCTCGCGGCGCGGTCGCGGTCACCCTACGCGATCTGCCCCGGTCGGCGGCGCGCCGGCCGGGGCAGCGCGCGGGCCATCACGGGTCCTGGAGCAGCCCCAGGACGTTGCCGTCGGGGTCGGTGAAGGTGGCCACCAGGCGGCCGTTGCCGACGTCTCGCGGCGCGTCCTTCACGGTTCCCCCGGCCGCCGTCACCTCGGCCAGCTTGGCCTCGATGTCCGATACGTGCCAGTAGGCCACCGGCGAGGTCATGGCGTCCGGGCCGCCGCCCGGCACTAGGCCGATGTGCTGGCCCGCGACGTCGAAGCCGACGTAGTACGACGAATCGGCCTGCGGCTGGAGGCCGAGCAGGGCGGCGTACACCGGCTTGGCCTTCTCCAGGTCGGATACCGGATGCAGGACGGTCTTGATTCCCTCGGTCGACGAGCTGGTCATGGTCCCTCCTTCGTGATCGGTTACCAGGTTCTGCGACCAGGCTAGGCACCGCAGCCCGGCCTGCGCTTCTTCATTCCTGCTCGGTTCCGCGGGCGCCCCGGCCGGGGTCTCCATCTGGGCTCCATGGCATCTGGACCGCGCCTGCACATGGCCGCCCTTGCCTGGTGCCGGGCCGGTGGCCCGGGTCAGGGGCCGGTGGCCCGCGTCGTCTCTGGGGCAGGCATTGATCATCAGCCGGCAGACCGAGCTGCGCAGGCTCGATGAGCTGCTCGCCGCGCTGGCGGACGGCCACGGCGGGGCGCTGGTCGTGCACGGGGACGCCGGGATCGGCAAGACCACCCTGCTGCACGCCCTGACCGAACGGGCGGGCGAGGCGGTCACGGTGGTGAGCGCCTGCGGCACCGAGACCGAGGCGGAGCTGCCCTTCGCCGCGCTCGCCGACCTGCTCGGGCCGGTGCTGTGCCACCTGGACGTGCTGCCCGGCGCGCAGGCGGCGGCGCTGAAGAGCGCCCTGGCCCTGGAACCGCCGCGACCCGGCGACCGGCTGGCCGTGTGCGTGGCCGCGCTCGCCGTGCTGCGCGCCGCGGCCCGTCACCGCCCGGTCCTGGCCGTCGTCGATGACGTCCACTGGGCCGACGCGTCCTCGCGCGAGTGCATCGAGTACGTCGCGCACCGGGCCGACGGCCCGCTGGCCGTCGTGCTGGCCGCCCGCGACCCGCTGTACCCGACGGAGCGGGTTCGGCTGCCCGAGCTGGCCGTCGGGCCCGTCGATGACGCCGCCGCGGCCGAGCTGCTCCGGCGCAGGGACCCGGGCCTGGCTCCCTCGGCGGCCGCCGTGATCACGCAGGCGGCCGCGGGCAACCCGCTGGCCCTGGTCGAGCTGCCGGGCCTGCTGACCGACGGCCAGCGCAGCGGGGGCGCCGCACTGGATCTGCCGCTCGCGCCGGGTGGCCGGCTGGAG
>DASXDD010000020.1:0-41690 GCA_036490775.1 Solirubrobacteraceae bacterium | reverse complement strand
ACCCCTCCGCCGCCGCTGTTCCTCGCATCGGCGTTGAACGTGACGCCGTTGTTGCTGATCGTGCTGTTGCTTATGACCAGCTTGCCGCCGTTGATGTTCACCCCGCCGCCGCCGCTCTCGAAGTTCGTGCGGATTGGTGCTTGGTTGCCGCTGATGGTGTCACCCGTCAGCGTGACGGTGTCGACGGTGACGGCGGAGATTCCGCCCCCGCCGCCGTCTCGCACATTGCCTCCGGTGATCGTGAGCCCTGAGATCGTTGCCGAAGTGGAAGCGGGCGGCATCGCCGCCGGAATCACGACTTCGAACACCGAGCCGTTGTTACCGCCGTTGATCGTGAGGTTGCCCGCGCCAGGGCCCGAGATCGTCAGGCTGTGGGTGACCAGCAGTCCGCCGGTGGTCAGCGTGATCGTCTGACCGTTCAGCGCGGGCGCGAAGTCGATCGTCTGTCCGTCTGACGCGTTCGCGATCGCGTCGCGCAGCGAACCCGCGCCGCTGTCGGCGGTGGTCGTGACCGTGGCTGCCTGCGCCACGCCCGGAACGGCAAGAAACAAGCTCACGCCGAGCAGCCAACGAAGGCCTCGGCGGATCACGACAGCCCGGTCCGACATAACGATGTGCCCCCTATACGACTCCCTGGCGCCCCTCAGCCCCGGACGGAGCCTACTGCGCCGGCTGGCGTGGAGGCAACTACGATCCGGGCTCATTCCGAATTCGAGCAGGAGCGATCTAGATGCCAGAAGCAGTCATCGTCGATGCCATCCGCACCCCGATCGGGCGTGCGGTCAAGGGATCGCTGAAGACCGTGCGTGCCGACGACCTCGCTGCGCTGCCGATCCGCACGTTGATCGAGCGCAACCCAGACGTCGACTTCTCTCAGACCGTCGACGTGATGATGGGCTCGGCATCGGGGATCGGCGAGCAGGGCTACAACGTTGGGCGAAACGCGTCGCTGCTGGCCGGGCTCGACCACCACGTCCCTGCGTGCACCGTCAACCGCTTCTGCGCTTCGTCGCTGCAGACGATCCGGATGGCATTCCACGCCGTCAAGGCCGGCGAGGGCGACCAGTACATCGCCGCCGGCGTCGAGGCCGTGTCCCGCGCGGGGCTCGGCGCCGCGATCGCAGACGAGACCAAGCACCCCCAGCTCAACGGCTCTGAGGGATCGGCGTACGACGTCTACATCCCGATGGGAATGACCGCCGAGAACGTCGCCCGGCGCTGCAACGTGACCCGCGAGCAGCAGGACGAGTGGGCGGTGGTCTCACAGAACCGCGCGGTCGACGCGCGCGACTCCGGGCACTTCGACCAGGAGATCGTCCCCGTCCCGGTGCCCGCTCACAAGGACGTCGACAAGGAGGGCAACGAGATCGACGTGCCCGACACCGTCGTCAGCAAGGACGACGGCCCGCGTGCGGGGACGACGATGGAGGTCCTCGGAAAGCTCAAGCCCGCGTTCGCACCCGACGGAACGGTCACCGCCGGCAATGCCTGCCCGCTCAACGACGGCGCCGCGGCGGTGCTCGTGATGTCCGAGGACCGCGCCAAGGCGCTCGGCGTCTCGCCCAAGGCGCGGATCGTCGCCTCGACCGTCGCCGCGATCCGTCCCGAGATCATGGGCCTCGGCCCGATCCCCGCGATTCAGGCGCTGCTCAAGCAGGTCGGGATGACGATCGACGACATCGACATCGTCGAGATCAACGAGGCGTTCGCCGCACAGATCGTCCCCTGTAAGGAGGAGCTCGGGATCTCCGACGAGAAGCTCAATCCATTCGGCGGCGCGATCGCGCTGGGGCACCCGTTCGGGATGACCGGAGCGCGGATCATGACGACGCTGCTCAATGGGCTTCGCGCCCTCGACGGCACCTACGGAATCGAGTCGATGTGCGTCGCCGGCGGAATGGGCCAGGCGATGCTCGTCGAGCGCCTCTCCTAGCGGTTCCCGGCGGGAACCGCAGAGGTAGGGGCGCGGCATTGGCGCGCTCAAGGCGCGCCAATGCCGCTGCCCGGACGGCCCTGGGGGCTAGAGGCCGGCCGGGTGCCTGACGACGTATCCGCTCGTGGGCGAGGGACGAGTCGTCGACCAACGGTCGTGGCTGTTGGAGCTGCTCTGCGCGGCGGTGTCGTAGAACAGTCCCGCGACCTGCATGTAGACGTGGCCGGCATTCGCCCAGATCGTGATCCACTGGCCGTTGCCGGGGCTGCCGAAGGACTCGAGCTGACTCGAGTCCTCGGGCGAGGACAGCAGGCCGCCGCCGTGAAGCGCGTAGCTGACCGAGCCCGAGCAGTCATAGCCGCTCGAGGTGAAGCTGCCGTGGCCGCCGCCGAACACGTACGGCGTGAACGCGATCTTGTTCGCCGCCGCGATCACGTTCTGGACCGCTGCCGGCGCGTTTGCCGGAGCGGTCGCGGTCCCGTCTGAGTTCAGCACTGCCTTGCCCGCGGGCGCTGTCGCCGCGGTCGACCGGGCATGACCGGCGACCGCCATCCGCAGCGCGTGGGCGACCGCGAAGCTGACGACGCCGTTGGGCTGGACGTGCACGGAGCGCTGGAACGCGAGGACGTTTTGCCGCGTCCCCGAGCCGAAATCTCCGTCGATCCCGGTCGGGAACCCCGCGCGCGTGAGGAAGTCCTGCAGTACGCGAACGTCGTGCCCGGTCATGCCCATGTGCAGGACACGGTCGCCGAGATGTTTCGAGTCGCCCGCCGACGACGTGCTCTTGACTGCGCGCTTAGCGGGCGTGGAGCCGCCCGATAGGCCGCCGCCCCCGCTCGTTGCGGAAGCTGAGCCTGCCAGCGCCAACGTTGCGACGATGGTCGCGATCCCGGCCGAAAGGAATACGCGTCCAACTACTGGGTGTGACAACACTAACCCCTTCTCTTTCTCGTGCCTACGGGGTTAGCTGTCGGGCTCGCGCTGAAAGAGCTTGCGCTACGCAGGAAATCCTGCGATTCGCCCCGGGAGCCGGTGAGGGCTCCAATGGGTTCCCCGTTCTTCGGCCGCAGGGCGACAGAAGACTCGGCTGGGTAATTACTCAGCGCGCAGAGTAGCCGAAGGCTGCGACGGATGTCGGGTACCCTCGGGCGCGTGGATGGCGACTACTCCCCGCAGCAGGTTTCCGAGCTACTGAAGAGTGGCGAAATCCAGCTCGTCGACGTCCGCGAGCCTTACGAGCACGAGGCCGGCCGGATCGACGGCGACCGCCTGGTCGTGCTGACCGAACTGTCCGAGCAGGCGCACACGCTCGATCGCGACCGCCCGATCGTGTTCTACTGCCGCAGCGGCAGCCGCTCGGCGATGGCCACCGAGGCGTTCCGCGTCGCCGGCTACGACGCCCACAACATGGAGGGCGGCCTGCTCGACTGGGCCGCCGCCGGGCTCCCGCTCGAGCCCGCCGACGGTCACGTCGCCTGAGTGCTTCGCGCCGCAAATACGGTCGCACCGAGAGGCGTCGCGGGCGGATGGATGCCGAGGACGCAGGAGCGAAGCTGTAGCGGAGCTACAGCGAGATCCGAGGACGAAGGCAGACGCCGCCCGAGGCGTCTCGAATGCGACGGTATTTACGGTGGGGAGCACTAAGCCTGCCTACGGCTTCCACTTGATCGAGCAGCCGATCGGCCGGCTCTCGGGGCGGCTCGGCGCCTCGTCGGCGAGCACCGCGTCGAGCGCATCGCGCAGCCACTGGGCGTGCTGGCCGGGATCGTCGTAATCGGCGTCAGGCGCGCCGCGGTAGCTCAGCTTGCCGTTGCGGTCGAGCAGGAACACGTCGGGAGTCGTCTTCGCGCCGTAGGCGCGGGCGACGTCCTGTGACTCGTCGTACAGGTAGGGCATCGGCCAGTCCTCCCGGGCGACGCGGGCCTGCATCGCCTCGTAGGAGTCGCGCGGGTAGCGCTCTGCGTCGTTGGAGCTGATCGCGTAAAAGCGCGCGCCGCGGTCTGCGTAGTCGCGCGCGGCGTCGGCGATCCGGCCGTGCCACGCGAGCGCGTACGGGCAGTGGTTGCAGGTGAACACGAGGACGGTCGCGGTCGCGCCGTCGCCGTTGGGCGCCGACCACGACTTGCCGTCGGTGTCGCGCAGCTCGAACTCGGGGGCGGTATCGCCGATTGAAACGGTCATCTGCTCACCTCACGCGCTCGGCCGCCCGCCGCAGCGCCTCGCGCAGGTCGTCAGGATCAGGGGTTGGTGTGATCCGGCCGTCGCGGCGGCGGTACACGCGACATCCCAAGCCGATCTGGTCGTCGGCAGACGCTCCGGCGACGTCGGCTCCGTCGATCAGGATTGTCGGCGAGCCGCGAAAGCCCGCCTGCTGCGCTTCGACGTCGCTGTCGATCTCGCGCATCTGGATCTCGGCACCGCCGAGGCCGACGTCGCGCAGCGCGTCGCGCAGCTCCGACAGCGCCTTCTCGGTCGACGGGCAGCCTTCCCACCACAACAGCTCGAGGTCCGGAGTGCTCACACCCCGAGGGTACTCAGCAGCTGGTGCCGATCCTGCCGCTGTCGCTCGGCGTCAGCGAGATCGCGTCGGCCAGGAACGCGTCGCCGGGAACCGCCCGGACATGACGTCGACTCCCCTAGGGCGTCCGAGGGCGACCCTAACCGACCGGTGTGCGCGAAGCTAGGGGCTCAGGCGACCGACCACGAGTCGCCGCCGAGCATCAGCTCGGACAGCTCCGCGGTCGAAGCCGTGGTCTGCACCGGCGGGCCGACGCGCCCGAACACCGGGCGGTCGACATCGCGGAAGATCCCGATCGGCGTCGGGCCGGTCGGGTCTTCTGCGAGCCGCGCGAGCGAGAACGCGAGGCCCGGGTCGGCGCGGTGCGGGTCGTGGACGATCAGTGCGTCCTCGCCGACGTCGGCGACGTCGACGATCTCGAGCCCTCCGTCGCGGGCGCGCGCGACTCCGCGCTCGCCGCCGACGCCGAAGCGGATCGGCTGGCCTGCCTGGAGCCGGATCTGGTTCGCGTCCTTGACGTCCTTCTCGGTCAGCGCGTCGAACGCGCCGTCATTGAACACGGGACAGTTCTGGTAGATCTCGACCAGCGCGGCGCCCTCATGCGTGGCGGCAGCCCGCAGCACCTCGGTCAGGTGCTTGCGGTCGCGGTCGATCGTCCGCGCTACAAACGAGGCCTCGGCGCCGAGCGCGAGCGCGACCGGGTTGAACGGGTAGTCGGCAACCCCGAACGGGGTCGATTTCGTGATCTTGCCGATCTCGGATGTTGGCGACGCCTGTCCCTTGGTCAGCCCGTAGATCTGGTTGTTGAACAGCAGGATCTTCAGCGGCACGTTGCGGCGCAGCGAGTGGATCAGGTGGTTGCCGCCGATCGACAGCGCGTCGCCGTCGCCCGAGACCACCCAGATCGAGAGGTCGGGACGCGTCGATGCCAGCCCGGTCGCCAGCGCCGGCGCGCGGCCATGGATGCCGTGCATCCCGTACGTGTTCATGTAGTAGGCGAACCGCCCGGCGCAGCCGATCCCGGTGATGAACACGATCCGCTCCGGCGGGATCTCGAGCTCGGGCATGAACTGCTGCACCGCCGACAGCACGGCATAATCGCCGCAGCCGGGGCACCAGCGGGTCTCCTGGTCTGACTGGAAGTCGGCCTTGGTCAGCGGCGCGCCGTGATGTCCGTTGGTGACGACGCTCATTGCCGCTCCTCGATCTCGCGCTCGATTTCCACCGCATACAGCGGCAGGCCCTGCACCTTGCTGAAGGACTCGACGTCGACCAGGTACTTCGCGCGCAGGACCTGCGCGAGCTGGCCGCTGTTCATCTCCGGGACCAGCACGCGGTCGAAGGAGCGCAGCACGTCACCAGTGTTCGCCGGCAGCGGGCTCAGGTGGCGAATGTGCGCGGACGCGACCTTGTGGCCGGCGAGCCTCGCGCGGCGCACGCCGGCGCGGATCGTGCCCTCGCTCGAGCCCCAGCCGAGCACCAGCAGCGTCGCGCCCGGATCGGCGTCGACCGACAGCGGCGGCACCTCGATCCCGTCGACCTTTGCCGCTCGCAGATCGGTCATCCGCTGGTGGTTGGCGCCGTCGTAGGAGATGTTGCCCGTGCCGTCGGTCTTCTCCAGACCACCGATCCGGTGCTGCAGGCCCGGCGTCCCCGGAATCGCCCAGGGGCGCGCCAGCTGCTCGTCGCGGGCGTAGGGCAGGAACTCGTCGCCATCGAGGTCGGGCGCGGTCGCAAACGCGGGGTCGATCTCGGGCAGGTCGTCGACCGACGGGACCGACCAAGGCTCAGACGACGAGGCCAGGAACGTGTCGGAGAGCAGGATCACGGGCGTCCGGTAGCGGACCGCGATCGACACCGCCTCAAACGCGGCGTCGAAGCATCCGCCCGGCGTGCTCGGCGCGATCACGGGCAGCGGCGACTCGCCGTGGCGGCCGTACAGCGCCATCAGCAGGTCGGACTGCTCGGTCTTCGTCGGCATTCCGGTCGATGGGCCGGCGCGCTGGACGTCGATCACGACCATCGGCAACTCGAGCATGATCGCCAGCCCGATCGTCTCGGCCTTCAGGTCCATGCCCGGACCGCTGGTCGCGGTCACGCCGAGACGGCCACCGAACGCGGCGCCGAGCGCCATCCCGGCGGCGGCGATCTCGTCCTCGGCTTGGATCGTGCGCACGCCGAAGTTCGTGTGGCGCGAAAGCTCGTGCAGCAGCTCAGAGGCGGGCGTGATCGGATAGCTCGCGAGCAGCAGCGGCAGCTTGCTGCGCACGCTCGCAGCGATCAGTCCCAGCGCGAGCGCGGTCGTGCCGTCGACGTTGCGGTAGGTGCCCGGGAGCACGTCGGTCGCCGGGTTGACGCGATATTGCACGTCGAGCAGCTCCGTCGTCTCGCCGAACGACCAGCCCGCGTTGAAGGCCGCGAGGTTGGCCGCGAGCACCGCCGGCTTGCGCGCGAACTTCTGCTCCATCCAGCGCCTGGTCACGTCCGTCGGGCGTCCGTAGAGCCACGACAGGACCCCGAGCGCGAACAGGTTCTTGGCGCGGCCGGCGTCGCGGGTCGAAGCGTCCTCGACCCCTTCGACGGCCTTCGTCGTCAGGCTCGTCATCGGGATCCGGTGCACCCGGTAGGCACTCAGCGACCCGTCCTCGAGCGGGTTGGCGGAATAGGCGGCCTTCTCGAGGTTGCGCTTGGTGAACGCGTCCTCGTTGACGATGATCGTCGCGCCGCGCTCGAGCTCGGGCAGGTTGGCCTTCAGCGCGGCCGGGTTCATCGCGACCAGCACGTTGGGCGCGTCGCCCGGGGTCAGGATGTCGCGCGAGGCGAAGTGGATCTGGAACGCCGAGACGCCCGCCAGCGTGCCCGCCGGGGCACGGATCTCCGCCGGGAAGTTCGGCAACGTCGCGAGGTCGTTGCCCAGCACCGCGGTCGCGTCGGTGAAGCGGCTGCCGGCCAGCTGCATGCCGTCACCGGAGTCGCCCGCGAAGCGCACGACAACGCGCTCGCGCTCCTCAATCGTCTTGGTCATGCCCTCATACCTTCTGCGTCGTGCGCGCCTGACTCACCCAATTACTGATTGTAAGGCGGCTGGGGGACGGGAACGTTTGACTCGGGCCGCTCGCGCGGATCGCTCCCGTCGACGTTCCAGTACCGCCCCACCTCTGCCCGATAGTCCTTAGCATCACCATCTCTGGTCAGACCGATCCTAGCGATCGTGCGCTGCCCGCCCTCATAGTCTCCGTAGATCAGGTCGACCGCTACGCGCGCACCTGTTCGCAGAGCGGACCGCAGCTCGTTGTACTCGGGGTCCGATCGATCGCGGATCGCGCCCTGCCAGAAGCCCGTTTCGCCGGCCGGGACGTACAGGTCCCGCTGTTGGGGACGGAAGTCGTCGAGCGATGGCGGCTGGTTGCCGGTCTGGTCTTGGGCCTCGACGCGCCAGCCGTGGATCACCGCCAGGCCAGTGCCGCCGTTGCGCAGGCCGATCCCCAGGTAGAGGTTGTCGCCCTGCAGATCGATCGCGGCGCCGTGCCCGGGCACCCGGATCAGGATCCCGTCGCCGAAGCGCACGGTCTGGTCGGGATCGTCTTCGTGTGTCGGGATAAGGATCGGGCGCAGGCCGGCGAGCAGCGAACGCTCGGCAAGGCGCGCCGAGCGATTGGCGGACCTGACCGAGCTGAACGTTGCCACGGCGAGCACGAGCGTCCCGCCGGCGGTCGCCAGCGAGGAGATCGTTACCCAATCCGCCATTCCGGCGATGCTAGAAGGTCGATTCCCCCACCCCGCGTGCGGATCGCGGGGGTGTCGGCGGCCGGCTAGATCTTCGTTACGTTGATCGCCTTCGGGCCCTTCGGCCCGGCCTCTTCCTCGTAGGACACCTTGGAGCCCTCGGCGAGTGACCGGTAGCCGTCGCCGTTGATGCTCGAGTGGTGCACGAACAGGTCCCGGCTGCCCTCATCCGGGGTGATGAAGCCAAACCCCTTCTCGTCGCTGAACCACTTGACTGTTCCACTAGGCATGACTGACTCCCTCCGTAGCTTGAAGTGCTGCTACCGGATGATGCGACTCTGCACGTACCCCGGGGGCCTGCACCAGCTTGGTCCGCCGCCCGACCGTTTCGTGGCGACTTTTACGGCGCGCAAGGTATCACGGGCGCCAGCGGACCCGTCACCCGCCCCGTCCCCGTTTCAGTGCATCCTTGAGGGCGATGCAAGACCCGATGCCGATTGGCCGCCACGCGACGATTCCGCTGCGTGAGATCGCGTTTCGCGCATCGCGATCGTCAGGCCCCGGTGGCCAGCATGCGAACGTCACCGCGTCGCGAATCGAGGCGATCTTCGACGTCGCCGCATCGACCTCGCTGACCGACGAGCAGAAGCACCGCGTGACCGCCCGCCTCGGCCCGCGCGTCGTCGCCGTCGCCCAAGACGAGCGCAGCCAGGCGCGCAATCGCGAGCTCGCGCTCGAGCGCCTCCAGCGCCGGCTGACCTCCGCGCTCGCCGTCCGCCGCCCCCGAACCGCGACCAAACCGACGAAGGGCTCCGTGCAACGCCGGCTGGAAGCCAAGCGCCATCGCGGCGAGCGCAAGCGGGGCCGAAGGCCGCCGGGAGGCGATGAGTAGGGGTTTCGCGGGCGCGAGCAGGCGACGGGAACGTTCCTTCGCCCGCGGTCCGCGCGCTGTGAGGAACGAAAGCGGCGTCCAGCGACGGAAATGTTCTCCTCGGCTCGCGGGGCTCATCGAGAGGAACGAAATTCCCGTCTGGCGGGAAGAGCGTTCCATCGGTCGCGGCAGTCGCCGAGCGCGGAACGTTGTTCCCGGTGCCGCCGCGCGGGGACGCCGCGGCGCGGGGATTACCGCGCGGGGATTACGTCACACGCGAACCCGCGAGCTCGCCGCGTGTGACCTTGCCCCCGGTGGGCGGGGGGTTCGTCACACGCGATGCTCTCCGCACGCCGCGTGCGACGAAATCCCCGCCCCGCCCCCGCCCGGTCCCCGCCCCGCCCCGGGCTGGCCCCCGCCCCGCCCGAGGCGACCCGACTACCCTCGAACCCGATGCGCTGGCTGGTCGACGGCATGAACGTGATCGGGACGCGGCCCGACGCGTGGTGGAAGGATCGCGACGCGGCGATGCTGCGGCTCGTCGACATGCTCGAACGCTGGGCAGCGAGCGACGGCGAGGATGTGACCGTCGTGTTCGAGCGCCCGCCATCGCCGCCAATCCGCTCGACGGTGATCGACATCGCGCACGCGCCCCGGCCAAAGCGCAATGCCGCCGACGAGGAGATCGTCAGGCTGTTGCGGGCCGACCCCAATCCGAGCGCCGTGCGCGTCGTCACCTCCGATCGCGGGCTCGCCGACCAGGCGTGGGCAGCGGGCGCGAGCGTCGAGGGCGCGGACACGTTTCGCACGCGCCTGGAGACGATCTGAGTCGGACTCACTGAAGATCTCGGTAAGCGGCGGGCGGCGCTTGCGACAATCAGTGAGATGAGCGACGAACCGGCACAGCGCGATCCGCCTCCGCGCGAGAACGGAACGCAGCCGCGTCCCGGTTGGCGGATCACCCCCAAGCCGAGCGGGAGCCCGACCCGCCAGCCATCGGGAGATGGCCCGCCGTCCAAGCGCAACCGGACTTGGCTGATCGTCGGGCTCGTCGTCGCCGCGCTCGCGGTCAACCTCTGGATCTCGTCGGTCGCGCTTGGGCCGCCGGCTCGCGTGCGGATCCCATACAGCCCGACGTTCCTGGCGCAGATCAAGGCCGGCAACGTCAAGGAGATCTCCTCGACAACAGACTCGATTCAGGGCACGTTCAAGCACGCTGTGCGGTACCCCAACGTGGACGGCGTGTCGACAAGGACCGGGTTCTCGACGCAGATTCCGTCGTTCGCCAACCACACCCAGCTGTTCGCGCAGCTCGAAGCCGCGAACGTCACGATCAACGCCAACAACCCGGACACGGGCCCGTCGTTCATTGAGAGCCTGATCTTCGGCTTCGGCCCGACGCTGCTGATCGTCGGGCTGCTCGTCCTCTTCGTCAGGCGTTCGGCGGGCGCCGGTGGCGCCGGCGGGCTGATGTCGTTCGGACGCTCGCGCGCGCGGCGCGTGGAGGCAAGCGAGCAGCCGGTCACGTTCGCCGACGTCGCCGGGATCGACGAGGCCAAGGACGAGCTGACCGAGATCGTCGACTTCCTGAAGAACCCCGACAAGTACCTGAAGCTCGGCGGCAGGATCCCGCGGGGCGTGCTGCTCAGCGGCGCGCCGGGAACCGGCAAGACGCTGCTCGCCCGCGCAGTTGCCGGCGAGGCCGGCGTGCCGTTCTTCCAGATGTCGGCGTCGGAGTTCGTCGAGATGATCGTCGGGGTCGGCGCCTCGCGCGTGCGTGACCTGTTCCAGCAGGCGAAGACCGCCTCACCCGCGATCATCTTCATCGACGAGCTCGACGCGGTCGGCCGCTCGCGGTCGGGCGGGGGCACGAACATCTCCGGCGGCCACGACGAGCGGGAGCAGACGCTCAACCAGATCCTCACCGAGATGGACGGCTTCGACGCGCGTAGCGGCGTGATCGTGCTCGCCGCAACCAACCGTCCCGAGATCCTTGACCCGGCGCTGCTGCGGCCAGGGCGCTTCGACCGGCGTGTGTCGGTGCAGCCGCCCGACCGCGCGGGGCGCGAGGCGATCCTCGCGGTCCACACGCGCTCGGTCCCGCTCGACGACGGCGTCGACCTCGGTGCGCTCGCCTCCTCGACGCCCGGGATGGTCGGTGCCGACCTCGCCAACCTCGCCAATGAGGCAGCGCTGCTTGCGGCTCGGCGCAACCATAAGCAGGTCGCCCGCGAGGACCTCTCAGACGCGCTCGAGCGGATCGTGCTCGGCGCCGAGCGCAGGGTGATGCTCAGCGAGGACGATCGCCGCCGCACCGCCTACCACGAGGCCGGGCACGCGATCGTCGGGATGCTGACCCGGAGTGCCGACCCGGTGCGCAAGGTGTCGATCATCCCGCGCGGGCAGGCGCTCGGCGTGACCTTCTCCGCGCCCGACGCCGACCGCTTCAACTTCGACGAGGAGTACCTGCGCGCGCGCATCAAGGTCGCGCTCGGCGGGCGCGCGGCCGAGGAGATCGTGCTCGGCGACCTCACGACCGGCGCCGAGTCAGACATCCAGCAGCTCACCGAGATCGCTCGCCACATGGTCGGCCGCTGGGGCATGAGTCGCGCGATCGGGCCGATTGCGGTGATCCCCCGCGACGGTTTCGGCCCGCTGCTGCCCGGCGCAAGCGAGACCTCCGAGGCGACGCAGCGGATCGTCGACGAGGAGGTCAGGAGGATCGTCGAGTCCGCGCACCACGAGGTCAGCGACCTGTTGCGCAGCCACCGCTCCAACCTCGACTCGCTCGCCACATCGCTGCTCGAGCGCGAGACGCTCGACGAAGCCGACGCCTACGCCTCGGCCGGGCTGCCGCGCAACCAGCTCGCGCGCCCCGAGACGGTCACACCGACCGTCGTCTGATCGCCCGCGGGAACCGACGCGATCACAGTGGCTGGCGCCCGGCGAAGCCGGCGTCGGGCTCGTGCCAGAACCCGATCTCGTCCTCGTCGACGAGCCAGCAGAGGTAAATCTCCTCGCCGCCGCGAAGCGCCGGAAAGTCGACCAGCCCGCGCTCGACGTCGCGTACGACCACGTCGACCGCCTCGAGTTCGTTCAGCGCACGGCTAACCGCGACGAGGGCCGTCGCAACCTCCCTGCCGGGGTACGAGCCACCGGTCTGCGGATCGAGGGACTCGATCCCCGCGCGCGCGTGAGCGCCGAGCGCGACCAACTCGGCCTGCGAGCGCCGGATCGATCCGATCCGATCAGCCACCCAGCCGCGGACCGCCGTCGCCTGGTCAAGGGTGTAATGGTGCTCGTGGAGCATTACCGCGACCGGGACTAATCGCCCAGCCGCGTCATCCGCGCCAGCGCCTGATGGCATTCGATCACGCGCTGCTTCACTGGATCCTCGTCGGTGCGGTCGTGGACGAGGTCCCAGGTGCGGTCGGCGACGTCGCGTGCGGTGTCAGGCGTCGCGTGCTCCCACAGGCGATCGACGAGCTGGATCTCAAAGCTCTGAATCTGGTCGGCGGGATCGCCCGGCTCGAGCTTGGGCAGCGGGTCGCCGGTTGCCTCGCGCCACATGCTGGTAGCAACCAGCAGACGGTTTCGCAGGGTGATCTGGTCCATCGCAGGCATCATCCTAAAGCGACGGATCGAGCACGGCTACCCGGCCCGCGATCAGTGGCCGAGAGCGGCATTTATCTGGGTGACGGTCGAGCTGAACTGCTGGCTGGCCGTCGTCGTCGCCGAGATCAACATGTTCGCCGCACGCAGCTCTCCCCCGGGCCTCACCGCCAGCCGCGCCGCCGCTCCGAGCCGGACCGCGTACGAGTGCACGATGAACACGAGCGCCCCGTGCGCCCGCGCGACCTGGTCAGGTGGCGTGATCGCCTGCAGGTCGCCGGCGAGCTGGACGATCGCTCGCTGCAGCAGGCGGATCGAGCGCGCCAGCGCGGCCGGCGTCCGCGCTCCGCGCGGGATCGCGCGCTCGGCCGCGGCGAGCTTGGCCTGCTCGCGGCTGAGCGCCTGAAGATAGGCCTCGGCCTCCGGGCTCGTCGTAGGCGTGCCGGTGCTCGTCGTCGTAGCAGTGCTCGTCGTGCCCGTCGGCATCGACGATCTCTGATCGCGGTTGGCCAGCAACGTCGTGCCGGCGCAACCAGTCAGCGCTGCACTGCTCACTGCGACCGCGATCAGGCCAAGCGCTCGCGCCATCAGGCCTCTCCGTTCAACGTACGCGTGCACTTAACCAATCGCAGGCAGCCGCTGCCCGAGGCTGACGACAGGC
Source organism: Solirubrobacteraceae bacterium (assembly GCA_036490775.1). Classification (GTDB taxonomy): domain Bacteria; phylum Actinomycetota; class Thermoleophilia; order Solirubrobacterales; family Solirubrobacteraceae; genus Palsa-465. Next base: position 28,369 of record DASXDD010000020.1, on the reverse strand, counting down.
GCGAACAGATCGCCGAGCTCGTCGACCCGCGCGAGCACCTGCTCGGTGTCGAACGTCAGCATCTCCGGATCGCCGTTGGTCTGGCAGTCGGCCACCTCCTCCCAGCTGACGGGCGTCGACACCGTCGGCCGCTCGCGCGCGCGTACCGAGTAGGCGGTGACGGTCGTCTTGTGGGCGTCGTTCTGGCTCCAGTCGACCAGCACCTTGCCCGGGCGCAGCCGCTTGGTCATTCGCGACACGACGAGCTCGGGCATCCGCTGCTCGAGCAGCTCGGCGATCTTGCGGGCAAACGTCTTGGTCTGTGCGTATTCGGTCTCGGTGTTGAGCGGCACGTACACCTGCAGGCCCTTCGAGCCAGACGTCTTGGCAAAGCTCTCGAGCCCGATCTGATCGAACAGGCCGTGCAGCACCTGTCCGACCCGGCAGCATTCGACGATCCCAGCGGGCGCACCCGGGTCGAGATCGAACACGAGCATCGTCGGCCGCTCGGCGTGCTGGGCGAGCGACAGCGACGTGTGCAGCTCGACGTCGGCGAGGTTCGCCAGCCAGACGAGCGTCGGCCGGTCTTGCGCGAGCGTGTAGTCGATCGAGCCGACGTGCACCGTCTGCACCCACTCGGGGCGATGCGACGGCGACTGCTTCTCGTAGAAGTACTGGGACTCCACGCCGTTGGGGTACCGCTTGAGCGTCAGCGGCCGGTCGCGGAGGTGCGCCAGCACAGCCGGGGCGATCCGCGCGTAGTAGGCGACGAGGTCGCCCTTCGTGAACCCGGTCTCGGGGAACAGGACCTTGTCCCAGTTGGAGATCTTCAGCCTGCGCCCCTCGGTCAGCACGCCAAGCGCGCCCTCGGGCAGGGATTCCACCTCGTCGAACAGCGCCTCGGGCGCATCGGGCGCGACACCGCCGGCGTCGTCAGCCGCAGCGACGCCCTCGCGCGTGACCTCGCGCGGCGTCTTGTCCTCGCGCAGGCCCTTGAACGACGGCGCGCGCATCACCCCCTCCCCCGTCCACTCGCGAAACTCGATCTCGGCGACGAGCGCCGGCTCGACGAACACCGACTCGCGCGGGAGCTTCGGCGCCGAGTGAAACGGCGACGTCTCGCGCCGCAACGGCGCAAGCCGCTTGCGCAACTCGTTGAGCGTGCGCTCGGTGAAGCCGGTGCCGACGCGCCCGGCGTACACGAACCTGCCGTCCTCGTGGTAACCCATCAGCAGCGCCCCGATCCGCTCGGCGCGCCGGCCCTCGCCGGGAATCCAGCCGCCGATCACGAGCTCCTGCCGGCGCGTGTGCTTGATCTTCAGCCAAGCGCCGGTGCGCCGGCCTGCCTCGTAGTGCGAGTCAAGCCGCTTGGCGACGATCCCCTCGAGGCCCTGCGCTCCGGTCGCCTCGAGCAGCCGCTTGCCGGCGTCGGCGTGGGCCGCCGGGACGCGCCACGCGGGACCGCCAAGCCCGAGCTCCTCGAGCCGCGCGCGCCGCTCGCGATACGGGAGCTCGGTCAGCGAGTGGCCGTCGAGGTAGAGCAGGTCGAAGATCGCGTAGACGACCGGGCTGCTCGCGGCGAGCCGGCGGACCGCGTTGGGCGCGGTCACGTGCATCCGGCGCTGGAGGCGCTCGAAGCTCGGGCGCCCTTCCTCGTCGAACGCGACGATCTCACCGTCGAGCACCGCCTCGTGCATGCCGAGGTTCGCGATCAGCCCCCGCACCTCCGGGTAGCCGTTGGTGATCTCGTTCAGGTTGCGACTCTCGAGCCGCAACCGGCCGGGTTGGACATAGGCGACCGCACGCACGCCGTCCCACTTGACCTCGTAGGACCAGCCGCGCTCGGGCTTGGGGAGCTCGCCGGGGCGGGCGAGCATCGGCACCACGCGCTCTGGCATCGGCGTGCGGTCGGGATCCGCGGGCGGATCCATCCGGTGGATCATCCAGTCCTGCTTGGAGGCCTCGTCTCGGCCGATCACAAACAGCCCGTAGCGACCGCTGAGCCGCTCGCCGTGGAACGTGATCTCGACCTTGCGCTCGTCCCACTTGTGCAGCTCGTAGCTGCCGCTGTCCCAGATCGTCATCGTGCCGGCGCCGTACTGGCCCTTCGGGATCTCGCCGTGGAAGTCGAGGTACTCGAGCGGGTGGTCCTCGGTTCGCACCGCGAGCCGGTTGTCGGCGGGGTCCGGAGGGATCCCGTTCGGCACCGCCCAGGAGGCGAGCACGCCGTCGTGCTCGAGCCGCAGGTCCCAATGCAGGCGGGTGGCGTCGTGCTGCTGGACGACGAAGCGGTTGGCGTCCTGCGCCGTTTCGGCGTCACCCTTGGGCTCAGGCGTGCTCCCGAAATCGCGCTTTGATCGATACGAGCCAAGCGACATCAGATGCCATGATCGCGAAGCCGCGTGCGGAAGGTCCTAAGCTTCTTCAAGAACGTTTACGTGCAACGTCCATCATCACTCACATGGCGCGCGTCCTTGTAGTCGATGACGAGCCCGCCGTTCGGCGGGCGCTAGAACGTGCGCTGCGGCTCGACAACTACGAGGTCGAGCTTGCGGCCGACGGCGAGGAGGCACTCGACGTGCTTGCGCGCTCCCCGGCGGACGCGGTCATCCTCGACGTGCTGATGCCCCGGCTCGACGGGCTCGAGCTCGCGCGGCGGATGCGCAAAGCCGGTGACCGTACGCCGATCCTGATGCTGACCGCGCGCGACGCGATCGACGACCGCGTCGAGGGACTCGACGTCGGCGCCGACGACTACCTGGTCAAGCCGTTCGCACTGCGCGAGCTCCAGGCACGGCTGCGCGCGCTGCTGCGGCGCTCCGGTGAAGGAGCGGACGGCGAGGTGCTGGCCTACGCCGACCTGGTGCTCGACCCGGTGGCACACGAGGTCCACCGCACCGACCGGCTGATCGAGCTGTCGAAGACCGAGTTTCTGCTGCTCGAGCTGTTCCTGCGCCACCCGCGCCAGGTACTGACGCGATCGACGATCTTCGAACACGTGTGGGGATACGACTTTGGACCGACGTCCAACGCACTCGGCGTGTACATGGGGTACCTGCGCCGCAAGACCGAGGCCGGCGGCGAGTCGCGGCTGCTGCACACGGTCAGAGGCGTCGGGTACGTGCTGAGAGACTGATCGGCGCCGCAGGCATGTCGCTGCGTCGCAGACTGTCCTATGTAGCCGCCGCCGCAGTCGCGATCGCGATCCTGCTGGCGGCGCTCGTCTGCTACTGGGTCGTGCGAGGGCAGTTGCGCGGTCAGGTCGACGACGCCCTGCGCGCGCAGGCGACCGCCGTGCAGCACGTCGGTGACCAGGCGCTCAACCAGTCGCTGCCGGGGATCCCGCCGAGCGCGGGCGGACCGACCCCTTACTGGCAGGTCCTGGTCGGCGCGACCAATCAGCGCGGCGGCAACTACAACCTCCCGATCGACGCGCACGTGCGCGCGGTCGCCAACGGCAGCGGCGGCATGTACATCCGCGATGTGTATGTCGGCAGCAACCACCTGCGCGAGCTGGTGCTGCCGGCGCAGGTCAGGGTCGGCTTCGACCTCGAGCCGGCCGCTGTACAACTCGCGCGCCCGCTCAGCGGCACCGACCACGTGCTCGCGCACCTGCGCCTGATCCTGACCCTGCTGGCAGCCAGCGGGATCGCGCTCGCCGCCCTGCTCGGCCGGCTCGCGGCGCGGTCGGTGCTGGCGCCGCTCGCCGAGGTCGCGCAGACCGCGCAGCACATCTCAGAGACCGAAGACCTGACGAGCCGGATTCACGTCCACCACGACGACGAAGTCGGGCAGCTCGCGACGCGCTTCAACGCGATGATCGAGCGATTGCAGCACTCGCGTGCCGAGCTCGACGACTCGGTCCGCGCCCAGCGCCAGCTCGTCGCCGATGCGTCGCACGAGCTGCGCACGCCGATCACGAGCCTGCGCACGAACATCGAGGTGCTGCTCGCCGGCGGCCGGCTCAGCGACGAGGACCGGCGGCGGCTGCTCACCGACGTCGTCGAGCAAAGCGAAGAGATGAGCGCGCTGATCAACGACCTGATCGACCTCGCGCGGGGCGACCTGCCGGTCGGGATGGCCGAGGACGTGCGGCTCGACCGGATCGTCGACGAGTCGGTCGCGCGCGCGCGCCGCGACAACCCCGAGGTCGTGTTCGACGTGTCGCTCGCACCGGTGGTCGTCGAGGGGGGTCCCGAGCGGCTCGCGCGAGCCGCCAACAACCTGCTCGACAACGCGGCGCGCCACTCGCCGCCGCGCGGCGTCATCGAGGTCACGGTCGACGCGGCGGGTCTGCGCGTGCGCGACCACGGGACCGGCGTCGATGAAGCTGACTTGCCGTTCGTGTTCGACCGTTTCTTCCGCGGCACCAACAGCCGCGGGCGCCAGGGCAGCGGCCTCGGGCTGGCGATCGTGCGTCAGGTCGCGATCCAGCACGGCGGCTCGGTCAGCGCCGCCAACGCCGCCGACGGCGGCGCGATCTTCTCGATCCTGCTGCCGACGACCCTGACCGGCGAGGATCACGGCCCGTCTGAGACGCTCAGGCCATCGGGGGCCGAGCGACGCGCGCCTGTCTAGCGACGGCGAAGCGCTTACGCAGCAGCCAGAACAGGACCGAGAAGATCGGGATCACGATCGCCAGCAGCAGCAGCCGCGGGTTGGGCTCGCCGATCACTGAGACGAACAGAACCTCGGCGACCACCGCGGGAACCCCCGCCAGCAGGATCGTGTGTGACCGGTAGCCGGAGAAGTGCTCGCGGATCGTGATCTCGAGCACGCCGAGTGTGCACACGATCGAGCCGGCGATCAGCGCCGCGCCACCCTGCTGGATGATCCCGACGATCAGCCCGATCGCGCCCACGAAGATCGCGACCTCCGACACCGGCAGGCCGCCAAACGGGCTCGGCGGCCGCTCGCCATAGGTGCCGAGTGCGTTGCGCCGGGGCTGCTCGCGGCGCGCGGGCGTCGACGGCGGTGAGGCGACCTTCCCGGCGCGCTGCTCGCGGCGCTGGGACGGGACCGCGCGGGGCGCTGTCTCGGGATTGCGTCGCTTGCGCGACCGGCGCTTTGAGCTCTGGCCCGCCACGGTCGCGCCAGCATAGTGCGCGGCGCGCCGGCGGTCAGCGGTGGGCCAGGAGGCCCGCTACCGCCAACGGCTTCCGCCAGCCCGCAGGTCGCGCAGCTCCGCGACGGCGCCGGCGTCCACCGCCTCGGCCTCGAAGCGCCGCACGTCGCTCAGCAGGCGCACGGGCAGTGGGCGCTCGAGCACACCGCCACGGTCGTTGGGCGTCACCCGCACGACCCGCGCCCCTGGCCTGGAGCCGACGCATTCGGCGAGCTCTGACCCGGAGAACAGCAGCGCGGCCCCGTCGTCGGCCGCATATCCCGAGGGCAGCGCACCGCTCCCTATCGCCCGGCGGAAGATCGGCAGTCGTTGGGCCTCGGCGTCGAGGTGCACCGACAGGCTCCCACGCAGCATGCCGAGTCCGCGGACCGGCGCCGGCGCCCCGGCGCTCATGCTGACCCCGCCCTCAAACCAGCACATCGCCCCGGCGCTCAGCCCCGCAAGCACGACGCCCGATTCCCAGGCAATGCGCACCGCCTCGTCGATGCCGTGCTCGCGCCACACGGCAAGCAGGTTGCGCATCGAGCCCCCGCCCACGTAGATCGCATCCTGCGCCAGCAGGTGCTTGACGGGGTCGATGCGGTCGCGCGCGAGGTGAAACAGCGACAGGATCGAGGGCTCGCACGGCCAGCTTCCGAAGCGCTCGTGAAAGCGCGCGACCTGGTCAGAGGGATCGCCGCTCGCGGTCGGCAGAAAGCACACCTTGGGGACGGCCTTACCGGTCAGCGACAGCACCAGCGCATCGAGCGCCGGCTCGACCTCGCCCATCGTGAATCCGCCGCCGCCCATGGCGAGGATCCGCCGCGCGGACTGGGCGTTCACGCCGCGAGTGCCTTGGTGTCGGCCACCCCGCCAAGGTAGCTGACCGGCAGCTTGCGCTCGCGGGCGTTCCCGCCCGCACCGGCCGAGACTTCAAACGCTCTGGCCCGCGGTCGCGAGGACACGACCCGCTCGAGCTCGGTGCCGACGAAGTGCAGCGCGGCGGCGTCGCCGGCGCCGTACCCGCCCGGCATGCCGTCCGCGACGGCGTCGCGGAATGCCTCGCGCCGGCCCGGTTCGTCGTCGTAGTGCACGGCATTACTGCACGGCAGGAACCCAAGCGCTTCGATCCTCCGCGCCGGGCCCTCGTGGAAGCCGCTGAGGGCGTGCGAGAACCAGCACAGCGAGCCCGCCGATCCGCCGCACATCACGACGCCGGTCTGCCACGCCTGGCGCAGCGCGTGGTCGATCCCGTGGGCGCGCCACGTGCCGAGCAGCGACACCAGGCTGCCGCCGCCGACGTACACGAGGTCCTGGGCAAGCAGGTGCGCGAGCGGGTCGCCGACGCCGGTCTCGCGGCGAAACAGCGAGATGTGCGACGGCTCGCAGCGCGAGGCCGCAAACGCGCGGTAGAACCTCACCACGTAGTGGTCGGCATCGCCGCTCGCGGTCGGCAGGAAGCAGACACGCGGGCGCTCGCAGCCGGTCAGCGCCAGCACGTAGTCGTCGAGCAGCGTGTTGCCCCAATCGGTCGAGAAGCCGCCACCGCCAAACGCCACGATCTGAGGCGGCCGCGTACCCATGGGCGCAGCGTACGAACGGGGCGCACCACGGTCATTGGCCCGGCGGCCAAGCTCGGAGCGATCTGATTCGCCCGGCTGTCAGGCGGTCGGCGCCGCCTCCGAAGGCGGCGTCGAGGCGTCGGCGAACTCGCGGAACAGCCCGGTGACGACGAACACGGTCTGCTCGGCGATGTCGACGGTGTTGTCGCCGACGCGCTCCAGGCAGCGGGCGACGAGGATCATGAACATCGCCCATTCGCGCAGCTCGGGGTCGTCGCCCTTGTCGACCGCGAAGCGGAAGATCTCGCGGTTGAGGCGGTTGATCTCCTCGTCCTGGCGGACGAGGTCCTGGGCGAGCTCGACGTTTCGCGACGCGAACGCATCCTTCGCCTGCGCCACCTGCGAGTGCGCGAGCTGACCCATGCGCTCGATCGCGTCGAGGATGTCTTTGTCCTTCGGGGGCTCGTGGCCCGACAGCGGCACAAGCTTGGCGATGTTCACGCACTGGTCGCCCATCCGCTCGATGCAGCGGATGATGTGCAGCAGCGCAGCGACGATCCGGAGGTCGCCGGCCACCGGTGCCTGGCGCGCGAGCAGCGACAGGATCCCCTGATGGACCTCGAGGTAGCGCCCGTCGATCCGGTCGTCGTCGGCGACGACCATCCCCGCGAGCTCCACGTCCTGGTAGCTGACCGCCTCGAGTGCCCGGTCGAGCTGCTGGCTGACGAGGTCGAGCCCACCGAGCGTCTGCTGCTCGAGGTCCTTCAGCGCTTCCCGGAACGCGTGACGAGTCTCCTGCATCGGCTATCCGAACTTCCCGGTGACGTAACGCTCGGTGCGCTCGTCCTGGGGGGTCGTAAAGATCTGGTTGGTCGGTCCGTGCTCGATCAGCTCGCCCTCGAGCATGAACGCGGTCGTGTCGGCGATCCGCGCGGCCTGCTGCATGTTGTGGGTGACGATCACGATCGTGTAGCGCTCCTTGAGCTCCTCGACCAGCTCCTCGATCCTCAGCGTCGAGCCCGGGTCCAGCGCCGAGGCCGGCTCGTCCATCAGGATCACCTCGGGCTCGACGGCGATCGTCCGCGCGATGCACAGGCGCTGCTGCTGCCCGCCCGAGAGGCCGATCCCGGGCTCGTTGAGCCGGTTCTTGACCTCGCCCCACAGCCCGACGGCGCGAAGCGCCTTGTGGACCGTCTCGCGGAGATTGTCGCTCTTGGTTCCAGTCAGGCGGAGGCCCGCGGCGACGTTGTCGAAGATCGACATCGTCGGGAACGGGTTCGGCTTCTGAAAGACCATCCCGATCGAGCGGCGGACCGCCGTCAGGTCGACCCTGGGGTCATATACGTCGAGGTCGTCGAGCAGCACCTTGCCCTCGGCGCGTGCTCCCGGGATCTCCTCGTGCATCCGGTTGATGCAGCGCACAACCGTCGACTTCCCGGAGCCGGAAGGGCCGATCAGGGCGGTGACCTCATTGGCCGGGAACTTGATGCTGATTCCCTTGATCGATTCCTGGCCGCCGTAGTAGGCGTGCAAGTCGGTGACGGTCACCGAGTGCGCGGCGCGCTTGGCCGTCGCCGAGGCTCGGGGGGCGGGTTCGGCTGTGTCTTGCGGCTGGCTGGTTGGCTGATCTGCGGAAGACACTTCGATCGCGTCCTTGTTCTTGGTGTCGGTATCGGGGTTCATCCTAGGCGGCTCCTGCGCGAAGCGGCGCGCGCGATCAAGTTGAGAAGCAGGATCATCAGTACGAGCGTAAGCGCTGCCCCCCAGGCGCGTGTGACAACTTCGGCACGTGGCGACTGGATGTCGTTGTAGATCTGGATCGGAAGCGAGTTCATCGGTTGGCCGAGCTTGCCGGTCAGCCCCTGCGCGAACGCGACCGTGAACAGCAGCGGCGCGGTCTCGCCGGCGCCGCGGGCGATTGCCAGCAGCGCGCCGGTGACCAGTCCCGACAGCGACGTCGGGAGCACTACGCGCGCGACCACGCGCCATCGCGGCGCGCCGAGCGCCAGCGCCGCCTCGCGGAGACTGGATGGGACGAGCAGCAACACGACCTCTGATGAGCGGATCACGATCGGGAGCATCAGCAGCGACAGTGCGACCGACCCCTTCCATGCCGCGAACGTGCCGCCGACCCGTGCGAGCACGAGCACGATGTAGATGAACAGGCCAAACACGATCGAGGGGACGCCGGTCATCACGTCGACGAAGTAGCGCACGATGTTGGCGAACGCAGAGTCCTTGCCGTATTCGGTCAGGTACAGCGCGACGCCGATCCCGATCGGCACCGAGATCAGCGTCGCGAGCGCGACGATCTCGATCGTCCCGAGGATCGCGGAGCGGATCCCGCCTGGATATCCGAGGAAGTTGCCGTTGGGGTCGGTGGTGAAGAAGTCCTTGCTCCACGCGGCCAGGCCCTTGTGGAACAGGTAATAGATGACAAGCACGAGCGGCACCAATGCCACGATCGTGGCCGCGCCGAGCACGCCGCGCATCGCGACATCGGTCCGCCGCCGCCTCGCGGTGATCGGTGCGAGCTGGGTCATGCCGTCGCTCCCTCGACCGCGGCCTCGGGCGCGAACACATCGCCGGCGCTGCGCTTGCCCGTCGTCGAGCGCACGACGTAGCGGCGCGCGAGGATGTTGACCAGCAGCGTCAGCACGAACAGCACCAGCCCGGCCGCGAACAGCGCCGATCGGTAGACCGGCGTCGAGGCCGCCTCACCGAACTCGTTGGCGATCACCGCAGCAAGCGTGTAGCCCTGCGAGAAGATCTGGTCCCCGAGCTGTGGCGAGTTGCCGATCACCAGCACGACCGCGATCGTCTCGCCGATCGCGCGGCCCAGACCGAGCATCGCTCCGCCCGTGATCCCGGCGCGCGAATACGGGATCACCGCGATCCGGATCATCTCCCATCGGGTCGCGCCCAGCGCGAGCGCCGCCTCCTTGTGCTCGGACGGCACGGTCGAGATCACCTCTCGCGAGATCGCCGACACGATCGGAAGGATCATGATCGCGAGGATCAGTCCGGCAATGAAGTAGCTCGGGCCGGCAACCGTCCCGCCGACGAACGGCAGGAACGAGAACGCGTTGGCCAGCCATTGCTGAAACGGCTTGAGGCGCGGGATCAGCACGAACACGCCCCAGAGGCCGTAGACCACCGAGGGCACCGCGGCAAGCAGGTCGACGAGCAGCGCCAGCGGTCCGCGGAAACGCCGCGGGCAAAGCTCGGTGACGAACAGTGCGGTCCCGATCGCCACCGGAACCCCGATCAGCAGCGCGATCGCCGCCGTGATCAGCGTCCCCACGATCAGCGCCCAGGCGCCGAACGTGCAGCCGGCGTTGGCCGCGGTCGCACACACGCCGCCCGCCTGGACCTGGGACGCGTCCCAGTTATTGCGATAGAAGAAGTTGAGGAATCCGATGTGGCTGAACGCCGTCGAGGACTGGCCGATCAGCCGGATGAAGAAGTACGCGATCAGGACCAGGACACCGGCCGCGAGCGCGCTCAGCCCCCACTGCAGGATCTGGTCAGGAAGCCGGTGCAGCGGCGACCGCTCGAGTACCGAGCGGCCGCCGCTGACCGTAGAGACGCTTGCGTCCACCGAGCCCGCTACTGGATCGGCGATCCGTTGCAGGTCAGCGCCGCCAGCTGCGTCTGGTCCTTGGCGAGCAGGTTCGCCGGAAGCGGCGCGTAGAACAGCTGCTTCTCGACCGCCTGTCCGGGGCCGAGCCCATAGGTCAGGAACTTCTTGACCCCGGACGCCGCTCCCTGGCTGATTCCGGCCTTGCACATGTCCTTGTAGGTGACGATGAACGTCTGCGAGACGATCGGGTACGCCGCCGGGTTGCCCGAGTTGATCGTCGAGATCGCGAGGTCCGCCGGGATCTTGATCCCGACCGCCGCGGCCGACGTCGCCGGAAGCGACGGTGTCACGTACGCGCCGGAGCTGTTCTTCACAGACGCGAACGTGAACCCGTTCTGCAGCGCGTAGGCCTGCTCGACGTAGCCGATCCCACCGGCGGTCTGCTTGATCGCCGCGGCGACGCCGGAGTTGCCCTTGGCGCCGGTGCCGGTCGGCCACTTGACGATCTTGTCGGGCTGACCCGCGGCCGCGGTCCAGGCCGGGTTGTAGGCCGACAGGAACGTCGTGAACGCCTTCGTCGTCCCCGACGAGTCAGACCGGTGCACGACGGTGATCGCGGTGCTCGGGAGGCTCAGGCCCGGGTTCAAAGCCTTGATCTCGGGGTCATCCCAGGTCTTGACCTTGCCCAGGAAGATGTCTCCGAGCGTCTTGCCATCGAGCTTGATCCCGCTCTTGACCCCGGACAGGTTGTAGGAGACGGTGATCGCACCGAACCCGACCGGGAACTGCGCGACGGGACCCTTGCCTGCCGAGACCTCCGAGGGCTGCTCCGCCGGGTCTGAGCCGGCGAAGTCGACGGTGGCCGACTGCAGCTCGGCGATTCCGGCCCCCGAACCGACCGCATTGAAGTTCACGGTCAGGCCCTGGCCCTTGAGGGTCGAGCCCCACTGCATGTAGATCGGCGCCGCGAACGTCGACCCGGCTCCGTTGATCGTGCCCGAGCCGCTGCTGCTGCCGCCGCTCGACGACGAGCCGCTCGACGAACCTCCTGGCGCCGGCGCGCTCGAGCTTGAGCTCGAGGAGCCGCACGCGGCGATCAGGAGCGCCACGCCGACGGCTGTGGCGATCGCAGTGAACTGACGTTTTCTCAAAGTCATCTCCTCCACTTGATGTGCGCCACAGTCTCGGCGGGCCGGACGGCTGAGTTGTTAATCGGTTGTGAACCGCTGGTTTACGTTTTGCTCCTGCTCGGCCGCCAGCCGGTATCCGAACCCGAAGTGGGTGTGGATGAAGCGCCACCCCGGCAGCGCCTCCTCGAGCTTGACGCGGAGCTTGCGGACGTAGACGTCGACCGACCTGTCGCCGGGACGCATCTCCCGACCCCAGACCAGCCGGAAGAGCTCCTCGCGGGCCATGATTCGGTCCGCACGCCGAGCCAGCTCGGTGAGCAGGCGCAACTCGCGAATCGACAGCATCAGCGCCCGGCCTCGTGCGCGGGCGAGATGCTCCTCGGGGAGGATCTCCAGCGGGCCGACCTCGATCACGTCGTGGAAGGCCCTGTCAGCGGTTGCCACCATCTGGGCAAATGCTGCTGGCGGCCAGACGTCATGGCGTTACGAGTACGTAACCGAGATGTGAAGAACCTGTGATCGCGGCGGGCGCGGGCCCGAAGCGAAAGGAGGCGCTAGCTCGTCAGCGCCGGGTCGAGCTCGCTCTCATCGAGCAGCTCATCCTGGGGGTCGGCCACGTGTCCGTTCTCGGCCTCGGGAGCGAACCGGTAGCCGACGCCGAAGTGCGTGTGGATGTAGTTCCACTCTGGCGACGCCACGCGCAGCTTCTGGCGCAGCTTTCGCACGAACACGTCGACAGAGCGGTCGCCGTGGGCCATCGCGTACCCCCACACCCGCTCGTAGATCTCCTCGCGGCGCAGGACCCGGTCCGATTGCACGAGCAGGTGCAGGATCTCGAACTCGCGCGCGGTCAACTCGAGGCTCGAGGCGCCCGAGTAGGCCTGATAGAGGTCGGGGCGGATCGTGATCTCCCCGACCGTCGCCGCCGCTTCGAGCGCCGGCATCTCGGTGCGGCGATGGCGCCTGACGGCTGCCTCCATCACGCAGATCAGCTCCTCGGGGTGACACGGCTTGGTCACCCACGCGTCGGCGCCCAGCCGCAGGCCGCGGACCCGCTGCACGACCGACGACGGACCGGTGCAGACGATCACGGCTAGCCCGGGCAGGCGGGCGCAGACGCGCTCGAGGTACTCCCAGCTACCGGGGCCGAGCACGGCGACGTCGACCACGAGTGCGTTGAGCCGCATCGCGACCAGTACCTCTGCCGTGACCGCGCTCGACAACGAGCGATGATCCCAGCGAAGCGCCTCGAGCCGGTTGGAAAGAACCTGGAGGAAGCCCGGGTCGCGGTCTATCACCGCCACCCGAAGCCGGCTCTGCAAACGCTGAGGAGGAGCATGCGCCCCCGCACGCGCATCACTGCTCTCGGCCATCATGGCGCGGACTCTAACCCAGGTGTGCACGCACCACCGGCGAGCGCGATTTCCAGTAACAGGATCTTTACACGCAAAACGCGGAAATCCGGGCCGGGTTCGCTACAAACGGTTGGCGCCGGCGGAACGTGGGGACGCAGGAGCGCGACCCGACGATCCGACATCATCAGGAGCATGATCAGACTTCCCGCCCTCGCGCTGCTCGGCGCCGCGACCTTCGCCCTCGCCGGATGCGGTGGCTCTTCCTCGTCGTCCTCGACGTCGTCGCAGTCGGCCGTTAAGACCAGTCCGCAGCAGTCTGCGTCGCAGCGCGCGAAGACCAATTCGGCCCCGACCGCGCTGTCTGATCTGCCCGGCGCAGAGCACCCGCTCGCCCAAGGCTTCCCGCCCGCGCACGGGCGCTCGCTCCAGGAGCTCGCGACGCTCGTCAAGTCTCAAGCGCAGTTCGGCTCGGCGACCGGCTCGTTCACACCGGGCGTCCGCCGCGTCGCATTCGCGCTGAACGAAAGCTCGGGGGGTTTCGTCTACGCGCCGACTGCGCTGTACGTCTCCAAGACGCCGACCAGCCCGGCAAAGGGGCCGTACCTGGCGCCGGCGGATCCGATGCTGGTCGCGCCGCAGTACCGCAGCAAGCAGAACGCCGGTCCTGGCGGGATTCAGGCGATCTATCACGCGAACATCCCGCTGCCGAAATCGGGCACCTACACGGTGCTGGCAATGACGCTGACGCCGAGCGGGATCGTCGGCTCTCCCGGCGAGGTGGCGGTCGCAAAATCCTCGCCGATCCCGGGCGTCGGGCAGACCCCGCCGTCGATCGCGACTGACACGGCGGCGAGCGTGCACGGCGACACGTCGCTGCTGACGACCCGCCTGCCACCCGAGAGCATGCACTCGGTGTCACTCAACCAGGTGCTCGGCAAGAAGCCGGTCGCGCTGCTGTTCTCGACCCCGCAGCTGTGTATCTCGAAGGTCTGCGGGCCGGTGACCGACATCGCGGTGTCGCTCCAGAAGCAGTTCGGCAACAAGATCGCGTTCATCCACCAGGAGGTCTACGTCGGCAACCAGCCGACGAAGGGCCTGCGGCCGCAGCTCAAAGCGTTCCATCTCCAGACCGAGCCGTGGCTGTTCACGATCAACCGCCAGGGCAAGATCGTCGCGCGGCTCGAGGGCGCATTCGGCGTCAACGAGTTCCGTCAGGCGCTGCAGGCCGCGCTGAAGTAGCGCCCCCTAATCGGCATCTGATATATCAGTTGCCGACATGAGCAACCCGACACTCGGCTCCAGCCGGATCGTGGTGATCGGCGCGGGAATCGTCGGCAACAGCGTCGCCTACCACCTGACGCGCCTGGGCGAGACCAACGTGACGCTGATCGACAAGGGCCCGCTGCCCAACCCAGGCGGGTCGACCGGCCACGCCTCGAACTTCATCTTCCCGGTCGACCACTCCAAGGAGATGACGGCGCTGACGCTCGAGAGCCTGCGCCAGTACGTCGAACTCGACGTGTTCACCAAGAGCGGCGGGATCGAGATCGCGCGCACGCAGGCGCGGATGCAGGAGCTGACGCGGCGGCTGGCGTCGGCCAAAGCGTGGGGCGTCGAGCCGGTGTCGATGCTGACGCCGGCCGAGGTCAAGGAGCTGGTTCCGTTCATCAACGAGTCGCTGATCATCGGTGCCTTCTACACGCCGGGCGCCGGCGTTGTCGACTCGCTGCGCGCCGGCACGATCATGCGCGAGCGCGCGGTGCAGGCGGGAATCAGGGTGATGGCCAACACCGAGGTGCTCCGGATCGACGTCGACGACGGCCGCGTGCGGTGCGTGGGCACCAACCACGGCGACCTCGACGCCGACGTCGTCGTGATCTGCTGCGGCGTCTGGAGCCCGGTGATCGCGGCGAAGGCGGGCGCTTCGATCCCGTTGACGCCGATGGTCCACCAGATGATCGACATCGGCCCGGCACCGCGGTTCGCGGACACGACCGGGATGATCGAGTACCCGATCGTGCGCGACATGGACGAGAACATGTACGAGCGCCAGGAGGGTACGGGCCTCGAGATCGGCTCCTACGCGCACCGCCCGATCGTGGTCGATCCGCACGAGATCCCGTCGCTCGAAGAGTCGGCGCTGACGCCGACCGAGCTGCCGTTCACCCAGGACGACTTCGACCCGCAGATGGAGCTAGCGCTCGAGCTGATGCCCGAGATCGTCGGCGACGAGACGGTCGGTGTGAAGTACGCGATCAACGGGCTGCTGTCGGTGACCGGCGACGGGATGCCGATCCTCGGCGAGACGCCCGAGGTTCGCGGCCTGTGGGCTTCGGCCGCGGTGTGGATCAAGGAAGGCCCGGGCGTCGGCAAGAGCGTCGCCGAGCTGATCGTGCACGGCGAGTCTGAGATCGACGTGTACGGCTCGAATGCGGCGCGTTTCTACGGCTGCCAGCGGTCGAACGGGCACGTCGTCGCCCGCGCGTCGGAGGGCTTCAACAAGATGTACGGGATCGTCCACCCCGGCGAGCAGTGGGAGTCCGACCGACCGGTTCGCGTGCCGCCGTTCTATGAGCGCGAGCGCGAGCTCGGCGCGGTGTTCTTCGAGACCGCCGGCTGGGAGCGGCCGCAGTGGTATGAGTCCAATGCCGGGCTGCTCGAGGAATACGGCGACCGGGTCACGCGCCGCGAGGCCGAGTGGGAGTCGCGCTGGTGGTCACCGATCATCAATGCCGAGCACCTGGCGATGCGCGACCGTGCCGCGATCGTCGACCTGTCGGCGTTCGCGGTTTTCGACGTCACCGGGCCGGCAGCGCTCGACGTGGTCCAGCGCGTCGCGATGCGCCAGATGGACGTCGCGATCGGCCGCGTCGTCTACACGCCGCTGCTGACGCCCAGCGGCGGCTTCAAGCAGGACCTGACGATCATGCGACTCGGCCCGCAGCAGTTCCGGGTCGTGACCGGAGGCGCCTACGGGATGTCGGACCTCAAGTGGTTCGCCGACCATCTGCCCGACGACGGCTCGGCCCAGCTTCACGACGAGACCAACGCGTGGACGACGCTCGGGCTATGGGGTCCACGCGCACGCGACATCCTCGCCGCGGTGACGAGCGACGACATCACGCACGAGGGGTTTGCGTTTGCGACCTGCAAGACGATCGAGGTCGACACGATCCCGGTGCTCGCGTCGCGGATCTCCTACGTGGGCGATCTCGGCTGGGAGCTGTACGCCCCGATCGAGCAGGGCGCACGGCTGTGGGACATCGTCGTCGAGGCGGGCGCGCCGCACGGCCTGATCCCGGCCGGGATCGGCGTCTACGGAACCACCGGGCGCCTGGAGAAGTGCTATCGCGCCTACGGCGCCGAGCTCGAGAGCGAGTTCAATGTCGTCGAGGCGGGGATGGCCTGGGGCAAGGTCAAAGACCAAGAGTTCATCGGCAAGGAAGCGCACGTGCGCCACCGCGAGTCCGAGCCGGCCGCGGTCATGTGCTCGCTGACGGTCGACGACCACAGTTCGGCGTCGGGCGTCAAGCGCTACATGCTCGGCGGCGAGCCGGTCCTGACCCGCGACGGCGAGTCAGTGACCGACGCCAAGGGCCGACGCTCGTACGTCACCAGCGCCGGCGCCGGGCCGTCGATCGGCAAGCACATCCTGATGACTTACCTGCCGCCCGAGCGCGCGGTTGTTGGCAACGAGCTGGCGGTCGAGTACATGGGCGAGCGCTACCCGGTCACCGTCGCGGCAGCCGGGCCGACGCCGCTGTTCGATCCCGAGAACACGCGCGTGCGCTCGTGAACGTGCTCGTCTGCGTCAAGCGCGTGCCGCTGACCGGCGGCAAGATCACGCTGACCGACGACCGGCGCGCGATCCAGACGCGCCACCTCGGCTTCACGGTCAGTCCGCACGAGGAGTGCGGCGCCGAGGAGGCCGTGCGGCTGATCGAGCAGCACGGTGGCTCGTCGGCCGTGCTGACGCTCGGCCCTCCCGAGGCCGAGGAGCAGCTGCGCGACCTGATGGCGATCGGCGTCGACCGTGGCGTGCACCTCGTGACCGACGGCGCGGAGTGGGACGCGCAGGCGACCGCTGCCGCGATCGTCGAGGCGATCCGCTCCCAGCCCGAGCCGTTTGACCTGATCCTGTTCGGCAACGAGTCCGCCGACGCCGGCAACTACCAGGTCGCGATCCGGGTCGCCTACGCGCTCGGCCTCCCCTGCGTGACCGGCATCAAGGCGATCGAGGTCGCCGACGGCGAGCTGCGCTGCCAGCAGGAGGTGGCCGACGGACGCGACGTGTACGTCGCACCGATGCCCGCGGTCGTGACCGTCAAAGAGGGGATCAACCTGCCGCGCTACCCGTCGGTGCCGGGTCGACTGCGCGCCAAGCGCAAGCCGGTCGACACGAGCTCCCCCACCCCGGCCGAACCGCGCCTGGCGATGGTGACGCTGAAGCTGCCGGAGGGCACAGGCAAGCAGGCGCTGGTGCTCGGGCACGGGGCCGAGGCGGCGCCGGCGGTCGTCGAGGTGCTGGCCGAAGTTGGTGTCCTGTGACCGTGCTCGCGCTGCTCGAGTCGCCCGACGACGATCTCTCACTGCAGGCGCTCGCGTTCGCGCAGTCGCTCGAGCCCGAGGCCGCCGCCGTCCAGCTCGACGGCGGTCCCTACGCCCCGGCCGCCTGGGCCAGAGCGGTCGTCGAGCTCGTCGGGCAGCGCTCACCGGTGGCGGTCGTCGCGCCTGGCAGCGACCGCGGCAACGAGCTGCTCGCGCACGTCGCGGCCCAGCTCGACCAGCCGATGGCCGCCAACTGCGTGTCCGTGCAGCCGGGCTCGCCCGCGATCGTCACGCGGATGCGCTGGGGCGGCAGCCTGCTCGAGGAGGCACAGCTTCACGGCTCGCCGCTGCTGATCACGACGGCGCCGCACACCGTCGCCCCGGCTGCGGCCGCCGACGTCGAGCTCGTCCCGGTGGCCGCCGCCGACGGAGATGTGCGGATCTGTGAGCGAATTGAGGCGTCGACCGCGGGCGTCTCGCTCGCCGACGCCGACGTGGTCGTCTCGGGCGGTCGCGGGGTCGGCTCGGCTGAGGGCTTCGTGCTGATCGAGGAGCTCGCACAGCTGCTCGGCGGCGCGGTCGGCTGCTCGCGCGCGGTCACCAGCGCAGGCTGGCGCCCCCACACCGACCAGGTCGGCCAGACCGGCACGAAGATCTCGCCCGAGATCTACATCGCCTGCGGGATCAGCGGCGCCACCCAGCACATGGCCGGCTGCAAGGGCGCCAAGAAGTTGCTGGCGATCAACGAGGACGGCGAGGCGTCGATCTTCGCAAGCGCCGACTACGCCGTGATCGGCGATCTGCACGAGATCCTGCCCGCGATCAGCGCTGAGATCCGAAAGGCGAAGGGCGCATAGTCTCGCCGGTCGCCGCAGTCGCGCTAGCGGCCGCACTGACGTGCAGCGGCGTGATCTTCACGCGCCGCGTCCTGCTGCTGGTCGGGCTCGCGCGTAAAGCGCAGCCGGTCACACGCGGCGGCGATACGCCGCGCCGGGTCCAGCACGAGGCGACGATTGTGCTCGGCCAGCGCAAGCTGCTGGCGCGGTTCGTGCCCGGGCTGATGCACGCGTTCATCTTCTGGGGGTTCCTCGTGCTCGGGCCGACGATCGTGATCGCGATGATCGGGATCGTCGACAAGCACGCGACGTTCCCGTGGCTCGGCCACCAGGGGTGGTACGCGCTGCTCGTCGACGTGTTCGTCGTGCTCGTGCTGACCGGCGTGATCGCGGCCGTCTGGATCCGCAAGGTCATGCGCCCGCCGCGCTTCGCCGGTAGTCACCTGGGCGAGGCCGACCTGATCCTCGCCCTGATCGCAACGATCGTGATCACGCTCGTGCTCTGGCACGCGTCGCGGATCGCGCTGCACATCAACGACTGGCCCGCGTCGTGGTCGCCGATCTCCAAGGCGCTGTCGCGCCTGTTCGCAGACAACCAGGCGACTCGGGTGCTCGAGCGCGTGTTCGTGTGGGCGCACGTGCTGACGATCCTCGGCTTCCTCGCATATCTGCCGCGCTCCAAGCACCTCCACATCGCGACCGCGGCGATCAACGTGTGGTTCGGGCGCACGGGCCCGGGGGGGCGCCTCGAGCCGCTGCGCTTCGACGACGAGGACGTCGCCGAGGAGGACATCCGCTTCGGCGCCGGGACGGTCGGCGACCTGACCTGGAAGCAGGTGCTCGATACCTACTCGTGCACCGAATGCGGTCGCTGCCAGGACGCGTGCCCGGCCTGGGGCACGGGCAAGTCGCTGTCGCCCAAGCTCGTGATCATGGGTCTGCGCGACTACGTGCTCGCGCAGGAGCAAGGGCCGCTCGTGCCCGGGGCCGTGCCCGAGGAGTCGGTGTGGGACTGCGTCACCTGCGGCGCCTGCATCGAGGCGTGCCCGGTGTCGATCGAGCACGTCGACCACATCGTCGATCTGCGCCGGCATCTGGTGATGGTCGATTCGAGCTTCCCGGCCGAGGCCGAGCCGATGCTGCGCGATGTCGAGCGCTCGTCGAACCCCTGGGGCAAGCCGCAGTCAGAGCGTGCCGACTGGGCTGCCGAGCTCGGCGTGCGCGTGCTCGAGCCGGGCGACCCTGCGCCCGAATACCTCTACTGGGTCGGCTGCGCGTCCTCGTTCGACGAGCGCGCGCGGCGCACGGCCGAGTCGACCGCGCGGTTGCTGCAGAAGGCCGGCGTCGAGTTCGCGATCCTCGGACCGCGCGAGAGCTGCACCGGCGACCCCGCGCGGCGGATCGGCAACGAGTATGTGTTCCAGGCTTTTGCCGAGCAGAACGTGCAGACACTCAACGAGTCCGGCGTCACGAAGATCGTCGCCAACTGCCCTCACTGCTTCAACACGCTCGCCAACGAGTACCCCGACTTTGGCGGCAGCTACGAGGTGATCCATCACACCGAGCTGCTCGCCCGGCTGGTGCGCGAAGGGCGCCTCGCCCCGGCCAAGACCGACGGCCTCGAGATCACCTACCACGACTCGTGCTATCTGGCGCGCCACAACGACGTGCTCGCGGCGCCGCGCGAGCTGGTGCAGGCCGTCGGCGAGCCGATCGAGATGAAGCGCTCGGGCAAGCAGACGTACTGCTGTGGCGCCGGCGGCGCGCACATGTGGATGGAGGAGCGCGGCCGCTCGATCAACGAGGAACGCGTGCGCGAGGCAGCCGCGACCGGCGCCGGCACGCTCGCGGTCGCCTGCCCGTACTGCACGGTGATGCTCGACGACGGCGTTCAGGGAGCCGGCGAGCAGCTGCGGGTCGTCGACGTCGCGACCCTTTTGGCCGAGTCGCTCGAGCAGTAGGGCGGCCGCGATCATCTACGCTCCCCGCCGATGATCGCGATCCTCGGCGGGATTGGGGCAGCCGCCGCATGGGCGATCTCGACGCTCTGTTCGTCGCGCTCGAGCCGAATGATCGAGCCGCTCGCAGTCGTGGCGTGGGTGATGCTCGTCGGGCTCGTGATCACCGCCCCGATCGCCGCCGCCGAGGGTGTGCCGAACTTCAGCGCCGAGTCGCTGACCTGGCTGATCGTCTCCGGGGGTGGCAACGTCGCGGGCCTGCTGCTCGCATACAAGGCGCTTCGCGTCGGACAGGTCGCGCTGGTCGCGCCACTCGTCTCAACCGAGGGGGCGATCGCTGCCACGATCGCGCTGATTGCGGGCGAGAGCGTCGATCCGGGTATCGCGGTCGCGCTCGGGCTCGTCGCCGCCGGCGTCTGCCTGTCGTCCGTCCCCGATCCGGCGACGGCCGAGCGAAGCGCCGCGCGTCACCCCGAAGGCGTGGCGTTCGCCGTCGGTGCGGCACTGATCTTCGGGGCGAGCCTGTACGCGACCGGGCGGGCGGGCGCGACGCTGCCGTCCGCCTGGGTCGTTCTCTCGGCGCGCGTGATCGGGACCTTTGCCGTGGCGATCCCGCTCGCCGTCGCCAGGCGCCTACCGCTACCCGCGGGCGTCCTGCCGCTGGTCGTCGCAGCGGGCGTCTGCGAAGTGCTCGGGTTCTATTCCTTCACGGCCGCGGCGCGACACCAGATCGCGGTCGCTGCCGTGCTCTCGTCGCAATTCGCGACGCTCGCGGCGATCGGCGCCTACGTGCTGTTCGGCGAGCGGCTGACTCGGATCCAGCTCTACGGCGTGACCAGCGTGGTCGCCGGCGTCGCCCTGGTCAGCGCGCTGAGCGCGTGACCAGCCGCTCGAGCTCGCGCTCCAACGCCTCGTTGCCCACCACCCGTTCGTGCAGCGGCAGGCCAATCCGCTCGGCCGCCCGTCGCGCTGCCGCGCGCGTCGCCGGCGTCGGGCGCTGCGCCAGCCACAGCACTCGCGTGTAGTTGCGGAAGTAGTCCTCGCGCAGCTCCGGGTGGCGGTCGAGTCCGAGCTCGCGCACGACCGTGTGCTCAAACGTGCGCGCGAGGAAGTCGGTCAGGAAATACGTGCCGGGCTGTTCGTCGAGCGCCTCGCGGACCTCGTCGCGCGCCAAGACGTCGTAGCAGTGCTCGCCGCGCAGTCGCTCGATCCCCGCCCCGGCGAGCAGCTCGTCGATCGCGCCGTAGCTGCCGCAGTCGGCGTAGGCGACGGCGAGCGCGTCGTATCGCTCACGCAGCTCGCCGATCGCGTGGTGAAGCGCGGGCGCGATCCGGTCGGGATGGTTGTGCAGCAGCGCGTCGATCGGATGCACGCCGATGTCCCAGCCGCGCCGCCTGGCGATCCGGCGCACGTCGGCAGCGAGCGCGCCGCACGCGATCACGGCGGTGCTCATCCCGGGAACGCGAGCTGGTCGATGAACAGGTCGTTGAAGTCCGCGCGACCAGACAGCTCGACGTACTCCACCTCGCGCAGGATCGAGTACGCCTCGGCGCGCTCGCGCAGGCTCAGCGCCGCGATCTTCGCGCCCTCGCCGGCGACGTTGCCGGCCGACACGATCCGCGGCAGCGCGAGCTTCGGAACCAGCCCGATCCGGACCGCGCTCAGCGGCGTCAGGTACGAGCCGAAGCTGCCGGCCAGCAGCACCTGCGCGATATCGCCCGGCTCGACTCCGAGGTCGCGCAGCAGGATCTGCCAGCCGGTCGCGATCGACGCCTTCGCGAACTGCAGCTCGCGCACGTCGCGTTGGGACAGGAACACCGAGGATTCCGGATCCCGCCCGCCACCCCCATCGCCATCGGTTCCGCGCCAGTGAAGGACGAACACGCGCTCCTTGCCGATCATCGTGAGCCGGTCTGCGAGCCCGGGGTGTTGCCGGGCGGCGTCCTCGTCGGGGATGAAGCGCCCGGAGTGATCCAGCAGGCCGCACCGGACCAGCTCGGAGACGGCGTCCACCAGTCCGGAGCCGCACATGCCCGCGGGCTCGGTCTCGCCGATCACCTCGAGCTCGAGCGAGTCGTCGTCGATCTTGATCCCCTCGATCGCACCGTCGGCGGCACGCATCCCGCACCTGATCTGCGCGGCCTCGAACGCCGGCCCGGCCGGGGCCGCGGTCGCGAGCACCCGCTCGCTCGAGCCGAGCGCGATCTCGCTGTTGGTGCCGACGTCGATGAACAGCCGCAGCCGACGGTCGCGGGTGAGCCCGGTCGCGAGCATTCCGGCGACGATGTCGCCGCCGACGTAGGCGCCGAGCGACGGGAACACGAACGCCGGAGCCCGAGGATGGATCTCGATCCCGAACTCGCTCGCGGCGACGGCTCCGAACGAGTGCGTGGCCACCGTGAATGGCGCCATCGACAGCGGCTCGGGGTCGATCCCGAGCGCCAGGTGCATCATCGTGGCGTTGCCGCAGACGGTGATCTCGTAGACCTCGCGTGGCTCGACGGCACCCTCCTCGCAGACCTCGGCGACAAGCTCGGCGAGCGTCTCGTGCGCGCGGTCGCGCAGTGCGCCGAGCGCCTGGTCGTCCATCATCGTTGCCGAGATGCGCGTGATCACGTCGGCGCCAAAGGGCTGCTGGCGGCTGAGAATCGAGCGGACCGCGACCGGCTGGCCGCTGTCGAGGTCGAGCAGCGTCGCGACTACGGTGGTCGTCCCGAGGTCGAACGCGATCGCAAACCGCCGCGCCGTCGTGTCCCCGGGCTCGACGTCGATCAGCTCCTCGTCGCAGATGACAGCGGTGACGTCGAAGTTGGACTTGCGAAGCACGTGGCCAAGCTCCCGCATGACCCCGATCGAAGTGGTCGGCTCGAGGTCGTCGATCGCGTCGAGCACGCGCTGCAGATCGGAGCGCTGGTCCTCCATCGTCGGCTCCTGGAGCACCACGTGGCGCTTCTGAACCGAGGGGCGCAGGATCACGTGGCGCCCGACGCCCGCCAGCGCCGCCTTCGGCCGCGTCTGCAGCGGTGGCACTTCGACGACGAGGTCACCGCGCGCCCCGGCTCGGCACGCCAGCCGCCAGCCGTCGCGCAGCTCCTGGGCGCTGAACGCGCGCGGGTCAAGCGGACCGACCGGCACGTCGCCGGAGACGATCCGGACCTTGCACTTCTTGCACGTGCCGTGTCCGCCGCAGGTCGAGTCGATCGCGATCCCGTTCCAGCTCGCTGCGTCGAACACGGGGGTGCCGCTCGGGACGCGCACGTCAGCACCGTCGGGTAGGAACCGCAGTCGCACCCGCCCGGCGCCGTCGTCGGGCGCCGCGGCCGGAGCCGTTAACTCGTCACGGTCCACACCGCGCCGCTGTGGGGCCGGTCGGCTCATGTCGCCGCGGCTGCTCCCTGGCCTGCGAGCGTCGCCTGCCGCGCACGGTGCGCCGCGATCCACCGCGCGCCCCACGGGTCGTGGCCGAGCAGTAGGTCGGCGGCCCTGACCGAGTCGACGACGACGGGCGCCGTCGACATGATCGCGCTGGTCAGGCCGGCGGCCATCGCCATCGGCAGGAACGCGGCGTTCAACGCCGCGCGCTGCGGTAGCCCGAACGAGACGTTCGAGGCGCCCAGGCACATGTTCACGCCGAGCTCGTCGCGGATCAGCCGGATCGCCTCGAGCGTCGTCGTCACCGCCTCGGTGTCGGCGCCGACGGTCATCGCCAGCGGGTCGATCACGATGTCCTCGGGCGCGATCCCGTAGTCGCCGGCGGCGCTGACGATCTTGCGCGCCATCTCGAGCCGCTTCTGCGGCGTCTCCGGGATCCCGGTCTCGTCGTTGGCCAGCCCGATCACGGCGGCGTTGTGGCGTGCGACCAGCGGCAGGATCTCCTCGAGCCGCTCGTCCTCGGCGGTCACCGAGTTGACCAGCGCGCGGCCCTCGTAGACCGACAGCCCCGCCTCGAGCGCCTCGATCACCGACGAGTCGATGCAGATCGGCGCCTCGACGGCGTTCTGAGCGGCCGTCAGCATGCTCATCAGCAGCTCGGGTTCGTCGACCAGCGGAATCCCCGCATTGATGTCGAGCATGTCGGCCCCGGCCTCGACCTGGGCGACGGCGTCGATCCCGACGGTCGATAGGTCGCCGCCGCGCAGCTCCTCGGCGAACTTCTTGCGGCCGGTCGGATTGATCCGCTCGCCGATGATGCAGAACGGCTGCTCGCGTCCGATCGTGACCGTCTTAGACCGCGAGCGGAGCACTGTATCCATTGGATTCCCTTTCTTTTCGGGGCGGGATGCCCAGACGTGTGCAGAGCTTGGCGATGCCTGCGTCCTTGCGGAACGAGATGAAGTGAAGGCCCGCGACCCCGGGCTGAGCGAGCGCGTGCGCGGCGAGCTCGTAGGCGATCTCGAAGCACTCGGCCTCGGGATCGGAGGCTTGCTCGACGCGCGTGACGAACTCGGACGGGACGTCGATCCCGGGCACCTTGGTCGCAACGAACCGCATCCCGCCGACCGACCGCAAGATGCAGATCGACGGGATCAGTGCGACCCGTTCGCTGAGCCCGCTGTCGCGCGCGTCGCGCATGAACCGCCCGAGCACCTCGGTCCGGTAACAGATCTGAAGCTGCAGGAAGCGCGCTCCGGCCGCGGCCTTCTTGGCTGCCCGGCGCACGCGGAACTCGAGCGGCGGCGCGCCCGGGTTCTCGACTGCGCCGACGAGGAAGTGTGGCGCGTTGGCGATCGGTCGGCCCGACAGGTAGCGGCCGCTCTCGAGAATCCGCGCGAGCGAGATCAGTTGCGGCCCGTCGAGGTCGAACACACGGCGCGCCTGCGGCTCGTCGCCAGCGGTCACGTCGTCGCCCGTGAGGCAGCAGATGTTCTCGATGCCGTGCATCGCCGCGCCGATCAGCTCGGACTCGAGCGCGAGCCGGTTGCGGTCGCGGCAGGTCAGCTGCATCACCGGCTCGACCCCGGCCTCGCGCAGCCCGATCGCCACCGCGAGCGGCGAGCAGTGGGCGTGCGCCGACGGGTTGTCGGTCGCGTTGAACGCGTCCACGAACGCCTTCATCGGCGCCAGCTGGCGCATGATCTCGGCGTGCCCCCCACCGTCGATCACCGGCAGCTCGGCGGTGACGACGAACTCTCCCGCGGCGATCTTGCGCTCAAGGTTCGACATCCGCGACCGCCGCCCAGCCGTCCGGTGTCTCCCGGTCGCGACCGGTGATCAGGTTGATCCACGAGGAGGTGCCCTTCAGCGCGTTGTCGACCGGCGGCCGCAGGTGGTCGATGTGGCCCTGCCACAGGGGCAGGCGCTCGGACCGCTCGTAGGCGTTCAGCCACACACAGCGCATCTCCGGCTTGACCTCGCAGTGGCCGTTGGCGCGCACGCCACCGCACGGCCCGTTACGAAGCGTCTTCGGGCAGTTCATCGGGCAGGTCAGGCCGGTCGAGTGCAGCACGCACTGACCGCACATCTGACAGCCCCAGATCGGGCCCTTGATCGCGTGCTCGGCGGCCGCGACGATCCC
This sequence comes from Solirubrobacteraceae bacterium, assembly GCA_036490775.1. Classification (GTDB taxonomy): domain Bacteria; phylum Actinomycetota; class Thermoleophilia; order Solirubrobacterales; family Solirubrobacteraceae; genus Palsa-465. Next base: position 2,799 of record DASXDD010000020.1, on the reverse strand, counting down.
GGCCGCGCGGCTCACACCAGAACCCTCTCCCGGCGCAGCTGGATCAGTTCCTTAGCCTTCTTGACCGCCGACGAGGCGTCGGCGGAGTAGCCGTCGGCCCCGACCGCGTCGGCGTACTCCTGCGTGACCGGGGCGCCGCCGACCATCACGATTACCTCGTCGCGCAGGCCGGCCTTCTGGAGCGCGTTGATGTTGGCCTTGAACATCGGCATCGTCGTCGTCAGGAACGCCGAGAAGCCGACGATGTCGGGCTTGTGCTCCTCGATCTGCTCGATGAACTTCTCCGGCGGCACGTTGACGCCGAGGTCGATCACTGTGAAGCCGGCGCCCTCGAGCATGATGTTGCAGAGGTTCTTGCCGATGTCGTGGACGTCGCCCTTGACGGTGCCCATCAGGAACGTGCCGACCGCCTGGATGCCCGTCTCGGCCAGCAGCGGCCGCAGGATGTCGAGCGCGCCCTGCATCGCGCGCGCAGCGATCAGCATCTCGGGGACGAAGTAGTCCCCGCGCTCAAACCGCGCCCCGACCTCTTCCAGCGACGGGATCAGCGCGTCATAGAGCATCCGCTCTGGCGCGAGATCCTGCGCGAGCCCGTCGTTGACGCCGTCGCGCACCGCGGGCGCATTGCCGACCAGCGTCTCCTCGTAGAGCAGCTGAAGGATTTCCTCATCGGTCATGCGGCGTGCTCTCCTTCCTCGGGATCGGAATGGCCGAGACGCCGGGTGAGCGCCCGGGCCTCGTCGGTCAGGATCTGCTGAAGCTCGCGGATTCGGCGCGGCGTCATCCGCAGCGTCGGCCCAGAGATGCTGAGCGCGGCGACCACGTCGCCGCCGGCTCCGCGGACCGGCGTGGCGACGGCTGCAAGACCGGTCTCGAGCTCGTCGACCGCCGCCGCGAACTCCTGCCGGCGCACGGTCTCGAGCTCGGCCTCGAGCAGCGCCGGATCCGTGATCGTCGCCGGCGTGTAGCGCTCGAGCGGCTCTCGCATCGAAACGCGCCCGAACGCGAGGAACACCTTGCCGTTGGCGGTGCAGTGGTAGGCGACCGAGCGGCCGAGCCATTGACCGACGCCGAGGAAGTGGCGGCTCTCGACCTGGGCGACGTGCTCGACGCCGTCGTGCCCGGGAACCGCCAGGTTGATCGTCTCGCCGGTCGCATCGCCGAGCCTGTCGAGCGACGCCCGCGCGACCTCGACCACATTTCGCTCGAGCAGGCCGCGCTCGGCCACGCGCAGGATCGCGGGGCCGGGCCGGAGCAGCCCGCGCTGCCCGTCCTGTTCGACCAGGCCGCGGCGTTCGAGCGCGGTCAGCAGCCGCGACGCGGTGCTCTTCGGGATCCCGCTTGCGGACGCGAGCTCGGTCAGCGCGACCGGCTGCTCGCTTTCGAGCACACGGACCAGTAGGTCGGCACCGCGATCGACCGCGGCGACGCCGTGGGCCGGGGCCTTGGGCCCCTTCTCGGACGTGTCGCCATTCTTTCGGCGCCCCGATCCACTTACTTGGAACTCTTGTTCCACGAGCAATATAGTAAGCGTCTTCGGCGCCACGTCAAGCCAACCGCAAGGAGCCACCCTTGTTCGTCAACGCGATGCCCCGCTACGAGATCCTCAGCGAAGACGCGATGGACACGCTCGACCGAGGCTGGCGCCGGCTCGTGTCCGAGATCGGGATCGAGTTTCTGTTGCCCGAGGCGGTCGAGCTGCTGCGCGGCGCTGGCCAGATCGTCGAGGACGAGAACCGCGTGCGCTTCGATCCCGAGTTCATCCTCGAGCAGGTCGCCAAGGCGCCGCGCGAGTTCGAGCTCCAGGCCCGCAACCCCGTCAACACCGCGCAGATCGGCGGCGACCACATGGTGTTCGCCCCGGTCTACGGCTGCCCGTTCATCCGCGAGGGCGACGTCCGCCGCGACGCGAAAATGGCCGACTTCGAGAACCTCGTCCGCCTCGCCCAGGCGTTCCCTGAGCTCGACTCGCCGGGCGGCACGATCTGCGAGCCCGAGGACCGGCCGTTGGACTCTCGCCACCTCGACATGGTGTTCGCGCTGCAGACGCTGTCCGACAAGCCCTACATGGGCTCGGTCACGTCTGGCCCCAATGCGGCCGACACGATCACAATGGGCGAGATCCTGTTCGGCGGGCGTGAGGCGATCGAGCGCGCCCCAGCGTCGATCTCGCTGATCAACGTCAACTCGCCGCTGCGCTACGACGACCGGATGCTCGCCGCGATGTTCGAGTACTGCAAGGCGGCGCAGGCGGTCGTGATCACGCCGTTCCTGCTGATGGGCGCGATGTCGCCGGTCTCGCTCCCGGCGACGCTCGTGCAGCAGATGGCCGAGGCGCTGGCCGGGATCGCGCTGTCGCAGCTGATCCGCCCGGGCTGCCCGGTCGTGTTCGGATCGTTTTTGTCCAACACCGACATGCAGTCGGGCTCGCCGTCGTTCGGGACGCCGGAGTCGGGGATCGGCGTGCTCTGCACCGGGCAGATCGCTCGCCGCTTCGGGCTGCCGTGGCGCGGCGGCGGCGGGCTCAACGCGTCCCAGACGGTCGACGCGCAAGCCGCCTACGAGTCGCTGATGACGCTGCTGCCGACGTTCCTGGCGGGCGCGAACTTCGTGATGCACTCGGCCGGCTGGCTCGAGGGCGGTCTCGTCTCCTGCTATGAGAAGTTCATCGTCGACGTCGAGCTGCTGCGCGAGCTACGCCACGAGTTCACGCCCGTCGAGTTCGACGACGCGTCGCTCGCGTTCGACGCGCATACCGAGGTCGGCCCGGGCGGCCACTTCCTCGGGGCCGCGCACACG
>DASXDD010000019.1:0-13368 GCA_036490775.1 Solirubrobacteraceae bacterium | reverse complement strand
CCGCGTGAGCAAGCTCGAGTGCGTCCGTCACGCGCTCGTCGGCCAACTCGAGAACTTCAAGCGTCTGAGGCTCGTTCAGCCCAACGCCACGCTCGAGCACCTGGTCGCGCGCAACGGCGAGGATGTCGTCGGTCATACGTTATTGCCTCCTGTCGGGTACCGGGCCCAGCTCGCCCGTTCGCGGGGGCGATCAGATTGGTCAGCCTAACGTCCTGGTTGAACCCGTCGATTGGTCCTGCTGGTGGTCATTCTCAGCTCAGTAGCTTCGCGGCAGCCCGAGCACGTGTTGGGCGACGTGGTTGAGCACGCTTTCGTTGTTCAGCGGCGCGATCTGCATGACGCGGACGAGCGGCCACAGGGTCGCGATGTCTGTCTCCATCACGAACGCGTGTCCTCCGTGGGATTGGATCGCCGCATCGACGGCCTCTAGCGCTGCCCGCGAGGCGAGGAACTTCGCCATCGTCGCGCTGTTGCTCGCCTCGCGTCCTTCCTCGTAGTCGACCGCCGACGCGTAGGTCAGCTGCCGAGCCGCCTCGAGATGGATCTTCGCGAGCGCCAGCGGATGCTGGACTGCCTGATAGGAGCCGATCGGCGCTCCGAACGGCGCCCGCTCGTTGACGTAGGCGACGGTCCGCGACAGCGCGTACTCGCCGATGCCGAGCATTCCGCCGGCCCAGATCAACCGCTCCGTGTTCAGCGAGGAGAGAAGGTGGTCGAAACCGCGCCCAGGCTCGCCCACGACGGCGTCGGCCGGAACCTCGACGTCGGACAGGTAGACGGAGTACTGCCCCTCGGGCGTGTACCAGCGGATGTCGAGTTGGTGGCGCTCCACTCCGGCACGATCGAGGTCGACGATGAACAGGGTGAAGCCCGACCGTCGCGGGCCGTCCGTCGCGCGGTCGGCGTCGCGCGCCACGACGAGCATCCAGTCGGCCTGGTCGGCCCCTGAGATGAACACCTTCTCGCCGTTGAGGACATACGTGCCGGCATCGGTCCGCTTGGCCGTCGTGCGCATGGCGAAGGCGTTTGTCCCCGACGTCGGCTCGGTGACGCCGAAGCAGAGCTTCTGTTCACCCCGCATGAGCGGTCCCAGATGACGCTCCAGCTGCTCAGGGCTCCCGTGACGCAATAGAGACTCGCGCGCGAATGCCAGCATCGAGTACGTCATCGGCGGTACGCCGGCGGTCGCCATCTCCTCCATGATCGTCACGCCCGCAGTGATCCCGCCTCCGACGCCGCCCAGCTCCTCGGCGACGCCGACGGAGAGCAGGTCCTTCTCAGCCATAGCCTCGTAAAGCTCCGCCGCGCGGCGTCCGGCGAGCGTCTCGTCCATGAAATACGCGCGGTCGAAGCGGCGCACGATCTCGCGTGCAACCTCACGCACGCCCGCAAGCAGCTCCAAGCGCTCGGCCCCAAGGACTGAGGATGTGATCGTCATCCGCGACGTGCTCCGTGTTGGGATGGTGCCCGGCTCATCGGCCCTCGAACTGCGGACGGCGGCCGGCGATGAACGCCCGCGGGCCTTCCTGCGCGTCCTGGCTGTTGAGCACTCGGTGCTGCAGGCCCCATTCGAGCGCGAACCCCCGCTCGTGGCCGAGGGCGCGCTGGGCGATCTCCTTAGCCGTCTGTACAGCCAGCGGGCCGTTGACGGCAATCCGCTCGGCCAGCTCGATCGCCCGCGGGAGCGCCTCGGCCTGCGGGCGGATCTCGTTCACGAGCCCGACCTCGTACGCGCGCTGCGCGTCGATCGTCTCGCCGGTGAGCAGGAGCTGCATCGCGATCGGCCACGGCACCTGCGCCGGCAAGCGCACATGCGCGCCCGCCCCGGGCACGAGCCCCCAGCGGACCTCGGCAAGGCCGAAGCTCGCCGTCTCGCTCGCCACGCGCAGATCGGTGCCCAGGAGGATCTCGAAGCCGCCCGCGATGCAGAGGCCATTGACGGCGGCGATTATCGGCTTGTAGACGTTGCTGAAGAACCGCTGCGTCGGCTCGGGGACCAGGATCTCAAGGTGTCCGTCGGTCAACGCCGGGAGCAGCTCCGCCAGGTCGCCACCCGCGCAGAACGCCTCGTCCCCTGCTCCGGTGATGACCGCTGCCAACACGCGGTCGTCCTCCTGAATGGCGCGTGAAGCCTCAGCCAGCAGCTCGACGGTCTCGATCGAGAGCGCGTTGTGAGCGCCCGGTCGGTTCAACGTGATCAGCGCTATCCGTTCATGCACCTCATACAGGAGGTCGCTCATAGCCCTCCCGGACGGCTCCGTGTCGCCGTGCCGAGGGTCGTGACCGCGCTCTCGTCGGAGACCTCGATCCCAGCGAGCATCGCCCGCAGGCGCGACAGATCCTTTGTACGTTTGGGGAGGGTCCGCGGGATCGCGTCGACGACGGCATAGAGTCGCGGACGCTTCCAGCGCTCCAGGTACGACAGGCAGTGCTCATCCAACGTGTGGGCAACCGTCGACTCGTCTTGATCGCCGGAGACGACGACGAAAGCGGCGGGGGCCTCACCGAAACGCGCGTGGCGCACCCCGACGCAGGCGACGTCCAGGACGTCTGAGTGGCCGCGCAAGGCCGCCTCGATCTCCAGCAGCGAGAGCTTCTCCGCGCCGGTGTTGATGATGTCGTCCGTGCGTCCCCCCAGCCAGAACCAGCCATCATCGTCGATCGACGCGAGATCGCGCGTGTGGAGGAAGCCCTCGTCATCGAACGCGTCGGAGGTGCGCTCGGGATCGTTGTGGTACCCGGGTGTGGTGACGCCGCCTCGTACACAGATCTCGCCGGCGATCGATGGCTCTGTGATCGGCTCGCCCGTCACCAGGTCCTTGAGCACCACCTCGCATAGCTCAGGCATCGGCCGGCCGGCGGATCCAGCAGGCGCGCGGTCTCCGTACGCGACGAGCGGCTTGAGGATCCCGACGGGCATCGTCTCGGTCATCCCGTAGGAGTTCGAGACATTCATCCCGCGGTCGAGCAGCGCCTGCTCGAGTTCGGGCGGCACCGCCTCGCCACAGAGGATGGCGCTCATCCGCTCCAACGGGATGGTCTCGAACGCCGGGTGGCGCATCAGATCGCGGATCATCGTCGGCACCCAGAAGGAGATCCACGTCACGCCATGAGCACCGATCAGATCGCGACAGCGCTCGACCTGCCACCCACCGCTCAGGACGTTGGTGGCCGTCACCATCGTCCACTTGACGGCATCGTGGATCCCGCCCGAGTGGTACAGCGAGATCACGCTCAGGTTGACGTCCCGCGACGTGAGGCGATCGTAAAAGACCGATGCCTGCGCAGAGAGCGTCAGCTTGCCGTGCGTGAAGATCACGCCCTTCGCGACCCCCGACGTCCCTCCCGTGAAGTTCACCGCGGCGATCTCGTCGGCGAGGCACGGGGTGATCCGCACTTGATCGCGCTCTGTTCCAGCAAGGCGGCGGAGGTCGCGCAAGCCGTCGGGCACGTCGTCGCCGCACACGAGGAGCTCCTCGACGCAAGTCTCGTTCAGCAGCTCCCGACCCACCTCGACGAAGTCCTGGCCGACGATCAGCACTCGGACTTGCGAGCGCTCGATATCGGTTGCGAACTTCTCCTTCGCGAGCGTCCGGTTGAACCCCGTAAAAGTCGCTCCGAGCCGTAGAAGCCCGTAGAAGATCGCGGTGTGCCAACAGTCGTCGGGCATGATCGTCGCGACCACGTCCCCCGGACCCACACGCACCTCGTCGCGCAAGGCTGCCGCCAGCGCCTCGGCGCGATCTCGGAGCTGCGCATACGTCACGCGTTCGTCGGCCGCGCCGTCGATCAGCGCCACGTGCTCGCCGGCTTCGTCCGCCGCGTGTTCAAGCCACCACGCGATGTTCATTGACGTCAGGCCCCGATCGTCAACCGGCGCCCGGCCTGATCGATCTGATCGACGTGCGGGATGACGTGATCGGAGAGGTACTGCAACCGGCGCGATACCTCGTCGATGCTCTCGCCCGGCATGAACGCGAGCAGGTTGATGTCGCGGGCACCCGCGGCAACGTCCTGGTTGAACGCCTCGATTGCGGCCGGAGCATCGGCAACCAGCAGGTATCCGCCTTCGAGCCCCATCGCGCGCGCCGGGGCGGGGTCGTCGAACGGCGTCAGGCCCGGGTATCCCTCGCGCCGGATGTATTCGTTGAACATGTGCATGAAGTGCGGCCCGGCGGCGGCGTATGCCCGCTCGGGATCGTCGTCGATGATCGCCCAGTAGGTGCGGTTCAGCTGTCGCTCCTCGGGCGGGCGACCGTGCCGCTCGCAGGCGGCGAAATACTCGGGGATTCCCGCGTGGCCGAACGCGAGGAATCCGTCGGCGAGCTGCGCGACCCGATCGACTGCCGCGGGGACGAATCCACCCATCCAGATCTCGGGGCCACCGTCGCGAATCGGAGGCGGCGAGACGCGGATCTCCGGCGTCTGAAACCGCTTTCCCTCATAGCTGAACGGCCGGCCGCGAAACGCCGCTCGCAGGATCTCGAATGCCTCCCGCATGCGGCTGGGGCGCTCCTTTAGAACCGAGCCGACTCCTTGGAACTCTTGCCAGTAGTAGCCGGCGCCGACGCCCAGGCGAAAGCGCCCGCCGGAGAGGATGTCGCAGACCAGCGCGTCTTCGGCGACACGGACGGGATGGTGCAGCGGCAGCTGGAGCAGGTTCGTGCCGACTCCGACGCGCTCGGTCCGAGCGGTCAGCGCGCCGCAGATGACCATCGGCGAGGGGATGTAGCCGTCCTCGTAGAAGTGGTGCTCGGTTACGTTGATGCTGTCGATCGCCAGCTCCCGATCGATCCAGGCGATCTGGTCCAGCACCTGGGCGTAGCGGTCGGCCCACGGCTGTTGCCATGGCACGGGATTCCGGAAGTCGTAGATCAGGCCAAAGGTGACTCGCTCGCCCACGTCGGCGCTCCTCGTCGTCAGTTGTGATGCCATGTTTTCACGGTCGGCGCTGGCGTTTTCGACAGCAGGATGTGGCTCGGGCGGTGGTACGTTGTCGTGCACAGATGAGTGACAGGCCTGACCTGAACTGGAACCAACTCGACGTGCTCACGGAGGAGGTGCGATCGGGCTCGGGACCCGGGACGCCAGCTTGGGACGCCGCGCAATCGCACACGCGGCGATTCAATGCGACGTTCATCGAGGAGTTTCGCCGCACCGGCGGCAAGGTGCCCGGCGAGCTGGGTGAAGTTGACATCCTGCTGCTGACCGCGCTCGGCGCAAAGAGCGGTGAGCCTCGGACCGTGCCGGTGGGCTTTCACAAGATCGATGGACGGATGATCATCCTCGCGTCGATGGGGGGCGCCGAGAAGAACCCGCCGTGGTACTACAACGTCGTCGCAAATCCTGAAGTTACAGTGGAACTGGGCACTGACACTTTCACCGCAACGGCGACAGTTACAGAAGGTGACGACCGTGAGCGGCTGTTCGCGACGGTATGTGAACGGATGGCGGTGTTTGCCGAGTATCAGGAGCGGACCCCCCGGCTGATTCCGGTGATCGAGCTGCAGCGCCTCGACGCGGGCACGGTTTGACGGCGATCTGATGCCGGTGAGCCGGGTCAGCGCAGGTGCCCGGTTTCGTTAAAGGACCGAAGCGTCCAGCGCCCGGCGCTGTCTCTGACCACCCGGGTGATTGAGGCGTTCTCGGGCCCGAAGAAGGCGAACGGCCGGCTCGCCGTGATCTGATGGCACGCCTCGGTGATCACGCCGCCATGAACGATCGCGGCGCCGACAGCGTCGGGGCCGATCTGGCTGGCCACCGTCTCGAGTCCGTGAGCAACGCGCTGCCCGAGGCTGTCAACGGTCTCGGCTCCGGGTATCAGGCCCCACTCCTCCTCCTCGAGCACTCGCCGGCGCACGGCATCGCGATCGGGCCGGCTCACGCCAAAGCCGCCGCCCGTCTCCCAGTCGCCAAGGTGGACCTCGCGTAGCTCGGGCACCACGATCGGCTCGAGGCCGAGCTGGTCGGCAAGCGGCGCCGCCGTCTGCGCAGTACGGCGCAGGGGCGTGATGAACACGGCGACGAGCGGCTCGCCGCCGAGGCCGTCCGCGATCGCTCGCGCCTGCTCGAGGCCACGCGGCGCAAGTGGCGGATCGCTCTGCCCGCCGACCAGCGGAAACGGCGCATCCGGGTCGTACTGAGCCGACGAGCCGTGCCGGACGAGCATCACCGCGGTCGCCCCGGGTGGTAGGGCGAACGCTCCCTGGTAGTCGGGGCTCATGCGCCCGCGCCGAGCTCGACGTTGAACAGGCGCCCGAGTTCGCGCAGCGTTTGCACGCGGTTCTCGTGGTGGATGACGGTCATTCCGAGCGCAGCTGCAACCGCGACGTGGCCCTCGGTGTCGTCGACGAACACGCAATGCCGCGGCTCGGCGCCGATCAGTTGCGCGGCATGTCGGTAGATGCTCGGCTCGGGCTTGCGCATCCCAACCTGCCCCGAGATCACAACGCCGTCGAACGTGTCGGCGATCAGCGCGAGCGGGTAGTCGCTCATGCCCCACGAGTTCGACAGCAACCCGACTCGCACACCGTGGTCTCGCAGGGCCGCGAGAGCTTCGAACATGCGGTCGTCAGGCCGGACGTCGCTCAGGAAGCCATCCAAGTCTCGCGCGGCGACGCCGAGCTCCGCCGCGAACACCGGCAGGAAGTCCGCGTCCTCGTATTCCCCGCGCTCGTATGCCTCGAGCTTCGGTCGGAACGATGACTCTGGGCGCTGAAGCATGGCGAGCGCGTCGTCGGGTAGCCCCATCGATCGGCAGAACGCTGCCATCACAGGTCCGATCGCGTTGGTCAGCACGCCGCCGTAGTCGATCAGCAGACCCTGAAGCCCGTCGGACGCACTCATCCCGGCGTAAGCGTCGCCCGCAACAGCACGCCGGACATCGATCCGTCCGGCAGGACCACCCCGGACACGCGGCCCCGGAGCGGAGCGTCGGCGGCGCGCAGCCACGCCGCTGCGGGACGCAGCACGGGGGCGGCAGCCTCCCGCGCCTCAAGCGACCTCGCAAGCTGCGCGGCACCGATCGTCGCAGCGTCCTCCGCGCAAAGGAGGACCTGATCCTCGCGGGCCGCGAGCGCATCGAGGTTGCCAACGACGGCAAGCCCGGCCACCTCGTCCTGGGCGAGCGCCGGAATCCGAGCGCGCTCGACACACCAGGCGAGGAATCGCTTGACCGACGGATCGGCCAGCGGCTTGCCGAGCTCGTGCCGGCCACGCGCCAACAGCCCACGGTCGCCGTCGACGGTGACGACGTCGCCCTCGTGCAGGGTGACGCCCGCCAGCTCCGCGCTGCGCCGGTCGGCGTTGACGCGGATCTCGCCGACCCCGCAGACCGCGGGGCGATGCATGCCTCGCGCGACGACCGCAGCGTGACTGGTGCGGCCGCCACGCCCGGTCACGACGCCGCGGGCGGCGATGAACCCGGCGACGTCTCCCGGCGAGGTCGTCGGGCGCAGGAGCACGACGTCACGACCCTCCGCGGCCAGACTCGTGGCCCGAGCCGGATCGAACACAGCTTCGCCGCTTGCGGCTCCAGGCGATGCCGCAAGGCCGCGGGCGATCGTGTCGTGCTCGGGAAACGCAGCTGCGAGCCGCGGCGCGCCCGCGGCCTCGAGCTGGGCCGGGGTGATGCGGCCGATTGCATCGTCGATCGAGATCCGCCCCTCGTCGACCAGCGCGACAGCGACGCGGACGGCGGCAGGGCCGCTGCGCAGGCCGATCCGGGTCTGAAGGATCCAGAGGTTGCGCTCCTCGACGGTGAACTCGACCTCGCAGAGGTCACCGGCGTCGAGTTCGATCGTCCTCAGCGTGTCCCTCAGGCGGGCATGAGCCTCGGGCAGGCGCCGCGCCATCGCATCCAGCGGCTCAGCGTCTCGCTCACCTGCGACGACGTCCTCGCCCTGCGCGTTGAACAGCAGATCGCCGAACGCCCCCCGCTCACCGGTCGACGGATCACGCGTGAACGCCACGCCGCTTGCGGAAGTCTCGCCGCGATTGCCGAACACCATCGCCTGTACGGTCGCCGCGGTCGCGAGTCCGTCGTCGATCCCGCGAAAGCGCCGGTACGCCTTCGCGCGCGGGCTGTCCCACGAGCCAAACACGGCAGCCACGGATTCCAGTACCTGCTCGTGGGGATCTTCGGGAACCGGTCGTCCATCCTGATCGGCCACCAGGTCCAATAGCGCTTGCGCGATCTGCGGCGCGGGGGCGTCGACGAGATCCATCAGGCGATCTTCGAGCTCATCGGGCTCCACGCCGCGGACCACGCGGGCGTAGGTCTCGAGTAGCCGCACATAGCATGCCCACGCGAACCGTTCGTCGCCCGTCTGCACCGCCAGCGACCGAACGGTGTCAGCGTTCAGCCCGACGTTGAGGACCGTATCCATCATTCCCGGCATCGACACGGGCGCGCCCGAGCGCACAGAGACGAGCAGCGGCGAATCAGGGTCTCCGAGCCTGCGGCCCATCTCGGCTTCCAGCAGGGCGATGTGATCGGCGATCTCGCGACGTGCCGACGGCGGGAGACCGCCCTGCGCCAGGAACTCCCGGCCAGCTCGCGTGCTCACCACGAAGCCTGGAGGCACCGGCAGCGCCAACCGCGTCATGTGGGCGAGGCCGGCGCCCTTGCCGCCGAGCATCGCGACGTCGCCGCTGTCGCCCTCGGTGAAGCGAAACACGTAGCGCGTGTCCGCGTCGCGCCTGGCGATGCTCGGATCGCTGCGGACTGCCACCTCAGAAGCTCCCTTCCTGCTCGCGATCGCGGCCGAGCGTGACGAGGAAGTCCTCGTGGCACTCAAACCAGATGCTGTGCAGCGAGTCGACTCGCGGATCGGTGATAAAGCGGCCGTCGCCGGCCGCCGCCGCGTCGAGCGCGGCCAGCAGCCGCGGCGTGTAAGTGGCAAAGCGCGGCACCGCCTGCGCCGCCCGGCGCAGCGCCGGCTTGACGCGTTGAACGATGCCCGACAGCGCATCGACGGTCACGAACAATGCCTCCGCGTCGGCGCTCCCGGTCTGCCAGCCAGCGCACGTGTCCTTCATCGGCTGGTTGACCGCCAGGAACCGCTCATAAGCAGTCGCAACCACGTCGAGGTCGACCGCATCGCGCCAGGCGACGAGCAATTGCTCGTGTCGCTCCAGGCCCGCGGGGGTGAGCATGCAGCCGCGCTCGGTGACCAGCAACAACGAGGCCTCGACCAGGTCGTCGACATCGGTCATGTCCTCCACCGGGGCAAGACCTCGAATCCTCGCGCGGTGCAGAGCCTCGAATGACTGGTCCACCGTCATCGCTCACGTCGCGCTGAGCTCGGCGTGCGAGCCCGTGGCCTGCTGCTTCATGTAGTCCTGCTCGAGGATGTAGTCGAGGTAGGGCTTCTGCCATTGCATCTCCAGATGCCCGACGCCGGGTACGCCCTCGATCTCGAGCCTGAGCGAGCCCTCGTGGTTAGCCGACATCGGGTGCGGCTCCATCTTGTAGCGAGCAAAGACCGTCCCGGTCATCGTCGTCGTCCGGTCCAGCTCGTCTCGCGCCACGGCCACCGCCGACGTGTGCCAGAAGCCCTCGTCGAACTCGTAGGTCACCTCGAGGTCGGTGATCTCGCCCATCTGCCCGTCGCGCCAAACGTAGCCGCGCACGAGCCGGTTGCCCATCACCTGCAGCTCCATGAAGTGCACCGCCAGATCCGGGCCGGCCTGCGTCTCGCACCACTTCCAGTGCTGGGCGATTCCCCAGTGCCTTGTGCCCCACGAATGGTCCCGATGGCCCATGCCGTCGAACTCGATGTCGCGGTCGGGCAGATGGATGACCCCACTGATCCGGCCGCTCTGCTCGAGTCGGTCATCGGCGATGAATGACGGTGATCCGTCCGGGTGGCAGCTGTACGCGTATGCCGGGTGGGTCGCCTCGAACCGGTACTCGACGTTGACCGTGTCACCGGTGAACGTCACCTCTGCGATCTCGGGGTCCGGCTGGTGGCGGACGTGCATCCCGCCGACGCGGAAGTCGTCAAAGCCCTGGTCCTCGGGAACCTCAAAGCCGGTGACAAGCACCTCGATCGGCTCGTCCCCGATCGCAGGCCCGTACAAAAACAGCGCCGAGCCCGCGACGCTCTCGCCGTTGACCCAGCTGTACAGGTATCCCGCAACGCCGTCGTCGGGGAGCTGGAACATGTAGGCGAGCGACTCGCGCTGCAACGGCTCGCGCCGCAGCTTGTGTCGCGAGTGGTGGATCAGATCCATCGGCTTGTAGCTCATCGGGTTGTGAACTCCTTGAGGGTCGCGTAGGCCTCGCCCTTGACGAACAGCGGGGCGAGGACGGTTGCCGCCTGGCCGTCGGCCAGCATCGGCCAGCCGGCCAGCGTGAGCTCCTGGAGCTCGTCGATCTCGGGCTTGAGGCGGTCCCAGACGCCGGCGCGCTTGGCGATCGGCCTGAGGTGGTCGGTGGCGTAGACGTTGATTCCGTCGCGGATCTTCTGATCGCGGTCTTTCGCCGCCAGCGCCTTGTAGAGCTCGAGCATCGCCGCGGAGGACTTCTTCGTGATCGAGGCCATCTCGGCGGCGTCTAGACGTCGCAGCTCGGACATCGGCGTGTCTTCGCGGTCGCGCGCGTACACGGCGACCCCGCTCAGGTGCCTGAGGTAGTCCGTCGGCTCGGTGAACGTCGTGCCGATGTCGTTGATCCTCACCTCCATCGCCCGGTCCGGGCGGAAGACCATCGCCTCGATCACGCAGTACGGCAGTCCCTCGGTGGGACCCGTCCACGGGTACGCCGGCTCGTGCAGGAAATGATCGCGCGAGAGCATGAACCCTCCCCCCGGGACCGGATAGGGACCGGTGTCCTGCAGCCCGAAGCGGCAGTCGTAGTGAACGAGGAAGCCGAGCAGCTCGGTCGTGGCGTTGAACTGCCTAAACAGCGCTCGCAGCTCGGGGTCGTCCAGCCGCTGCTCGTCGGCGAGGAACCGGTCCAGGATGTCCTGCTCAAGCAGCGCGACCTGATAGTCGTTGCCGCAGGCGAACCCGGGGCCGCTGCCCCAGGTGCCGTGCATCATCCGGCGGGCGAACTGCACGGGCACCGCGATGTCGTCGAGGCGCTCGTCGGGCGACTCGAGCCCGAGCTCGAGCGCGATCGCGCGACCGAGGTGGCAACAGTTCTGGGGCGACCAGTTGCGCGTGATGTTCAGCTTCGAGCCGACCTCGCGTCGCGGCGTGCGACCGAGGTCGATCACTCCGTCGATCCCGATCGCCTCGGTGATCTCGCGCATCATCCGCGGGTACAGCGCCCACATCTGCAGGAACGAGATCGTCTCGTACTCCTGCCTGGGGATCAGGCCCGACTCGCCCTCGGTCGAGCGCGCCGCGATCACATCCCACAGGCTCCAGCCCATGTACGCCCGCCAGGCGTTGAGCTCCTCGATCGTCGGCTCGCGCCGCACGTCATCGTCGGTCGTATCCATGAACGGCCGGTGGATGCGTCGTCGCATCTCTTGGTCGCCGGCGATGCCGCTCGGGACCTCTGCCTGGTATCGCTCGAGAAAGCGCTGAAAGTCGTCGGGCTCACTCATCGGCTCGCCGAGTCCTCGACCAGCAACACGCGCGCCTCGGGCTTGGAGGACACGTCGAGGCGCACGAGCGTGCCATCGGCCGGGATCGTCTCTCCTCGAGGCGTCTGCACGCCTTCTGCAAACGCGACCGACATCACGCACGGGATCCCGAACTCGCGCGAGAGGATTCCGAGGTGGCTTTCGGGCGCGCCCTGGAGTGTGATCAGGCCCTTGACGCCTGACGCCAGCGCGGGCGCCATGAACGTCGTCGTCCCGCCTCGCGAGATCACGATCGTCTCGGCGACGGCGTCGCCCGTTACGAACGCCATGACCTCCTGCGGCGAGTCCAAGAAGAGGATCCGGCCCTCGACCAGGACGTCGGATTCCATGACGTTGATGCCGGAGCCGATCTCCCGCAGTCGGCTCGCCTCTGTGCTGGCCATCCGCTCTCCTCTCACTCGTCTCGGCGGAGCCGCCCTTGCTTGCAGCGCTCCGCGACGATGTCAGCGTCTCACCGCCGGCGTCCGCCGCATAGACCCCAACTCAGCAGCGGCTGATGCCCACTAGGCATCGCCGCCGACCGGCGCTAGGCTGTACCGAACGGGCGTTTGAATTTCGATCTGCCCGCCGATCGCGAATGGACCTGCGGCAACTGAACTATCTCGTCGTGACGAGCGACGAGGGCAGCATCCGGGCCGCCGCCCGCCGGCTCCATCTCTCCCAGCCTCAGATCTCCCGCGCCCTGCGCGAGCTCGAGGCCGAGCTCGGCGTCGAGCTCCTACAGCGCGCTCACCATGGGGTGGAGCTGACGCCTGCGGGTGAGGAGCTCGTCGCCCACGGCCGCGAGATCCTCGATCGGATGAGCGCCGCCCGGGCCGCGATGCGGCGTGCCAGCGAGCGGCGCTCGACCGCGCTTCGCCTCGGCGTCGTCGCCGGGGTCGTCGGTGCCGGCGAACTGCTCGTTCCGATCCTGGCGGCCTACCGTCGCGCGCGACCCGACGTCGCGCTCGACGTCAGCGATCTGGGAATGCGCGACCAGCTGACGCCGCTGCTTGCGGGCACGGTCGACGCCGCGATCGTCCGCGAGCCGCTGCGGCATCCGGATCTCGTCGTGACGCCGATCGCGTGTGAGCCGCGGATCATCATGATGGGGATCGCGCACGAGCTCGCGCAGGAGCAGAGCCTGCACGTCGATGACATCCTCGGCTTCCCGACGCTGCCGCTCAGCGCGAGACCCGAGTGGTGCGACTACTGGCAACTGAACGACGAACGCGGCGGCTCGAACTGCGCGCCTGACGTCGCGCCTGCGGAGACCGTCGGCGAGGCTCAGCTCGCGATCGCCAGCCACTCGGTGATCGTCGCCTCAGCGGCCGCGATCGGACGGCTCGCTCCCAACCCGTTGGTTCGGACGGTCCCCCTGGTCGGCGTGACGCCGACGGTCATCGCCGTCGCGCATAAGCGTCGCGACAAACGGCGAGCCGTCCGCGACTTCGTCGAAAGCGCCCAGGCCACGGCTGAGCGTCATATCGGCCTGCTGCCCGACGGCATGTTGCCGTGACTCGCTAACGCCGACTACTGGACGCGCGCGTGAGCGAGGCTCTCGCGCGCTGCGGCGAGCGTCGACGCAGCCTCGCGGAGGTCCTCGTCGGTGTGCGTCGCCATCGCGACCACTCGAAGTCGCGAGGTGCCTTCAGGCACCGTCGGCGGGCGGATCGCCTGGGCGAATACGCCGCCTCGCAGTCCCGCCTCACAGAGAGCGCTGGCGTCGCGCGGGTCGCCGATGATCAGCGGGATGATCGGGGTCTCGCCCGCGGGGACGTCGAACCCGGCG
>DASXDD010000018.1:0-6219 GCA_036490775.1 Solirubrobacteraceae bacterium | reverse complement strand
CGCCGACGTGTTCGAGCGCTGGATCGTCGCCGGCTCAGCCCTGCACGAGGACAGCGGCCTCAGCGCCGAACGCGCACGCGAGCTGACGATCGGAATGCTCGCCGCGCTCGAGGGCGCGTTCGTGCTCGCGCGGGCGCTGCGCACTACCGAGCCGCTCGCGATCGCCGGCGAGCTCGTCGCCAACGCCGTGCAAGCGGCGCTCGACGAGAGCTAGCGGGGGACCCGGCCGCCCTCGGCGCCAGGCTCGGTTGCGGGACCGCCGGGCGCGGCGATGCCCAACACCCGCATCGCCTTCAGCCCCAGCGACAGCTTCTCGCGGCCGTCGGTCGAGGACACGTCCAGACCGGTCAGCTCGCGCACGCGCTCAAACCGGTAGCGGATCGTGTGACGGTGGGTGAACAGTCGCGCCGCGGTCGCGTTGACGTTCGCGTCGCAATCCAGGAACGTCGCCAGCGTGCCGAGTAGGTCGGTCTCGTACTGCTCGTCGTAGGCGACCAGCGGCCGGACCGTCTCGCTGTAGAAGCGTTTGAGCTCGGCCGGGTCGCTCATATGCGGCAGCAGCAGCTGGTAGGTCCCGGTCTCGTCGAAGGCGAGCTCGGAGCGCTCGGGGTCGCCCTCCACGACGTTGGCGGCGAGCAGCGCCTCGTTGCGCGCGCGCTGGAGCGACAGCGGGTCGGCGGTGTGGCGGCTGCGGCCGATCGCGAACGCAAACCCCGACAGCCCTGACTCGAGCTCGCGGCGGGTGGCGGCGGCGACTCGCCGGCCGGTGTCGCCGTCGGGATCGGGCACCAGCAGCACGATCTCGGCACCGTCGTCGCTCGTCGGCGAGCCGATCGCCCCGGGCGCGATCGACCGCGCGCCGCGCGTCGCGACCGCCAGCAGCCGCCGGCGCCAATCGTCCTCCCTGGCGCTGCGGGGGTGGCCATGGACGACGACGACGCTGCCGCCCGCCGCGAGGTCGGTGCCGAGCTCCTTGCCGCGTGCGATCAGATCGTCGCGGTCGCCGATCCGGCCTTCGAGCACCGCGTGCAGGAAGCTGGTCGCGGCCTCCTCCGACGCGCGCTCGGGCGCGCGGACGCGCTCGACCTCCGATGCGATCAGCGTCGTCACGAGTCGCAGCATCGTCGGGTCGGGCGTGTGATCGCGCGCGCGCATCCGCAGGCGTCCGACCGTCGCCTCGGCGACCTTGAGCTCGATCGTCGTGACGTCGTCGGCGTCTCGCATCAGCGAGCGCTCGTCAGCCGGCGAGCGCGCGGCCACCGCGAGCACCGCGGCCGAGCGGTCGATCAGGACGAGGCTCGCGTCGAGCACGCGCGCGGAAGCGCGCAGGACCTCGGGCAGGCCTGCCCCCGCCTCGACCGCATCGCTGATCTCGGCCAGCGCAGCGAAGTCCGGCATGCCCGCGGCTGCAGTCGCGCGCTGCGGGGCGTCCTCAGGCATTGCCGCCTCGGGCAGCGATCAGAACAGCCTCGGCCACTCGAACACCACGAGTGCGCCGACGAGCACGCCGACGCCCATCAGCGCGGCCAGAACGTATAAGGAGAGGACGACCGCCGCCACCCGCTGGACCACGCCCCGGTATGCCGTGACCGCCGGCAGCACGACGAGCATCACGAACGCGATCAGCCCGAGCACACCCAGGCCGGCGCCGACGAGATAGGTGATCTGCTGGTTGGTCATGGTGAAAGCAGAATTGTGCCTCAGCCGGGGGATGGCTGGCCGAACGGCTCATCGACCGGCTCGGCCGCGCACGCGCCAGGGTAGCGGCCGACCAGTGCCGCGGCGGCGGCCTGGGCGCGCTTGAGGCCGTCGGGCCCGTCGAACCGCGCGGCGACGGTCGGCCCCGAGCCGCTGACGAACACGCCGTCGGCGCCGGTCGCGCGGGCATCGGTCAGAGCATCGCCGATCTCGGGGCGCAGCGACAGCGCAGCCGCCTCTAGGTCGTTGACGCCGGCCAACTCGGCGGGGAGCGATCCGCTGCGGGCTCGCAGTTCATTCAGCGCGGACTCCAGCTCCTCTGCTCCGCGCCCGAGCCCAAGCCGGTCGGCCTCTCGGTAGACGTCCGCGGTCGACAGACCGAAAGGGAGCGGCAAGATCACGAACGCGTGCGGCGCCAGCGTCGGCACCGGCTCGACCCGCTCGCCCGCGCCAGAGCCGATCGAGACCCCGGGCGCGAGCTGACCGGGGACGTCGGCACCGAGCGCCGCCGCGATCGAATCGACCGTCGCAGCGCTGACGGGCGAGACGGCCGACGCGAGCCGCAGCGCCGCAGCCGCGTCCGCCGACCCCCCGCCCATTCCGGCGGCGACCGGGATCCGCTTTCGAATCTCGATCCGGACCGGCGGCGCGTCCCAGCCTGAGGACCGCAGCCTCTCCAGTGCAGCGCTCACAAGATTTGGCCCCTCGACCCCGGGGCACACGACCTCGTCGCGAGCAGCACCGCCGAACAGCTCGAGCTCGTCGTGCAGCGACAGCGACTCGAACACGGTCACGAGCTCGTGGCGACCGTCAGCCCGAACCGCGCCGAGCAGTAGACAAAGGTTGACCTTCCCCGGCGCCCGCGCGAGCAGCCTCACGACCCGAGCCTCGCCGCGAGCTCGCGGAACTCCTCGGGCGACAGGCGCTCGGCGCGCTCGTCGGGCGGGTGCCCGAGCTCGACCAGCGCGGCACGCGACCGCTCGCGAATCCCAGGCTCCGCGCCGGCGGCCAGCGCCAGCGATCCAGCAAGGGCCTTGCGTCGATGAGCGAACGCCTCGTGCACGAGCGAGCGCAGCGCCGGGTCGACCTCGCCGCCGTGCCGTCGCAGCCCGACGAGCACCGAGTCGACGTTCGGGACCGGCCGGAACACCGTCCGTGCGACCGGGCGCAGCACCTTGACCTCGCATGCGAGCTGCGCGAGCACCGACGTCGCACCGTACGCAGCCGTCGCCGGCCCGGCCGCAAGCCGCTCCCCCACCTCGCGCTGGACCATCACCACCCAGCTCTGGACCGTCGGGAGCTCGTCGACCGTCCGCAGGATCACGGTCGCGGCGATCCCATACGGGAGGTTTGCGACGACCTTGGTCGGCTTGGGGTTCAGCGCGGCAAGGTCGAGCTCGAGCGCGTCGGCCATGTGCAGGGTCGCGTTGTCGAACTCGCCCAGCAGCTCGCGCAAGCCCTCCTCGAGGCGACGGTCGACCTCGACCACGTGCACGTGCGCCACGCGCGCGGCGAGGCGCTGCGAGAGCACGCCCTCACCGCCGCCGATCTCGAGCACGATGTCGTTGGGACCGAGTTCGGCGAGCCGCTCGATGACATCGAGGATGTTGCGGTCGACGAGGAAGTTCTGGCCGAGTGAGCGCGAACGGCGCGCGCCTACCATCCGAACACCGCGGCCGCGCTCTCGGCGATCGCGGCGTCGAAATCGGCGTACGACACCCGGCGCTCGACCGCGAGCGCCTGGGCTGTGTGGATCACGTTGGCGGGCTCGTTGAGCTTGCCTCGCAGGACCTGCGGCGCAAGGTACGGCGCGTCGGTCTCGACCAGCAGTCGCTGGGCGGGGACGCGAAGCGCCGCGAGGCGCAGATCCTGCGCCTTGGGATAGGTGACGTTGCCGGCGAACGAAAACCACCAGTCGGGGTGCTCGAGGCACTCGTCGACCCGTGAGGCCATCGAGAAGCAGTGCAGGATCACGCGCACGCCTTGCGCGCGGTCCGAGAGCGCCGAAAGCGTCTCGTCGTCGGCCGCGCGGGTGTGGATCACCAATGGCTTGCCGGTCCGCCGCGCGAGCTCGATCTGTGCCTCAAATGCGCGCTCCTGGTCGGAGCGCGGCGAGTAGTCGCGGTAGAAGTCCAGCCCGGTCTCGCCGATCGCCACGCACTTGGGGTGCGCCGCCAGCGCCTCGAGCTCGGCCAGGTCGGCGTCGTCGAAGCCCGTCGCCTCGTTCGGGTGGCGCCCGATCGCGGCGTACACCTGCGGGAAGTCCTCGGCGGCTGCCAGCGCGGCGCGGCACGAGGTGCCGTTGGTCCCGACGGTCACGATCCGCTGCACCCCGGCTTCGGTCGCGCGAACGACGAGCTCGGCGTCGGGCGGATCGCAGACATCGAGGTGCGTGTGGCTGTCGACCACGACTGCCTAGCGCTTGGGGAACAGCGGCTCGAGCGCAGTCACGGTGGCGCCCGAACCCTGATCAGCGAACGTGGCGCCCGCGTAGTCGACGCTGTCGTGACCGACCGCCTCGAGCAACCGCGCTGTGCTCGACGGCATGTACGGGTGAAGCAGCACGCTGAGCGCTCGGATGCCCTCGCCCAACGAGGCGAGCGTCCAGTCAAGCTCACGGGCGGCATCGGGATCCTTGGCGAGCTTCCACGGCGCGCGCTCCTCGACGTAGCGATTCAGCCGCCGCACGCGCTGCCAGATCAACTCGAGCGCCTGCGTCGCCTCGGCGCGGTCCAGCAGCGCCGCCACCTCGCCGGGCAGCTCCGCGAAGTCCGCAACCACCAGCGGGTCGGTATCGACCGCCGGAATCACGCCGTCGCGATAGCGCAACAGCATCGCGATTGTGCGGCTGGCGAGGTTGCCGTACTCGTTTGCGAGCTCGGTCTCATACCGGGTCTTGACCGCGTCCATCCCGACGGCGCCGTCTCCCCCGAACGGAACATCGCGCATCAAGTAGAAGCGCAGCGCGTCGGTGCTGTACTGGTCCATCACCTCGAACGGATCGAGCACGTTGCCCAGCGACTTGCTCATCTTGCGCCCATCGGCGCCGAGCAGGAACCCGTGCACGAACACGTGATGCGGAACCGGCAAATCGGCGGCCATCAGCATCGCCGGCCAGAACACCGTGTGGAACTTGAGGATGTCCTTGCCGATCAGGTGATATGTCGCCGGCCAGAAGCGATCGGTCAGGTCCTCGCCCGGCCGCGCGTAGCTGAGCGCCGTGTAGTAGTTGAGCAGCGCGTCGAACCACACGTAGAACACGTGGCCGGGGTCCCACGGGACCTGCACGCCCCACTTGAGATGCTTGCGTGAGAGCGAGATGTCCTGCAGGCCCGAGGCGATGAACGAGCGCGCCTCGTTGTAGTGATGCGACGGCATCACGAAGTCGCGGTGCTCCTCGTACAGCCGCTCGAGCTGCTCCTGGAAGTTTGAGAGGCGGAAGAACCAGTTCTCCTCCTGGTGGCGTTCGAGCACGATCTCGTGGATCGGGCACCGGTTGCCCTCGAGGATCTCGTTCTCGACCTTGAAGTCCGCGCACCGCGGGCAGTACCAGCCCTCATAGACGCCCTTGTACGTGTAGCCGTTGTCGTGCACACGCTGCAGCACCTCCTGGACCCTGAGCATGTGCTGCTCATCGGAGGTGCGGATGAAGAAGTCGTTGGATGCGTCGAGCTGCGGCGCGAGCGCCTTGAACTTCTCGGCGTTGCGGTCGGCTAGCTCCTTGGGCTCGATCCCGAGCGCGTGAGCGGCGTCTGCGACCGGCTCGCCGTGCTCATCTGTCCCCGTCAGGAAGAACACGTCCTCGCCGCGCTGGCGCATGTGGCGCGCGAGCACGTCGGCGGCGATCGTCGTGTAGGCGTGGCCGAGGTGCGGCTGCGCGTTGACGTAGTAGATCGGGGTGGTGATGTAGAAGGTCATCCCTGATCTACAAGGCTATCTGCGCGACGGTGGCCCCGATGTCCCGTACATCCGCTCATTCGCGTTAGCGTGCTTCGTATGACGACACTCAGCTTTCGCGTGCCCGAGGCCGACGCGACTGAGGTGCAGCGGTGGGCCGAGGCGCTGGGCGTCAACCGCTCCGAGGTTCTCCGCGATGCGCTGCACCGGCACCTCGCGGCGATCCAGGGCGAGTCTGACGCTGACAGGTGGGCGCAGCTCCCCGCCGCCGAGACCGAGCGTTCGCTGGACGAGGTTGCCGCCTGGGGACCCGCCGAGGACTGGGCGGATTGGGCCGACGCAGCGAGCGCCTGAACAAATGCCTAGTCGGTCAAAGCTTTGTAGAGCGCGTTCGCGCTGACCCCGGTCAGGTCGGAAACGACGCCGGCGGCGGGCCGCGGCTTGGCGCCGGCATCGACCAGCCGCCGTAACGCCTCGAGCGCAGGGCCGAGGTCACCTGCGACGACCGGCGCCGCGCCGACGACGAGCACGACCTCGCCGCGGGGCGGCTCGTCGGCATAGCGCGCCGCGAGCTCGGAGGCGCTGCCGCGGACGACCTCCTCGTGCACCTTGGTGAGCTCACGG
>DASXDD010000017.1:0-33133 GCA_036490775.1 Solirubrobacteraceae bacterium | reverse complement strand
CGTAAGAGGGACGATGCCCTGCGCGGATGTTCTCTGAGCCGACGCTGGTGACCAGTAGCGCTGACAGTCTCGCGGCGAGCGGTCCGCTGCCACGCGAGCGCCGACCGCGCGCCCGCAGCGAGCGGGCCATGATCCGCGGAGCGCTTGCCGGCTCTGAGGCCGACCTCGAGGCGCTGTTTCGAGCGCATTGGCCGCGGGCGTACCGCGCGGCGTTCCTGATCGTCCACGACCACGCCGCCGCCGAGGACATCGCGCAGGAGGCATTCGTACAGGCGATCCGGCGGCTTGACCGGTTCGACCGACAGCGCCGGTTCGCGCCGTGGCTTGGAGCGATCGTCGCCAACCGCGCGATCGACTGGGTCAGAGCTAGAAGCGCGCGGCGCGAGAGCGGGCATGAGCCGCCCGAACCGGTTGCCGCGCCCGAGCCGCCGGTCGGGCGCTACTCCGAGGAGGTGCTCGCGGCGCTCGCCGAGTTGTCCCCCGAGCACCGCGCGGTGGTCGTCCTGCGCTACGTGCTCGAGTACACGCCCGGCGAGATCGCCCGCGTGCTTGAACTGCCGCGCGGAACGGTCAACTCCCGATTGCGGCGCGGACTCGACACGCTCGAGACGCGGCTGCGGGACGCGGAGCTGCGATGAACGCACGCCGCGCACTAAAGGAGTTCCGCGCGCCCGAAGAACTGGCTGCGCAGGGGCGCGCGCTGACCGTCGTCAGGGCGGCGTACGCCGAGCGCGCGCCGGTCGGCAGGCGGCATTCGCGCGCGAAGCTGGTGTTGGTGCCGGTGGTGATCCTGCTGCTTGGCGCGGCAACGCTTTCACCCGCGGGCGCAAGCGTCACGCGCTGGATCAAGCATGCGCTGGGCGTTCCGCACGCCTCGCCGGCGCTGTTCCGGCTGCCCGCCGCGGGCAGCCTGCTCGTTTCGGGACCCGGCGGGACCTGGACCGTTGCCGCCGACGGCTCAAGCCGCCGCCTCGGCGCCTGGCGAACGGCGAGCTGGTCGCCGCGGGGACTGTACGTGGCGGTCACCCGTCGCGACGAGTTGGCAGCCGTCGATCCGCATGGCACGCTGCACTGGGCGCTCGCGCGACCGGCGGTGAGCGATCCGCGCTGGTATCCGCC
This sequence comes from Solirubrobacteraceae bacterium, assembly GCA_036490775.1. Lineage (GTDB taxonomy): Bacteria > Actinomycetota > Thermoleophilia > Solirubrobacterales > Solirubrobacteraceae > Palsa-465. The sequence continues at coordinate 32,014 of DASXDD010000017.1, read as the reverse complement.
GACGGGGTACCGCGTCGCGTACCTGTCAGGCCACACGCTGCGGGTCGTCGCCGGTGACGGGACCGGCGATCGCCCGCTTGCCCGGGATGTCGCCGCCGTCGCGCCGTCGTGGCAGCCCGGCCACGCCTACCGGCTCGCATACGTCACCCCGAACGGGTCCGTCGTCGTGCGCGATGCCGACACGCACCGCGTGATCTGGTCCGCACGGCCCGAGGGTCGCCCGCACGAGCTGGTCTGGTCACCCGACGGCACCGAGCTGCTCGTCGCGGGCACCTCGACCGCGCAGACCTACAACCAGCACGGCCAGCCGGTCGCGTCGGTGTCGGCGCCGCCAGGCTCGCCGATCCTCGACGCGGCGCTGTCGCCCGACGGCCGCGAGGTCGCGCTCGTCCGCGGAGGCGCTGCCGACGATGTCGTGGTCGCCGCGCTCGCGGCCCATCCGGCGGCAGCGCAACGTCGGGTGCTGTCGGGCGCCGGTCTGCGGCAGCTCGCGTGGTCGCCGGACGGGCGATGGCTGCTCGTCAGCTGGCCGGCCGCCGACCAACTGGTGTTCGTGCGCGTCGCCGGCAGCCCCCGGATCGCCGCGGCGTCGCGGATCGCCAGGCAGTTCGCCACCCACGCGAGCGCGAGCGCAACGGCCGGCGCATTCCCCAGCCTTGAGGGCTGGTGCTGCACCGCCACCGGCTCGGCCGGCTGATCAGAGGTCGCAAACTGCCAGAACGCCGTCCGGGTCGGCTGGCTCACCGAGCGAACGCAGCGGCGGCCGCTCCTCGACGTTGACGTGGGCGACCGAGCAATCAGACCACGGCCGCAGATAGCGGTCGCCGACGAAGCTCGCCCGTCCGCCGAGCCGGCGCTCGACGGCCGCAAGCACGGCGTAGGCCATCTCGCCGAGCGCGCGCAACGGCTGATGGCGGTTGTGCCGGGTGCCGAGATCGCACTCCGCGAGCGCCTCGAGTCCGCAGGCGCGCAACGCGTCGATCAGGATCGCGATTTCGACGCCGTAGCCTGCTGGAAACGGGATCGATTCCAGCAGCTCCCGCCGGGCGGCGAATTCGCCCGCGAGTGGCTGGGAGAAGCCGGCGAGCAGCGGCTCGTGGAGGTTGAGCAACGGCCTGGCCATCAGCTCGGTCACGCGCCCTCCCTCGTTGGGCATGTCGGTGTCGCCGACGAGCAGCGGGCGTTCGAATGCGCCCTTGACGAGCGACACGCAGGGGTCGAGAAGCAGCGGGCCCAGCAGCCCCTGGAGGTGGCGGCTGTCCGGATCGCTGGTGTCTCCGTCGAGGAAGCAGACGATCTCGCCACCGGTCGCGTGGACCGCCCGCCACATCGCATCGCCCTTGCCCTGCGCCGGACCATGGTCTGCGAGCACATCGTTCTGCTGCAGGACGAGGGCGCCGGCCGCGCGCGCGACGTCGGCAGTGCCGTCGGCCGAAGCCGCGTCGATCACGACCACGTCGTCGACGAGTCCCGCCCGTGCCAGCGGCGCGACTGTGTCATCGAGCACCGCTGCGATCGTCGCGGCGCATTCCTTGGTGGGAACGATCACTGTCACTGTCGCGGTGTCCTTGGCCTCGAGCAGGCGCTGTATCGGGAACTCCCCGGCGCGATAGCGGCGGCGTGCACACCAGGTCGAGACGGCGATATCAACAGCCAGGCCACGGCGTGCCCGACCCGAGGACCGGGCGGAGGTTCGCACCCGAACGTCGGCGGCTCGCAGGATCCCGATCTTGTGCGCACGCAGGCGAGCCTCGAACGCGGCGTCCTCGAGCGCATCGACAGGCTCGAGGCCGCCGACATCGAGGTAGGTGGCAACGGTGACCCCGAGCGACGCGCCGGCAAAGTGGTGGTGGGCGGCGGTCGGGTCTCGCTCGCGGACGCGGGCGAGGCGTGCGGCGGCCTCGCGCTCCCGGCGGCGAAGCACGTCGGCGGGCAACGCCGCGGCGCTGGACTCGTCGAGCTCGATCAGCCCGGCGATCACGCGCTCGCCATGGCGCAAGTGGTCGAGCTGTCGCGCGAGCCAGTCGGGAGCTGGTTGCGAGTCCGCGTCGGTGCATGCGATCAGCCCGTCATCTCGCCCGACCTCGAGCAGGCGTTGTGCCGCCGTATCCATCCCCGTCCTGCGGGCAGGCCCAGCGCCGGTCCCAGGGCCGATCAGCAGCCGCAGCCGCAAGCCGAGGCGGTCCGCGGCCTCGACCGCCACGCGCTCGGTCTCGTCGACGCACCCGTCGAGCACGATGACCGTCTCGAACGAGCCGGCCGGCACGGTCTGCGCCGCCAGCGCCTCCAGGCACGCTGCGATCGTTCGCTCCTCGTCGCGGGCCGGGATCACGACGACGCTCGTCAGCTCCACGGCGCGCCCTCGGCGATCAGCTCGCTGCCTCGCTCGTAGTCGTCGTCCGCCTCGTGGGTAAGGACGCCCACAATTGCGCCGGCGCGGCCGTACCAAGCTGTGAAGCCACCGTTCGAATGTCGTTCAAACCGCGTCTGGTCGTGTCCGTCGCCCCACGCCGCGTACTTCAGCGTGCGCGCTCCGATCGTCGACCAGAAGCCCGGCACGTCCTCCCACACGATGTCCTCGCCTGCGGCGGCGCGCCCTGCGATCTCGCCTTGGCGCAGCGCGTCGCCCCAGTGCTCGACACGCAGTGGACGACCGGCCTCGACGTTGTGAGCCCGGCACACGTCGCCGGCCGCGAGCACCTCGGGCTGGACCGACCGCATCGAGGCGCTGACTGGAATCGCGCCGTCGGCGAGCTTGATCCCGGCCGTTGTCGCCAGCTCTGTGCGGGGGGCGACGCCAGACGCCATAACGACGACGTCGCCGGTCGCGCGCACCTCGCCCGCGAATACGGTGAGGCCTCGGTCCGCCCGCTCGATCCGCTCAACGGGCGCGTCGAAGTGCGGCGAGACGTCTTGCTCCTGCAGCCACCGAGAAAGCTCCGCGGCCGCCTGTTCGCCGAGCCGTGCGACGTTTGGAGCGCTCTCGTCGCTGACCAGATCGACCCGATGCCCCCGCATCCGCAGCGACGCCGCGATCTCGCAGCCGATGAAGCCCGAGCCGATCACGACCACCGGGGCGCCCGCACGGAGCCTGGCCTGCAGCTCGCGTAGGTGATCGAGCGTACGCAGCACGCGCACGCCGGGGTCATCGGCGCCGGGAACCGGCAGTCGAATCGGCTCGGCGCCGGTCGCGAGCACGCACTGCCGATACTCGAGCTCGCGCCCGCCCGACAGCACGACAGTGTGGGCGTCTGGATCGAGGGCGACCGCGCGTCCGCCGATCAATGCCACGCGACGTTCCTGGAGCCACTCCTCTGACTCGAGTGGCAGATCCTCCTCGGTGCAATCGCCGCGGAGCAGGTCCTTGGTCAGGGGAGGCCGTTGATAGGGCATCCGTTGCTCATCGGTGACGATCCCGACCGGTCCCCGGCCGTAGGCATCGCGGTAGGAGCGCGCCGCCGACAGCCCCGCCGGGCCGCCGCCGACCACCAGCAGTTCGAAGCGCTCGCTCATCGCCGGAACACCTCCAGCAGGTAGTCAGCGGTTCCACCGCGGCTCACCGGGGTTAACCATGGCGCCGCGCGAAGCTCAGCATGCGCCCGCTCCGCGTCGCGTGGGCGCTCAGGCCCCGATGGTCGCCAGTGAACGGCCACAAGCAGCGCTCCGCCGAGCATGTTGCGCTCGAGCAGCCCGAGCGTCCCCGCGAGTTCGTGGTCGGTCAGGTAGTAGAGGATCTCGGAGGCGACCACGAGGTCGAACGGGCACTCCGGAACCGCATCGGGGATCGGGCCGACGATCGCCTGGGCCTGCGGATGCGCGGCGAGTCGCGGGATCGCCAGCGACACGGCGGTCGGCGAGGCATCAACCGTGATCAGCCGTTCGGTGCGCGGTGCCAGCAGGGCGCTGAACACCCCGATCGACCCACCGAGCTCGAGTGCGCAGGAGTACCGACCGGCCCCGCACGCGGCGAGCGTCGCGGCGTACTTGCGCTGTTCGTACGCGCTTGCGAGATAGCCCCAGGGATCGGGATCAGCGCGATACAGCGCCTCGAAGTCCGTCGCCGACATGAAGCTCATAGTCTGCGAGCGTCGAGAGCGGCGGATCCGGCCCTGGCGATCATCGGGTCGAGCCGGTGCTGAAGCAGGAACACCTCGAGGTCGCGCCGGCAGCGGTCAAGCGTGGACGCCCGCGCGAACGGCCATGACCCGCACGCTCGCGCGGCCTCGTCGAGCAGCCTCTCGGATTGCTGTGCGATCGCCGCCCGGGCGTGCAGCGCGGTCGTCGCGAGGTCCTCGCCGGTGTCCATCGCGTGAGCGCCGGCGTCGATCCACAGCGAGATCGTCCGCTGGGCGGTCAGCGCGCGGCCGGCGGCAAGTCCTTCGAGCTCCCCGCGGCCGGGTCGCCCTGTGAGCTCGGCCAGCATCGATTCCATGGCCGCGTCGGCCATTCCTGCCCACGTGCTCGCCGTGCGCAGCGCGTCTCGCGCGAACCACGGCTGCTCAGAGAGCGCGCCGGGGCGCCCGAATCGCGCGAGCAGAGGTGCGTCGTGGAACACCACCCGGTGCGAGACCGATGAGCGCAGCCCGTATCCGCGATACCAGTTGCGGTCGACCTCGACGCGCCCGGGATCGCTCAGATCGACCCATGCGGCGATCGGCGGCCCACCGTCTGTGTCGCGGGCAAGCACGAGCGCCCGGTCGATGCCTCCCGCTCCCGAGCAGAAGGTCTTCACGCCGCGCAGAGCCTCGCCAGCGGGCAGCTCGACGACGGCGGCCGGTGGCCCTTCTCCGGGCCGGGGGTCGCCGCCCCAGACCCCAGCTCGAAGGCGTCCGGCTCCGATCAGGGCCAGCTCGCGGTCGCGTACCTCCGGCGGCGCCTGGACCACCAGTCGCTCGACCGCGTTGAGGTGGCCGTCGAAGATCCGTCCGACCGATCCATCCGCGCGGGCCACATTCCGCACAAGCTCGAGCTCGGCGCGGGCGGGGGGCCTGGCGTTTGCAGTCCCCAGGTTGAAGGCAAGCGCGCCCGCCTGCTCGAGTGCCGCGATCTCGCGCTCCGGGAACTCGGGCACCGGGAGCTGATCGCGGGCCGACGATGAAGCGGCGATCAGCTCGAGCGCTCCGCGCAGCTGCTCGGAAGAGACGGCCGCTGAGCGCTGGCCGACGCTCATCGCAGGGCCACCAGCCCAAGCCGGTGCCGCCGGGCGTGAGCGACGGCGAGCTCGACGAATCCGAGCGTCTGCTCGGCATCTGTGCGGCGCGCACCGGGCCCGATCCCGTCGTGCGCGAGCACGATCGCTCCGTGCGTCAGCCGGTCGCAGGTGTCGGCAAACATCTGCTCAGTGCTGTCGCCACGCCAGTCGTGCGTGTCCACCGTCCAGTGGACGAGTCGGAGGTTCTGCTCAGTCGCGACCTGCTGCGACCACCAGGCGAGGTCACCCCAGGGCGTCCGCCACAACCCCGGGCTCCCGCCGAGCTCGCGCAGGCGTGCGGTCGCCCGCGCGGCGTCCTCCCGCCCCCAGGCGATCTCTCGGGACGAGTGGCGTACATGCTGCTCGCAGTGCAGGCCTAGGGAGTGCCCCTCGTCGAGCATCCGCGCGATCAGCTCGGGATGGGCGGCGGCGCGCGGCGCGATCACGAAAAACGTCGCCCGGGTGCCGAGCTCGCCGAGCAGGTCGAGCAGCCGGGGCGTCCACACGGGATCCGGACCGTCGTCGAACGTCAGTGCCAGCACCGACAACCCCTACCCGATGTGAAGCCTCCGAACCGGGCTGTAAATCCACGTGTCGCGCCTCCGGCTCGGGGTAGGGCATCAGCAACCCCGAACCAGAGATTGGAGCGACATGGCAGAGGATCTGAAAGGAAAGAAGGTCGCGATCATCGCGACCGACGGCGTCGAGCAGGTCGAGCTCGAGAAGCCCCGCGAGGCGGTGGAGAGTGCGGGCGCCGAGACCGAGCTGCTGTCGCTTGAAACCGGCGAGATCCAGGCGATGAACAGCGACATTCACCCGGCCGACAAGTTCGGGGTGGACAAGCCGATCTCCGAGGCGTCGGCTGACGACTACGACGGGCTGATCCTGCCGGGAGGGACCGTCAACGCCGATCGGCTGCGGATGGATGACGACGTGATCTCGTTCCTGCACGCCTACTTCAAGGCCGGCAAGCCCGTCGGCGTTATCTGCCATGGCCCGTGGACACTGGTCGAGGCAGATCTCGTCAAGGACCGGACACTGACCTCGTTTCCGAGCATTCGCACCGATATCCGCAACGCGGGCGGCAACGTCGTCGACGAGGAGGTCGTCGTCGACCAGGGCCTGGTCTCGTCGCGCGACCCTGACGACCTGCCGGCGTTCTGCGCCAAGATCGTCGAGGAGTTCGCCGAGGGCAAGCACGAGGTCGCAGCGGCCTAGTGACTCGCTTCGGCTACACGATGATGACCGAGCAGTCTCGGCCCGATCGGCTCGTGCGCGATGTCGCGCGAGCCGAGGAGGCCGGGTTTGACTTCTCGGTCTGTAGCGACCATTTCCAGCCGTGGCTCGAGGAGCAGGGCCACTCTGGCTACGCCTGGTCGATCCTTGGCGCGGCGGCACAGGCCACAGATGAGATCGGCCTGATGACGTACGTCACCTGCCCGACGTTGCGCTACCACCCTGCCGTCGTCGCGCAGAAGGCGGCGACGATGCAGATCCTCTCGAGCAACCGCTTCCGGCTCGGGCTCGGATCGGGCGAGAACCTCAACGAGCACGTCGTCGGCAAGCGCTGGCCGGCGGTCGGCTTTCGCCAGGAGATGCTGAGCGAGGCCGTCGACATCATCGAGGCGCTGTTTGACGGCGACGGCACGGTCAACTATCGAGGCCGCCACTTCGACATCGAGCAGGCGAAGCTATGGGACCTGCCCGACGAGCGCGTCCCGATCGGGATCGCGGTGTCAGGTGAGGACTCCTGCCAGCTTGCCGGCCGCAAGGCGGATCTGATGATCGCGGTGCAGCCCGAACCCGAGCTGGGGGAGATGTTCGACGCCGCCGGCGGCAGCGGCAAGCCGCGCGTCGGTCAGGTCGCGATCGCGTATGACGCCGACCGTGAAGCCGCAATTCGCCGCGCCCACGAACAGTTCAGGTGGTTCGGCCTCGGCTGGAAGGTCAACGCCGACCTGCCCAACCCGGAGTCGTTCGACGGCGCGACGCAGTTCGTCACGCCCGACGACGTCGCGGAATCGATCTCCTGCGGTCCTGACGTCGAGGAGCACGTCGCGGCGATCAAGCCGTTTCTCGACGCCGGCTTCGACGAGGTGGCGCTCGTACAGATCGGCGCCGAACAGCAGGACGAGTTCATCGGATGGGCGCAGCGCGAGCTGCTGCCCGCGCTGCGCTCGCTCAGCTAGCTACTTGCTCGACGCCGCCGCCTTGCCGCCCTTGCGGCCGGCGGCCTGCTTCTGAGCGCGGTTGCCGCCGCTGCCGGGACCGCTGCTTTTGCGGCTCTGGCTGCTGCTCTTGCCGCTGCCGCTCTGCTTGCCGCCCTTGCTCGACGCGTCGGGCGTGTTGGCGATCGCCGCCGCGCGCGACTTGTTCATGCCCTTCTTCCGAAGTCCTTCGTACTGCTTGTCGTCCTTGATCGTCGGACCATGATCCTTGGCCATCACGGACCTCCTAATCGATATCGGGGTGGTGAGCGAACCCCTACCCAGGCCCACGCCTCGGAAACGCCGACCCGCCGCGGGTAACCTGCCTGCCGGTTGGGCGCACTATCGGAGTGATGATGGGTTCTCGTCCAAGCGATCGTGAGCTGGTGCACCTTGCCCGGCAAGGTGAGCGCGCCGCGTTCGCGACGCTGATCGAACGCCACTACCCGTCGCTGCGAACCACGTGCAGGCGAGCGCTGCGCGACTCCGAGCTAGCCGGCGACGCTGCGCAGCAGGCGACGCTGACCGCGCTGCTGTGTCTGGACCGGCTTCGCGACGATGCTCGCTTCGGGCCGTGGTTGATCGGGATCGGGCTCAACGTCTGCCGTTCGATGCTGCGCGATCGCGCCCGGCTGGCGCGACCGCTCGATTGGCTGGCCGACGATCGCTGGGCGGCGGGTGACGATCCGGCGCTGGCAGCCGAGAGCGCCGAGATCGAGGCCCGCGTCCGCGCCGCGATCGAGTCGCTCCCGAACGGCCAGCAGGAGGCGGTGGCGCTGTTCTACCTCGCGGGCCTGACCCAGTCCGAGATCGCGCAACAGCTCGGCACCGCGTCGGGGGCGATCAAGACCCGCTTGCACAAGGCACGCCGTGCGCTGCGTGCATCACTCAACGAGCTCTGGAAGGAGCAATACGCGATGACCACCCCAGACACGGCGTTCGTGCCGATGCACATCGCCGACCTGCGCCAGACGGTCGCCGGCGACCCCGACTCGGCGCGCAACATCGTCTTCCTCGAGGACGCCGGCGGGACCCGCCGACTGCCGATCTGGATCGGGCAGCCCGAGGCGACCGCGCTGGCGGTCAGCCTCGAGAACGTCGAGCTGCCGCGCCCGTGGACGCACCAGTTCGCCGCGTCGCTCCTCCACGCGGCCGGCGGCGAGGTACGCGAGGTCCGGATCGTCGCGCTGACGGACTTCACGTTCTACGCGCAGGTCGTCCTCGGCGACGGCACGGCCGTCGACTCGCGCCCGAGCGATGCGCTGACGTTGGCGGTGCAGCTCGGCGCGCCGATCCTCGTCGCGCGAGCCGTCCTCGACCAAGCAGATGAGCGCGCGGTGCATGAGGACGACCGCCTGGACCTCGCGGCGGCGCACGAGCGCGGCCGCGACGCCAAAGACATTGTGCAGGACGCCACGAGCCGGCTGCGGCGAGACGCCGAGCGCTACGCCGCCCGCGCCGATCCGCCTGCCTGATTCCAATCCGACGCCGTACAGTCCATGGCAGCGGATGGCACGGCGACGTTCGGTGATGAAGTGGGTCGGGCTGACGGCGGCAGCGCTGCTCGTCGTGGTGCTCGCGACGATCGGGATCGCCGACCGCAAGTCCCCCTCCTCGAGCTCGCAGGCAAGCGCGCTCGCGAGCAACCCGAGCCTCGACACGGGCACGCAGCTGAGTGGACCGGCGCCAGATTTCACGCTGACCAACCAGTTCGGGCGGCCGGTGTCGATCCACTCGTTCCGCGGCAAGGTCGTGCTGCTGGCGTTCAACGACTCCGAGTGCACAACGATCTGCCCGCTGACGACGACCGCGATGGTCAACGCCAAGGGCATGCTGGGCGCCGCCGGCAAGAACGTGGCGCTGCTCGGCGTCGACGCCAATCCCGACGCGATCTCGGTCTCCAACGTGCGCGCCTACTCGCGAGCGCACGGGATGCTCCACCAATGGGACTTCGTGACCGGCTCGCTGCCGGCGCTCAGGCGCGTCTGGAAGGACTACAAGATCGCCGTGCAGATCGAGCAGGGCGAGATTGACCACACGCCGGCGCTGTTCGCGATCGACACACACGGCCACCTGGCAAAGCTCTACATCACGCAGATGTCCTACGCGAGCGTCGACCAGCTCGCACAGGTGCTGGCGCAGGAAGCCTCCGAACTGCTGCCCAACCATCCCACGCTCGCCTCGCTGAAGTCCTACGAGCAGATTCCGCCGCTCGGACCGAGCACGAAGACGACGCTGCCGGCCGCCGACGGCGGCTCGGTTGCGCTCGGCCCGGGCACGTCGCCGCGGCTGTACGTGTTCTTTGCGAGCTGGGCATCGCAGACGCTCGACCTCAACAAGGGCCTCGCCGCGCTCAACCAGTACCAGTCGATGGCGGCCGCGCGCGGGTTGCCCGGTCTCACGGCCGTCGACGAGGGCAGCGTCGAGCCGTCCGCGCGGGCGTTACCGGCGTTCTTGAAACAGCTGCCACACCCGCTCTCATACCCGGTCGCGGTCGACCGCAGCGGCCGCATCGCCGACGGCTATGAGGTCCAGGACCAGCCATGGCTCGTGCTGACGTCGGCCTCAGGACGGATCCTCTGGTACTACGACGTCTCGACCCAGGGCTGGCTGTCGACATCGGCACTCGCCAAGCGAGTCCACGCCGCGCTGACGTCGGCCCCGAAGGTCAAGCAGCCGAGTCCCGCCGAGGTGCCGCAGGTGCTGGCCGGCTCGCCTGGACCGCTGGCGTCGCTGCATCAGCAGGCCGGCCAGGTGCTCGGCTCCGAGGACGCGCTCACGCAGCGTCTGCAGTCGCTGCGCGGCTATTCCGTGGTGATCAACGCCTGGGCGTCGTGGTGCGGCCCGTGCCGGACGGAATTCCCGCTGTTCGCGTCGGCCTCGGTCCGCTACGGCAAGAAGGTCGCGTTCCTGGGCTTTGACACCAACGACTCGCCCGTCGACGCGCGGTCGTTCCTCGCCGATCACCCGGTCAGCTACCCGAGCTACCAGGGCACCACCGGCCAGGTGCACGGGCTGCTCCCGCAGGGCCTGATCGGCCTGCCGACGACGATCTTCGTCAGCCCGTCGGGCAAGATCGCCTACGTGCACTCAGGCCAGTACGACTCCCAGGGGACGCTCGACCAGGACGTCGGGCAGTACGCCTCGGGCGGCTGAGACACTCAGGACACTACGACGGCCAGTCGGGCACGCCGAGCCTGAGCTCCTGGAGGTCGATCGCGGCCTGCACGACCGGCTGCTCGTGTCCGCGTGGCGCCACCAACGAGACTCCGACCTCCCAGGAGACCGGCAGCGACACGACCGGCATCCCGGTCATGTCCCACAGCGCGGTCAGCGCGATCATCGGGTCGCCAGGCCCGCCTGCGTGTCCGGTGTCGTAGCCGGGGCCGCGTCCGTAGGGCACGATCGGCAGTGTCGGCTCGAGCACCATGTCGACGCTGTTGGCTGCGAACCATTGCTCCCACGCCGCCGTGCCCCGGGCGCGGCGCTGCTGGGCGGCCAGATATGGCGGGGCGCTCGTGAAATTCTGCGCCGCCTGCACGAACTCGGCGATCGCCGGGCGGTAGCGATCGTGGCGTTCGTGATGATCGCGGTGATAGGCCCACACCTCGGTCAGCAGGATGATGCTGAGGTCGTCCCACTCGAACGCCCACGGCGCCGACAGCTCGATCACCCGCGCGCCGAGCCGCTCGCAGGCGCGGACCGCCTCCTCGAAGCCGATCGCCACCCGCGACTCGAGCGGGGTCTGATCGGGGCGTTCGGTCAGCGCGATCGTCAGTCCCTGGAACGGCCGCGGCCCGGGACGTGGTCCGAGCGCGAGCTCGGACATCGGCGCTGGCGGCGGCATCGTCGGCATCGCCTCGGAGGGGCCGGCGGCCATCGCATTGAGCAGCGCCGCGCAATCGGCGACGGTTCGCGCCATCGGCCCCGGGTGGTCGAGCGACGGAGCCAGCGGGATCACGCCGTCGAGCGGGATTCGGCCGTGCGTCGGCTTGATCGCGCTCGTTCCGCAGCACGCCGATGGGATCCGCAGCGAGCCGCATGTGTCGCTGCCCAGCGCGGCTGGCGTCATCCCGGCGGCGAGCGCCGCGGCGCTGCCGCCGCTTGAGCCGCCGACGACGCGATCGAGCGCCCACGGGTTGCCGACTTGGTCAGTCGTGCCGCCGGCCGCGAACTCGTGCGTGTGCGTGTGGCCCAGTAGCACCATCCCTTGGTCGCGCAGGCGCGTCCAGGCGACCGCGTCCTCGCTGGCGACGTTGTCGTCGAGCACGCGGCTTGAGGCGGTCAGTGGGAGGCCGGCGACGCCGTACAGATCTTTCAGCGCGAGTGGAATTCCGCACAGCAGCGGCGTATCGGCGCCTTCCCGCGCGCGGCGCTCGTCAGCAGCGCGGGCCTGTTCGCGCGCGAGCTCTGGGTACACCCTCACCCACGCGTTGATCGAGTCGGCCGAGCCCGCATATGACGGGGAACCGCCGTTTCGCTGCTCGATCCTCTCTAGACACGCCTCGACCAGCTCGAGTGACGCCAGCTGCCCGTCACGCAGCTGCGCGGCCGCCTCGAGCACGCCGAGGTCGGCCGTCTGCATCAGGACCGCTCGCCGATCAGCTCGCGCTGGTCGTCCTCATGCCCGCTGGTCGCGATCGCCGCTTCGGTCTCGGGATCGCCTCCGTCGCTCGACAAGCGCCACGGCTTTGCGAGCCACAGCCACGTGACCGCCCCGAACAGGAGCACGCCGCACAAGACCCATCCGAGCGTCGTCGTGTCGAGCCCGACGTACTTCAGCCCCGACGCGAAGATCACGAACGTGATCACGGGCCGCACGAACCGGTCGGGGACCGTCGAGGAGAGCATCGAGCCCACGAACACAGCCGGAACGCTTCCGAGGATCAGGGATAGGGTGACCCCGAACTCGACGTGGCCGAAGATAACCGCGCCCAGCGCCGCCGCGAGTGTCAGCGGGACGGCCTGGCTGAGGTCGGTGCCGACCAGCTGATTGGCGCCGAGCCTCGGATAGATGAACAAAAGCCCCACGATCATCAGCGAGCCCGAGCCGACCGAGGTCAGCCCGACGATGACCCCCCCGATGATCCCGAGCGCGATCAGCGGCAGCGGCCGCGGGAGCACCTGCGTGACGATCGCGTCACGCCGCTCGGGGTTGCGGCGGTCGAGCACGAACCGCAGCACCATTGCGCCGGAGCCGATCAGCAGCGCCGTTCCGAGCGCTACCTCGATGTTGTTCTGCGCGGACTTCGAATCGCCGAGCTGCCGCAGCAGGTAGGCGCCGAGGAACGCGGCCGGTACCGAGCCGAGCACAAGCCAGCGCACGAGCTTCAGGTTCACCGTTCCGGCGCGCAGGTGGACGCCGGCGCCGATCGGGCGCATCACCACGGCGGCGACCAGGTCGCTCGAGATCGCGGCCGACGGCTTGACGCCGAACAGCAGGATCAGCATCGGCGTCATCAGCGCCCCGCCGCCGGCGCCGGTCATGCCGACGAGCAGCCCGACGATCGCGCTCCCGAGGACGATGTAAGGGTCGATGTGCACTATTCAGCGACTGCGCGATCGGCGCTGGCGGCCCGCGCGACGAGCTTTGAGAGCGCCCGGCTGATCGCAGCGGGTCGCTCGAGCGGTCCCATATGCCCGGTGTCGGGGAGCACGATCAGTCGGTCGAGATCGGGGAGCATGTCGGCGATCTTGTTCGCGTGGCTGGGCGGCGTCAGCCGGTCGTCCTCGCCGGCGATCACCACGGTCGGGATCGTAAGGCGCTCGAGCGCCTGATGAAGTTCGAGCTCTGACATCGCGATCCCGATCTTCGCGCGGGCATCGGGTGGGGTGGCGACGAGCATCCGCTCGTAGAAGGCGACCTGCGCGGGGGTCGCGTCCGGCCCGAACGCGATGTAGCGGATCGCCGCGTGGCTGGCCGGCGTCGACACGCGCGGGAGCGGCGTGCGGGCTCCGAGGAAGCCGCGGACCGCAATCGTCCTGTTGACCACCTGCGCGAACGCGGGCACCGGGAACAGCAGCGACTGGGCGACGAGGTCGCCAACGCCGGTGTTGATCAACGCGGCCGCCGAGGCTCGCTCAGCGACGTCGTGGTGCTCGGCCCAGGCCGCGATCGACATCGCCCCGAGCGAGTGGCCGACGACGACCGCTCGCCGGCCGTCGGGCAGCGCCGCCTCGAGCACCGCCTCGAGGTCCTCGCCGAACCGGTCGAGCGCATAGTCGCCGTCGACAGCCGGCTCGCTGTCACCGTGGCCGCGCAGGTCGTAGGCGACGATCCGCTTGCCCTCGCGCGTCAGGTCTGAGATCACGTACGTCCAGAAGTCCAGCGTCTCGGTCCAGCCGTGGGCGAGCACGAGCGTCGGGCCGTCGTCGGGGCCGAACAGCTCGGCGTGCAGGGTGGTCCCATCGGCTGAGCGCACCTCCAGCGGCCGGCCGGCCGGCGGATCGCGCAGCACCTCGTTCTCGGGATCGGACTCGATCCGCTGCATGTGGCGGCGCTCGAGGGCCGCGCCGCCGACGCCGACTGCGGCGAGTGCCGCCGCACCGGCTCCGGTCCAGATCCAGCGCTTGGGGACCTCCCTCATCCGGCGCTGAAGGCTACAACTGCGTAGGACTTTTGACCCGGCCGCTGTGATAAGGATTCACCCAGGATGCGGATCGGCATGCTGACAGGCGGCGGTGATTGCCCTGGGCTCAACGCGGTGATCCGCGCGGTCGTCCGCAAGGCCGCCGACCACTACGAGGACGAGGTGATCGGCTTTCGCGACGGCTGGCGGGGCGTGCTCGAGGACTCCTACATGGAGCTGACGATCGAATCCACCCGCGGGATCCTGCCGCGCGGCGGGACGATCCTTGGCAGCTCGCGAACCAACGTGTATGGGCGCGAGGACGGTCCGGAGATCGCCCGGCAGACGTTCGCCCGCCATCGTCTCGACGGGCTGATCGCGATCGGCGGCGAGGACACGCTCGGCGTGGCCAAGCGTCTCAACGACGCTGGCCTGCACGTGATCGGCGTGCCGAAGACGATCGACAACGACCTCGGCGCGACCGATGTGACGTTCGGTTTTGACACGGCCCTGCACGTCGCCACCGAGGCGATCGACCGCCTGCACACGACCGCCGAGAGCCACAACCGGATCCTCGTCGTCGAGGTCATGGGCCGCCACGCGGGCTGGATCGCGCTGCACTCCGGGATCGCCGGCGGCGCAGACGTGATCCTGATCCCTGAGATCCCGTTTGACATCGACGAGGTCTGCCGGCTGATCCGCCGTCGCCATGGTCGCGGTCGCTACTTCTCGATCGTCGTCGCCGCTGAAGGTGCAATCCCGAAGGAGGGGACGATGTCGCTGTCGACCGGTCGGCTCGACGAGTTCGGCCATCCGCGGCTGGGCGGGATCGGCCAGCGTCTGGAGGAGGAGATCGAGCAGCGGACCGGCTACGAGACGCGCGCGACAGTGCTTGGGCACGTCCAGCGTGGCGGCACGCCGACGGCGTTTGACCGAGTGCTCGCGACGAGGTTTGGGCTGTCGGCGATCGACGCCGCGCACAATGGCGGCTGGGGGATGATGACCGCGCTGCGATCGACGCAGATCGAGCTGGTTCCGCTCGCGGAGGCCGTGGCGCAGCTGCGCTCGGTGCCCGTCGAGGAATACGAACGCTACGGGGTGCTCTTTGGATAACCGTCCGATTAACGCTGGTTTTGGCCACGTCAATATGACTATGCTGCGCTCAACGCGATGACCGCGACGGACGCAGCCACCACGTTGGACGACCTGTGCGTCGACACGATCCGCACGCTGTCGATGGACGCCGTGCAGAAGGCCAACTCCGGCCACCCCGGCACGCCGATGGCGCTTGCGCCGCTGGCGTACGTGCTCTACACGCGCGTGATGCAGCACAACCCGCACGATCCAAAGTGGCCCGACCGTGACCGCTTCGTGCTGTCGGCGGGGCACGCGTCGATGCTGCTGTACTCGACGCTGTACCTGAGCGGCTATGAGGTCAGCCTCGAGAACGACATCGAGCAGTTCCGCCAGCTTGGCTCGATGGCTGCGGGCCATCCAGAGTACGGCGACCTGCCGGGGATCGAAGTCACGACCGGCCCGCTTGGCCAGGGCATCTCACATGCCGTCGGGATGGCGCTCGCCGAACGGATGCTCGCCGCCCGCTTCAATCGCCCGGGTCACGACATCGTCGATCACCACACGTACTCGATCGCGTCAGACGGCGACCTCGAAGAGGGGATCTCGGGTGAAGCGTCGTCGCTCGCCGGTCACCTGCAGCTCGGCCGCCTGATCGCGTTCTACGACCAGAACCACATCTCGATCGAGGGCGACACCGCGCTGGCGTTCACCGAGGACGTCGGCAAGCGCTACGAGGCCTACGGCTGGCACGTCCAGGACCTCAAGGAGGACATCGGGCTCGACCGCCTCCAGCAGGCGCTCGAGGACGCGCGCGCGGTCGAGGATAAGCCTTCCCTGATCATCGCCCGCACGCACATCGCCCCATTTAGCCCGAACAAGCACGACACCGCCGGTGCTCACGGCTCGCCGCTGGGCGAGGAGGAGGTCAAGCTCACCAAGGAGGCTATGGGCTGGCCCTCACAGGAGCCGTTCTTCGTGCCCGAGGAGGCGCTCAAGCACTTCCGCGGTACCGTCGAGCGCGGCGCCGAACAGCAGGCCGAGTGGGTGAAGCGGTTCGACGCCTATCGAGAGGCCCACCCTGAGGCCGCCGCCGAGTTCGAGCGGCTCGTGCGCGGGGAGCTGCCCCCCGGTTGGGACGATGACACTCCGCGCTTCCACGCCTCGGGGACGATGACCGCCACCCGCAAGTCATCGCAGACCGTGATCCAGTGGGCCGCCGCGAAGGTTCCCGAGCTCGTCGGGGGCTCGGCCGATCTGGCGCCGTCGACGCTGACGCTGATCGACGGAGCCGAGGCCGTCGAAGGCGGGTCCTACGCGGGGCGCAACCTGCACTTCGGGATCCGCGAGCACGCGATGGGCGCGATCGTCAACGGGCTCAACCTGCACTACCTGCGGGCGTTCGGCGCGACCTTCTTCACGTTCAGCGACTACATGCGCGGGTCGATCCGGCTCGCGGCGCTGATGGGCCTGCGGTCGATCTTCGTCTACACGCACGACTCGATCGGACTCGGAGAGGACGGTCCGACGCACCAGCCGATCGAGCATCTGGCGGGTCTTCGGGCGATGCCCACCCTGAGGGTAGTTCGCCCCGCGGGGGCGAACGAGACCGCGCTGGCATGGCGTTACGCGATCGCTGCGCCCGACCATCCGACGGCGCTCGTGCTCTCCCGCCAGGGAGTCCCGACCTGGAACCCGTCGGCGATTCCGCCCGACGCGATCGAGCGCGGCGCCTACGTGCTGCGGTTCTCCTACAAGGAGCCGGATCCCGACGTGATCCTGATCTCGACGGGGACCGAGGTGCACATCTGCACCGGCGCCGCGGACATGCTCGAGGCCGACGGGATCGCGACACGCGTGGTCAGCATGCCGTGCATGGAGAACTTTGCGGCTCAGGACGCGTCGTATCGCGACGAGGTGCTGCCCCCAGCGGTTCGTGCTCGCGTCTCCGTCGAGGCGGCGGCCACGTTCGGTTGGGACCGCTGGATCGGCGACCTGGGGGAGACGATCGGCATGCAGACGTTCGGCGCATCCGGTCCCGCGGGAGCGCTGTACAAGCACTTCGGCTTCACGCCCGAGCGCGTCTCAGACGCAGCGCGCGCCGCCGTGAAGCGAGCCAAAACGTAAAAACGGAGGCCAAGATGAGCACCGCGACCGAGGTCAATCCGCGACTGAAGCGACTCACCGACGCCGGCGTCAGCGTATGGCTCGACCAGATCCGCCGTTCCCTGATCGAGGGCGGCGAGCTCGAGCGGATGGTCGCCGAGGAGTCGCTGCGCGGGGTGACGTCGAACCCCTCGATCTTCGCCAAGGCGATCCTCGGGTCCAAGGACTACGACGACGAGCTGATCGAGTACGCGCGCGAACAGCTGAGCTCGGTCGACATCTATGACCGGATCGCGGTTCGCGACGTTCAGCTGGCGGCTGACGTACTGCTCGGCGTGCACCGGGAGTCCAACGGGCGAGACGGCTTCGTGTCGCTCGAAGTCGCGCCCGATATGGCGCACGACGAGGCCCGCTCGATCGAGGCGGCGCGCACGTACTGGAAGGCGCTGAGCCGCCAGAACGTGATGATCAAGATCCCCGGCACGCCCGAGGGCGTCGGCGCGATCGAGCAGGCGATCTACGAAGGGATCAACGTCAACGTCACGCTGCTGTTCGCGGTCGAGGCCTACGAGGCGATCGCGGAGGCCTACATCCGCGGGCTCGAGCGCCGCCAGGCCGAGGGGCTGTCACTCGACGTCAACTCCGTCGCCTCGTTCTTCGTGTCTCGGGTCGACAGCAACGTAGACCGCAAGCTCGAGGAGCTAGGGCGCAGCGATCTCGCTGGAACCGCGGCGCTGGCCAACGCGCGCGCCGCCTACCGCCGCTTCAAGGAGATCTTCTCGGGCCCGCGCTGGGAGGGTCTGCACCACGGCGGCGCGGCGGTGCAGCGTCCGCTGTGGGCGTCGACCGGGACCAAGAACCCGAACTACCCCGACACGCTCTACGTCGACGAGCTTGTCGCCGCGCACACCGTCAACACGATGCCGATGGCGACGCTGCTGGCCGTCGCAGACCACGGCGAGGTGACGGGGCCGACCGCTGAGCATGACCCTTCCGAGGCGTTGGCGGCGCTCGCCGACGCGGGCGTCGACATGAAGCAGGTGACCGACGAGCTGCTGGTCGACGGGGTCAAGCAGTTCGAGGACGCAATGACCGAGCTGCTCGCCGGGATCGAGGAGCGGCGCGCGGCGGTCGCCACCGGCCGTCCGCCGAGGATCCACTCGAGCCTGCCCTCCGATCTCGAGAAGCCGGTCGCCGACCGCGTCAAGAAGGCGGTCGCCGAATCGGTCGCAAAGCGCGTCTGGCAGCGCGATCCTTCGCTGTGGGGCGGCCCTGGCGTCCCCGAGATCGAGGATCGTCTCGGCTGGCTGACCGTGTCGGAGACGATGCTCGAACAGGCGCCCGTGCTCGACCAGTTCGTCGCGGAGGTGCGCGACGAGGGCTTCACCGACGCGGTCCTGCTCGGAATGGGTGGATCCTCGCTCGGTCCCGAGGTGATCCGCCGATCATTCGGCGAGCTTCCGGATGGGCTGCGACTGCAGGTGCTGGACTCGACGCACCCCGATGCCGTGCTCGCCGTGCAGGAGTCGATCAACGTCGAGAAGACGATCTTCATCGTCTCGTCGAAGTCTGGCGGCACCGTCGAGACGCTTTCGCACTACCGCCACTTCAAGGCCATCGCAAAGCCAAACCAGTTCGTCGTCGTCACCGATCCGGGCAGCCCGCTCGAGGCGCTCGCCGAACAGGACGGCCTGCGACGCGTGTTTGCCAACCCGCCGGACATCGGCGGCCGCTACTCGGTGCTCTCCTACTTCGGGCTCGTTCCGGCGGCGCTGATGGGCGTGAACATCAGGGCGCTGCTGCATCGCTGCCAGGTCGCCGAGCAGATGTGCGCTCACTACGACTCGAGCGAGTCCAACTCCGGACTGTGGGAGGGAGCTGCGCTGGGCGAGCTCGCGCTCCAGGGCCGCGACAAGCTGACGTTCGTCGTCTCGCCCCCAATCGAGAGCTTCGGACTGTGGGCCGAGCAGCTTGTCGCCGAGTCGACCGGCAAGCAAGGACGGGGGATCGTGCCCGTTTGCGACGAGCCGCTCAGCGACTCGCCCGAGGTCTACGGAAACGACCGCGTATTTGTCTACCGGCGCAACTTCGAGGAGCCCGACGAGCGTGCAGACGCCGCGATCGAGCGGCTCGCCGCTGCTGGGCATCCGACGTTCACGCTGCCTGCCCACGGCGCCGCCGACCTCGGCCGGATCTTCTTCTTGAGCGAGTTCTCCGTCGCAGTTGCCGGTTGGGCGCTTGAGATCAACGCGTTCGATCAGCCCAACGTCCAGGAGGCCAAGGACAACACCAAGCGCGTGCTCGACTCGGGCTCGATCCCCGAGCTCGAGGTCGCCGGCGATGATCAACTTAGCGCCCTGCTCGTCGACGCCAAGCCGCCGCACTACGTTGCGATCATGGCCTACGTGCCGCCGTCGGACGAGTTCGACGCGGCCATCTCGGAGCTGCGCGAAGCGATCCGCGCGGCGACCGGGGCCGCGACGACGTTCGGATACGGCCCGCGGTTCCTTCACTCGACGGGCCAGCTGCACAAGGGTGGCGCGCCGACCGGCCGCTTCCTGCAGATCGTCAGCGATCCGCAGCGTGACGCCGAGATCCCGGATGCGGGGTACTCGTTCGGGACGTTGATCGCCGCGCAGTCGGCGGGCGACCTCCAGACGCTGCGAGCTCACGGGCTGCCGGCGGAGAGGGTCAAGCTCGAAGGTGACCTCGTGGCAGCCGTGCGATCGCTCACGCAGAGAATCACCGGGCTACTACAAGGGGGTTAGCTGATGCGAATCGGCGTGACAGGGGGGAGTCGATGAGCACCGCCATCGACCAGCACGCTGGCGAGGAGAACCCGCTGGTCGAGGGGCTCGAGCGGCTGCCGGTTCACCCGACGGCGCTCGTGATCTTCGGCGCAACGGGTGACCTTGCGCATCGCAAGCTGCTGCCAGCGCTCTACAACCTCGCACACGAGGGCGCGTTGCCCGAGCGCTTCGAGCTGGTCGGCGTGTCACGGCGAGACAGGCCGGACGAGGACTTCCGCGCCAGCGCCCGCGAGTCGATCGAGAAGTTCTCGCGCCGCAAGCCCGATCCCGACGTGCTCGAGGGCCTGCTCGCCAACGCGCGCTACGTGCCGGGATCGTTCGACGATCCCGAGGTCTACAAGGAGCTCGGGCGTACGCTGGCCGGGTTTGACCAGCAGGCCGGCAGCCGGCTCGACCGCGTCTTCTATCTGTCGACCGCACCCGAGTTCTTCCCGGTGATCGCCGGGCAGCTCGGCGACTCGGGCTTGCACGAATGTGAGAAGGGCGACGTCCGGATCGTGATCGAGAAGCCGTTCGGATACGACCTGGACTCGGCGCGCAAGCTCAACGACCAAGTGCTGGGCGTGTTCGACGAGACGCAGGTGTTCCGGATCGATCACTACCTGGGCAAGGAGACGGTCCAGAACCTGATTGCGCTGCGGTTCGCCAACGCGCTGTTTGAGCCGGTGTGGAACCGCAACTTCATCGACAGCGTGCAGATCACCGCCGCCGAGGACATCGGGATCGGCGGGCGCGCCGGCTACTACGAGGGCGCGGGCGCCTTGCGCGACCTCGTCCAGAACCACATGATGCAACTGCTGGCGCTGCTCGCGATGGAGCCGCCGGCATCGTTTGAGGCAAACCGCCTGCGCGACGAGAAGCTCAAGGTGCTCGAGGCGATCGTGCCGCCGACGGTCGAACAGGTACGCGATATGTCAGTGCGCGCGCAGTACGGTCCCGGCGACTCGGCTGGTACACACGTGCCGGGCTACCGCGAGGAGCCCGGGGTCGCCCCGGACTCGCGGACCGAGACCTACGCGGCGCTGCGTGTGCACGTGTCCAACTGGCGCTGGGCCGGCGTACCGTTCTACCTGCGGACTGGCAAGCGCCTGTCGCGCAAGGTCACCGAGATTGCGGTGCTGCTCAAGCCCGTCCCGCACCTCGCGTTCCAGACCAGCGGGTCGGTCGGCGTGCAGGCCAATCAGATCGTGCTCACGGTGCAGCCCGACGAGGGTGTGTCGGTCTCGCTCGGCGCGAAGATCCCGGGCGCGCGGATGCGGATTCGCCCGGTCAACATGGAGTTCCGCTACGGAACCTCGTTCATGTCCGAGTCGCCCGAGGCCTACGAGCGGCTGATCCTCGACGCGATGCGCGGCGACGCGACGCTGTTCACGCGAAACGACGAGATCGAAGCGCTGTGGGGGATCATCGACCCGATTCTCACCGCATGGCACGAGGACACCTCCTCGCCGATCGCTCAGTACGCGTCGGGATCGGCCGGCCCGGAGGAGGCCAACCGGCTGCTCGTCCCAGGGCAGCACTGGCGGCGGTTGTGAGGGCGTGACCGAGGACGTCTGGTCAGCGCAGGGCACGACGCCCGACGCGATCGATGCGGCGCTGCGCGAGCTGCTGCGCGCGCGCCATGCCGCCAATCAGGCGCTCGCGCCCGCGCGGGTCCTGAACCTGGTGGTGATCGTCGACCGGTCGTGGAAGGGCGAGATCGCCAACCGGCTTGAGCGCGTCGGGCGGTACCACGCGTCGCGCACGATCCTGTGCGCGGTCGAGGAGGGCCGCGACACGCTCGACGCGGTTGCGGTGATGAGCTACGACGGATCCGCCAGGGGTGGCATCGGGGTGATTCGCGAGATGGTCGAGATCGACCTTGGCCCGAGGCATCTGGCGAGCATCGACACGATCGTCGACCCTGTCGTCGTCACCGACCTGCCGACGATGATCTGGTGCCCGCACGGGCATGACGAGGCGCTTCGGGCGCTGCTCGGGATGGTCGACGTGATTCTGCTCGACTCCGACGATCTCGCAGATCCGTCCACAGGGCTCGCCCACGCCGCCGAGCTCCTGCGTTCGGCCTACATCGTTGATCTCGCCTGGCTGCGCACGACGCCCTGGCGCGAGCGCCTGGCCGCGAGCTTTGACCTGCCCGAGCAGCGCGAGCTGCTTCACGGCCTGGACTCGCTGTCGATTCGCCATCAGCCGTCCTCGGGAGCGAGCGCGACGCTGCTCGCGGGGTGGCTCGCCTCGCGGCTGCACTGGGACGTCGAGCCGCTTCGCTCAGACGACGGAACGCCGCCCAGCTCGACCGCCCGCGGGCCGCGTGGCCCGGTCGAGATCGAGCTCGACCCGCTCGACCAGGAAGCGCCCGGCCTCGCCGGCGTGACGGCGTCGGCGGGCTCGCGGTACTCCCTCTCGCTCGACCGCGGTCGCGGTGGCTTGCGCGCGCGAGAGCGGATCGACGGCGATGAGCACGAGTGGCAGGTTCTCGGCGCCTCCCGAGGCGAGGGCGGAATTCTCGGTGAGGGCGTCAGGCAGGCGCTGCTGCGCGACCCGACCTACGGCCCGGCGCTTGGGGCGGCGCGGGAGCTGTCTCCGTGACGGTCGAAATTGAGGTCGTCGAGAATCCAGCGCGGGCCTGCGGGGCGATGCTCGTCGGGGCGGCACTCGGCGCCGGCCACGTCGTCCTGACCGGCGGCTCGACCCCGAAGGCGGCGTACGCCGAGCTCGTCACCGCGGTCCGCAACGTCGGTCTGGACCTGAGCGAGACGACCTTCTGGCTGGGCGACGAGCGGTGCGTGGACCCCGACGACGAGCGGGCGAACTCGAAGATGATCCAGGAGTCATTGCTGGACCCGCTGGCCGATGTGACCGTGCCGACGTTCAAGCGGATCAAGGGCGAGCTCGGCCCCGACGAGGGTGCCGACGACTACGAGCGCGAACTCAACGAGGCGGGACCGCCGGTGTTCGACCTGTTGCTGCTCGGGGTCGGGCCCGACGGTCACACGGCGTCGCTGTTCCCCGATCAGCCGGCGGTCACCGACCGCTCGCGGCTGGTCGTCGGCGTCGAGATGGCGGGCATGGAGCCGTTCGTTCCACGCGTCACCTTCACGTTCACGGCGCTCGCGAAGGCGCGTCGCGTGGTCGTGCTCGTCTCGGGCGAGTCCAAGGCGGAGGCGGTTGCGGCTGCGTTTGGCCCGAACGCCCGTCCCGATCCCCACGTGCCGTCTTCGTTCCTCGCCAAGGAGGTCCCGGAGCTGCTCGTGCTCCTCGATCCGGCAGCGGCGGCGCGCCTGTGAACCAGTCAGCGTGGGGGAACAACGACGCCGCGCGCAAGCGCAGCCAGTCGTTCTCCGGGACCTCGAACGTGATCGGCGTCGATCTCGGCGGTACCAAGGTCGCGGTCGCGCCGCTGCGCGGGATTACGCTCGGCGACTCACTGCTGCGCCCGACCGACCACTCCGGCGCCGATGCCCTGATCGACCAGCTTGTCGACATGATCCAGACCGCCGGGCAGGGCGGAATCGACGCGGTCGGCCTCGGCGTCCCGTCGGTCGTCGAGTTCGAGACCGGGAGGGTCGTGTCGTCGGTCAACATCCCGCTTGCGGACGTGCCGCTGCGGCAGGTGCTCGGGGACCGGCTCGGCGTGCCCGTGTTCGTCGATAACGACGCGACGGTCGCGGCGCTCGCGGAGGCTCACGACGAGCGGATGCTGCTGGTCGCCCACAACCTCGTGATGCTGACGATCGGGACCGGCGTCGGCGGCGGGATCGTGCTCGGCGGTCGCATCTACCGCGGCGCGACCGGCGGTGCGGCTGAGTTCGGGCACACGATCGTCGGGCTTGACATGTCGCGGTCGGTGCCGAAGGCGGGACGATTCCCGCTGCCCGGCTCGCTCGAGTCGGTGGCCTCAGGACTGGCACTCGACCGGCTCGCCGCCGCGGCCGCCGACGAGCACCCGGATTCAGAGCTCGGTCGGCTGCACGCCGCCGGCAAGCCGATCCTCGGCGCCGAGACCGTGCAGGCCGCGCGCGACGGCGATGCAACCGCCGCCGCGATCGTCGAGCTGTGGGGTGAGCGGATCGGGATCGGGATTGCGAATGCGATCAACACCTTCGACCCCGACGAGGTCGTGATCGGCGGCGGCGGCGCGCAGGCAGGCGAGCTGCTGCTCGAGCCGGCGCGTCGGGTCGCGCTGGCTCACGTCGTCCCGGGTCTCGGCGGCAGGACCAAGATCAGGCTCGCCTCGCACGGAGTGCGAGCGGGTGTGCTCGGGGCGGCACTGCTCGCGGCGCACGAGCTCGAGCCCGCTGGCATCCGGTCAACCACGGAGATACAGTCGTGAAAAGGAGCGGGTCATGAGCATGCGAGTACTCGAATGCAACACCTGCGGAGAGCCGCTGTCGGCAGCCACTGACGACGAGCTGCTACGCCGGGTGCGCGGTCACATGGAGAGTGAGCACGCTTCCGAGCCGGTCGATGAGGACGCGATCCGCGACACGATCGCCCGAGAGGCATACGACGCCAGCGACAGCTGACGCCAGACAAGGGGGTAAAAGATGGCGGGACCGACGAAGCCGCAGATCCTGCTCGTGCGCCACGGCGAGACCGAGTGGAGCCTGTCGGGACAGCACACGAGCATGACCGATCTGCCCCTGACCGAGAACGGGCGCAAGCGCACCGGCCCGCTGCGCGAGGCGCTTTCGCAGCGGACGTTCGCGCTCGTGCTGACGAGCCCGCTGCGGCGCGCGCGGGAGACGTGTGAGCTTGCGGGGTTCGGCGAGGTCGCGGAGGTCTGCGACGACCTGGTTGAGTGGAACTACGGGGAGTACGAGGGACTGACGACGCCCGAGATCCGCGAACGAGTGCCCAACTGGAATCTGTGGACCGACGGCAACCCCGGCGGCGAGTCGCCCGATCAGGTTGCGGCGCGCGCCGACCGCGTGATCGAACGGCTGAAGGGCGCCGACGGCGACGCGATTGCATTTGCGCACGGCCACATCCTGCGCGTGCTCGCGGCTCGGTGGATCGAGATGGGAGTCAGCGCCGGCGCCCGGCTCGTGCTCTCGCCGGGCACGATCTGCACGCTCGGATTCGAGCGTGAGACCCAGGCGATCCTCAGCTGGAACGTGACGCCGGGATAGCTTCTTGGTTCCGCGACGCCGCGGGACCGTGACATCTGTCATGGCTGATTTCGGCCGCTCGCCACTTACGCGGGCGCCGCTCGGGACCTACGGTTTCGAGCATGAAATCAACCGACACACAGACACACGAACTCGCTGTCGAAGTACGTGATCTGCGCAAGTCCTACGGCGACGTGGAGGCCGTGCGCGGGATCAGCTTCGAGGTCGGCAGAGGCGAGGTCTTCTGCCTGCTGGGACCGAACGGAGCCGGCAAGACCACGACCGTCGAGATCCTCGAGGGCTACCGCCTGCGCAGCGGCGGCGAGGTCCGGGTGCTCGGGCGCGACCCGGCGGCCGGCGAGCGCGAGCTCCGCGACCGCGTCGGGATCGTCCTCCAGCAGTGCGGTGTGCAGCGCGACCTGACGGTCGCCGAGCTCGTCGAGATGTACGGGCGCTACCACGCCGGGCGCCGCCCGGCCGACGAGGTGATCGAGCTGGTCGAGCTGGGGGAGAAGCGCGACGTGCGAGCCAAGGACCTGTCCGGCGGCCAGCGCCGGCGCCTGGACCTGGCGCTCGCGTTGGTCGGCGACCCGGACCTGATCTTCCTCGACGAGCCGACGACCGGATTTGACCCGGCGGCGCGGCGCCAGGCGTGGTCGACGATCCGCTCGCTGTGCGAGCTCGGCAAGACGATCTTCTTGACGACGCACTTCATGGACGAGGCACAGGCGCTCGCCGATCGGGTCGCGGTGATGAGCGGCGGCGAGCTGATCGCGCTCGGCACGCCCGACGAGATCGGTGGCCGCGATCTGCGCCCGGCTGAGATCCGCTTCGCCCTGCCTGCGGCATGGTCGCTCGGTGACGTGCCCGACGTGCCGTCGGTCGGCCGCGAAATCCAGGCCGGGCGCGTGACGCTGTTCACGCGCGAGCCCGTGATCGCAGCGCATGAGCTGACGACCTGGGCGCTCGATCACGAGATCGACCTCGAGCACTTCTCGGTCACGCAACCGACGCTCGAGGACATCTACCTCGAGTTGACCGGGTCCGGCGACGGCAATCACGCAATCGAGACGGAGGTGGTCGGATGAGCGCGCTGCGCACTCCGGCGCTGCGGCGCGACCTTGGCCTGGTGGGCTGGCAGATCCGCTACGAACAACGGGCGTACTGGCGAAACCGCGGCCGCGGGATCTTCACGTTCGTGTTCCCACTGATGTTCCTAGTGATCTTCGCGAGCCTCGACAAGGGTCGGACGATCTCCTCGCGCGGCGGGATCCCGTACGACGACTTCTTCGTCCCGGGGATCCTGGCCTACGGCGTGATCGGGACGACGTTCGTGAACATGGCGATCGGCACTGCGATCCTGCGCGACGAGGGGATCCTCAAGCGAATGCAGGGCACGCCGCTGCCACGCTGGGCGTACGTCGCCGCGCGGATCGGGTCGACGTTGCTGATCGTCGGCGCGATCACGACCGTGACACTCGCGCTGGGCGCCGTCGCCTATGGCGTCGACATCCCGGCCTCGACGCTCCCGGGCCTGATCGCGACGCTAGCGCTGGGCACCGCCGCGTTCACGACGCTCGGGATCGGAGTGACACGGTTCATCCCGAATGCCGAGGCGGCACCTGTGATCATCAACCTGATCGTGCTCCCGTTGACGTTCATCTCGAGCATCTGGTTCCCGCCCGACAACATGCCCAGTGCTTTGGTGCACGTCGCCAAGCTGTTCCCGATCCGGGCACTGGCCGATGGGCTGCAGTACGTGTTCGACCCCCGGACTGTGGGCGCGGGGTTGAATGCCAGCGACCTGAAGACGCTGGCGATCTGGGCGATCGCCGGCACGGTGCTGATGTTGAAGTTCCTGCGGCGCCCGCTGGGCAACGACGCGTGAACCAAACGACCCGACCCGCTGCCGCGCGCCCGTCCGGGGCGCGCGTCGGTATTGGCAGGCAGTGGCCCGGGGTGCGGAGGTTGATCTGGCTCGTGTTCATCGCGATCCCGCTCGTCGACGCGATCTCCGGCCGCGACAGCGGCGTGGCGAAGGCGGCGACGATCGCCGGCGCGATCGCGTTCGTCGTGATCTTCGTCGCGGTCACCAAGGTCGAGCGCAAACCGCTCCCGGACGCGCAGGCGTTCGCCACGGTCGCGGCACTGCTCGCGATCTCGGTGGCGATGACGATCGCTGACCGCGAGGGTTGGGCCACGCTGTTCGTCTTCTCCGTCGCCTCGATCGCGATGAGCGTTCGCCAGCCGTACGCGTTCCCGACTGTGTTGCTGTGCAGCGCTCTGTGTGCCGGCTCGCTGCTCGCCAGGGGCTCGGCGCTCGGCACCGCGATCAGCTTCGCGACCCCCACGCTCGGCATCGGGATGCTGATGCTCGTGATGGCAGATCTGCGAAACCGCAATCGCGAGCTCTACGAGGCGCGGTCCGAGATCGCGCGGCTCGCGGTCGCGCAGGAGCGCGTGCGGTTCGCGCGCGACCTGCACGACCTGCTCGGCCACAGCCTGTCGGTGATCGCGCTCAAGGCGGAGCTCGCCGGGCGGCTTCTCCCGGGCCAGGCGCCCGAGGCGGCCGAGCACGTCGCCGAGATTGAGCAGGTCGCGCGCGGGGCGCTGACGGAGGTCCGCGACGCGGTTGGCGGCTACCGCCAGCCGACGCTCGCCAACGAGCTCGCCGGCGCGCAGATGGCGCTCTCGGCTGCCGGGATCACGCCACACGTCGAGCGCCCCGCGGTCAAGCTCGATCCGGCGGTCGAGGCCGTGCTCGCGTGGACGGTTCGCGAAGGAGCGACCAACGTGATCCGCCACAGCGGTGCCGATCACTGCTCGGTGACGGTCAGCGCCGGACTCGGCGAGGCCGGCGTCGAGGTCGTCGACGACGGACGCGGGGGCGACGGCGAGCGAGCCCTGGTCAACGGCCACGAGGGCCACGGGCTGGAGGGGCTGACCGAGCGAGTCGAGGCGCTGCACGGTCAGCTCGAGGCGGGCAGCCGGCCCGAGGGCGGGTTCAGGCTGGCGGTGCAGGTGCCGGTTGCGACGTCGTGATCCGCGTTCTGCTCGCAGAGGATCAGGGGATGGTGCGCGGCGCGCTGGCGAGCCTGCTCGGACTCGAGCACGACATCGAGGTGGTGGCGCAGGTCGGTCGCGGCGACGAGGTTGTCGCTGCTGCGCGTAGCGCCGACCCAGACGTCGCGCTGCTCGACATCGAGATGCCGGGCGCGACCGGCCTCGAGGCGCTTGGCGAGCTTCGCCGAGAGCTACCGGGCTGCCGCGTCCTGATCCTGACGACGTTCGGCCGTCCCGGGTACCTGCGGCGCGCGATGGAGACCGGCGCTTCGGGCTTCTTGCTCAAGGACGCGCCCGCACAGGAGCTTGCTGCCGCGATCCGGCGCGCGGTCGCGGGTGAGCGGATCGTCGATCCGGGACTGGCGGCGGCGGCGCTCAGCGAGGGGGATAGCCCGCTGACCGCGCGCGAGCACGAGGTGCTACTGGCCGCGCGTGAGCATCCGACCGTCGCGCTGATCGCCGCGGCGCTGTTTCTGTCGCCAGGCACCGTGCGAAACCACCTGTCGTCGGTCATGCAGAAGCTTCACGCGCACAACCGCGCGGAGGCGTTGAAG
The DNA here is from genome assembly GCA_036490775.1 of Solirubrobacteraceae bacterium. Taxonomy (GTDB): domain Bacteria; phylum Actinomycetota; class Thermoleophilia; order Solirubrobacterales; family Solirubrobacteraceae; genus Palsa-465. Next base: position 3,329 of record DASXDD010000017.1, on the reverse strand, counting down.
GTCGCCGACGAGAAGGGCTGGCTGTAGCGTCGCTAGCTCAGTCGGTCGACGCGAGCTCCGCGCCGACGCCCTGGCGCGCGGACAGCTCGATCACGATGTCGATCCAGCGACCGAGCTGGTTGCGCACCGTGGGACCCGAGGGCAGGTCGGCGCGTCCGGTTGAGATCAGCACGTAGGACTGAAAGCGGGGCGGGTTGCCGAGCTGGTCGGAGACGCGTTCGAGCGCTCTCCAGCACGAGTCCTTGTCCCATGTGCGCCGCGAGCCGCGGCCGCGACCGTGCGCCAGCGGCGTCAGGCCGGCAGCGACGACCGCCGCGTGCCAGCCGCCGAAGCGCTTGGCGAGCGTGAGGATGCTCGCGAGCTCGAGCTCCTGCGCCACCAGCCGGTACTCCTCCTGGGTCGGCGTGCGCCCGATCCGCTCGGCGACTGCGCGCACGCCGGCGCTGAGCTCCGCCTCGGAGTACCGCGGCGCCCGCGTACGCATCACGATTGAGCGGTTGCGGTGCGCACGGTCGATCGGCGACAGAACACCGTCGATCGACTTGTGGACGCGCGCGGCGGGGAGGTCGAGCTTCTCGGCGATCGCCGAGATCGACAGGCCGGCGCGCCACCACTGGCGGATGTCCCGCGCGCGCTGTTCGATGATTTCCGCCTCGCGCGCGCGGCGCGCGGCAATCACCTCGGGAAGTTCCGGCCCGCCACGATCGCGGACGATCTCGTCAACCCGCTGGCGCGAGATCCCATAGCGCTCACCGATCTCGCGCAGCGTCCAGCCCGACGCTCGCAGCGCGAACATCTCGCGGTCGCGCTCAGACAGCGCCCGTCCGTTGGCGCTGCCGTTGTGAATATTGCCCGAGCGCGCATGATGTCCGTTTGTGCGCGGACCCGAGCCGTTCGATGGCTCTGAACCCATTTGTCCGTCCGTGTCGGCCGAGGTAGAAGCGCCGAGCCACGCTATTCACACCTCTTCGGCGTGTCAAGTAGGAAATACGAGCTATCGCGAGCTTTTCAGATGCTCCGATTCAGGGCTCGTACGACGTGCGATGCGGCTGAGAGGACTCGAACCTCCACGCCCCTAAGGGCACAGGCACCTGAAGCCTGCGCGTCTACCAATTCCGCCACAGCCGCGGGCTCGGAGGACCCTATCAAGGGCAGGCTATGAAGATCCGGAGACCAACGGGGCTGATTGGTTTCGGGATACGGCGCGCGGCAATCCTCTGAATGCCCGTCCAAAACGAACCGTCGCGAGAGCGATCTCGCTCGTTCGCGACGGAATCAGGCAGGCGCCTTTTCGGGCGCCGAGGAGTTGCCAGAGCCACATACAGCGTGGGTTCAGACCCCTACCCAAACCAGGAGGTAGACGATGAGCAAGCGTCAGCGTCGGCGCCCAACCCGGCTCCCAACAACGGCGGCATGGGTGGCATCTCCGCCGGCGCCAGCTACTGCGAGGGCCTCGGCGAGGCGAGACGCTCGTTGCGACGCCGCAGGGCGCCTATATCGTGCCCGAGTTCGGGATCGGCTTCGGGCCATCCGTGTCGGTCAACGCCGGTTCGAACGTCAACGTTCCGAACGCGCCCCAGCTCCAGTTCGGCGGCTCGTATGCCGACCAGGTCGGGCCTGTCGGCTTGCGCGGGTCGGCGACGGTCACCGAGCCACTGAACGATCTCGGAGACCCGAACGCGATCAACGTCGGCGGCAACCTGGGAGTGAACCTGCCCGGCATCCCAGCAGGCAACTTCCGCGCGTCGGGCAACTACAGCCCGGCTGCCGGACCGACCGGCGGAGTGCAGTACTCGATCACCAACCAGTTGTTCAACGTCACTGACCAGGCCAAGCTGGCGGTGCGGGTCCCGATCCCGCTGCCCAACCCGTTGCAGACGCTGCCGGCGGACGCCAACGGGGTGTCGGACGTGATCACCCAGACGGGCGGTGAAGGGCCGCCGGCGATCACCGCCTCGCGCGACGTTTCGTCGATGGGCTACCCGGACGGCAACGGCAACACCGTGACGGTGAACCGCGACGGCTCGTACACGGTGCACTCGCCGACCGGCGACGCGACCACCTTCGGTCCGTTCTACGCCCAGCAGCAGGGACAGCCCGACAACAGCAGCGGCGGCACTCTGACCCACCAGCTGGGCGACAGCACCGGCCAGCGCACCGACCAGCTCGTCTGGCAGGGCAACAACGGGATGACGATCACCCAGGACTCGTCTGGCAACCTGACCCAGACCAATCCCGACGGCACCGTGATCAAGCAGACCACGGCCGGCGTTGTCACCCAGACCAACACCGATGGCTCGTCCGTCAGCTACGACCCGGGCACGGGTGACATCACCTCCAGCGACGGCCACCTGCTCGGGACGACCACGACGTTCAACCCGAACGGCTCGGTCAGCGAGATGAGCCCCACCGGGTCGACGATCTGGGACTCCTCGGGCAGCTCGGAGATGTTCAGCTCGTTCGATGGCATCGGCCTTCCGGTGCCCACCTCCGAGCCGAAGCCAACCGCGCCCAACACCCCACCGTCGATCTCGCTGCCGCACGATCCGAACGCGCCGGCACCGGACAGCAACTCGTCCCATGCGGCGCCGACTCCGGCTCCGGCGGACAGCGCTCCGGCTCCGGCGGAGAGCGCTCCCGCTCCCGCGGACAGCGCTCCGGCGCCGGGGGACAGCGCCGCGGCGCCCGCTCCGGCGGACAGCGCCGCGGCGCCCCCTCCGGCGGACCGCGCTCCGGCTCCGGCTGAAAGTGCTCCAGCGCCCGCGCCGGTGGACACGACCCCACCGCCCGCGCCAGCGCCGCCGCCGGTGGATACCGCTCCGCCGCCGGTCGACACAACCCCGCCGGTCGACACGACCCCGCCGCCGCCCGTCGACACGACCCCGCTGCCCGTGGACACGACGCCACCGCCGGTGGACACGACGAGCCCAGTGGACTCGACCAGCCCAGCCGACTCGTCGTCGACGGACCCCGGGTCGTCCCTCGATTCCGGCTCGTCGCTCGATAGCGGGTCGATCGACTCCGGCGTCTCAGACGGCGGCGATGGTGGTGGTGGTGGTGACGGCGGCGGCGGCGGTGGTGGTGACTGACCGCCACCTCGTAACGCAACATGCCTGACACGCGCGGGCTCGGGTAACCACGGCCGGAGCCCGCAGTCGTTTACCGATGCCCCTGGTGGCATCGCTCAGTGCAGCCGCTACCCTTGCTGATCGAGCACGAGCCTGGCTCGCGCTCACCGGTTGTCGGACCTCCTCGCCGCTATCGTCTAGGGGACTAGGACGCCGCCCTCTCACGGCGGAAACCCGGGTTCGAATCCCGGTAGCGGTACT
>DASXDD010000016.1:0-5459 GCA_036490775.1 Solirubrobacteraceae bacterium | reverse complement strand
GCTGGTGATCGACGCGGGCTGCCGCCAGGACTTCGTTGACTACGACCTCGGGCGAGCAGTGAACTTCCCCAACGCCGAGATGGTCGAGATGTTCTGCACGCACGGGGCGCGCGCGTCCGCCGGCGTCCTGCACGAGGCGGTCTGGCGCCGCCGGCCGCCGCGCACGATCGTGGCGCTGCTCGATGCCGGCGCGCCGATCGACGAGCCGGATCGGCACGGGCTCACGCCCCTGCGGGTCGCGATCCGCTGGGGCGAGGATGCGGTCGCCGAGGCGCTGCGCGATCGCGGCGCCGACGCGGCGGCGGTGACCAACGACGATCGCGTAATCGGGGCCTGGGTGTCGGGCGCCGACCACGGCGTCGCCGTGAGTGCCGACCGGTCGATGCTCGATGAGATGCTGATGCTCTCGATCCAGTGCGGTCAGCTCGACGCGATGGTTCGGCTGCTCGACGGCGGCGCGCGGATCGATGGCGATCCCGGCAGCGACGGGACCCCGCTCGGCCAAGCTTGCTGGCGCGGACGCGTGGAGATGACCCGAGAGCTCGTGCAGCGCGGCGCCGCGCTCGGCTTCCGCCACGGCGGTAGCGCGATCGGCGCCGCTCTGCACGGCTCACGTCACTGTCAGCACCCGGAGGGAGGCCCGTCGATGGCGCCGGTCGACGAGATCCCCCAGGAACCGTACGCCGCGATCGTGCGGCTGCTGCTCGACGCCGGCGCAGCGGTGCCGGATCGAATCGGCGAGGACGGACCGCGCCCGACGGCGCTGCTTGCCGAGCTCGGCATCGAGCTTCCCGCCTGACCTCGCGATCCGTCTTCCATCACGCCGCCAGGTTCTGGTTCTCGGGGACGAACTTGCTGGCGATGAACGTCGCGCCCTGAGGGTCGGCGAGCACCGTCGTCCGGACCCACGGCGCATCAAACGGCTTAGCGAGCACCCGCCCGCCCAGCTCGGCGGCACGCTGGGCGATCGCGTCCGCGTCGTCGACGGCGAACGTCACGCTCCAGTGAGCGGGCGTGTCGGTCTCGCCGTCTGAGATCGGGTTGATGCTCGCGACGACATCAACGAACCGGTCGGGTGCACCCACCTCGGCGACCATCTTGCGAAGCCCCGGGGTGAGGCGCTCGAGGTAGTCGCCGTAGCCGGGCAGGGTCCACATCTCGGCGCCGCCGTCGAGCGTGAGCGTGTCCCATCCGAACACCGCGCCGTAGAACGACTTCGCGGCGGCGGCGTCGCGGGTGTGAAGCCCGTTGAAGTTCAGCGCGCCGGCTTCGTTGACGATCCTCGCGCCCTTGTGCTGCTTTGCCTGCCAGACGCAGAATGCTGCGCCCTCGGGGTCGGCGAACACTGCCATCCGGCCCGCGTCCATCACGTCGAATGGCTCGACCAGCGTCTTCCCGCCGGCGTCGACGACCTTCGACGCGGTGTCGTCGGTGCTGTCGACCCACACGTAGGTGTTCCACAGCGCCATCGGCGGCGCGCCGGGGGCGACCGCGCCGATGCCGGCGACATCGCCGTCCCGCAGTCGTGCCGTGAAGTACTTGGAGTCCGAGCCCGGAGGCATTGCGTCCTCGAAGGTCCAGCCGAACAGCTCGCCGTAGAACGCGCTAGCCGCGTCCGGGTCGGGGTGGCTGGTGTCGATCCAGCACGGGACGCCGGGGATGTATCCGTCTCGCTCGGCCATGGGGGTTCCTTTCTGTCGCTGACGTTGGGGCGACCGTACCGGCGATTTAGGTCAGGATCTGTCCTCAATCTCGGCGAACATGCAAATTCGATGACCGAGACCTCGAGCCGACTTCTCGAGCTGCTGTCACTGCTTCAGGCGCGGCGCGGATGGCCGGGACCTGAGCTGTCTGACCGGCTCGGCGTGACGCTGCGCACCGTCCGCCGTGACGTCGCGAGACTGCGCGACCTCGGCTATCCGGTCGAATCGGTGACCGGTCCGGCGGGCGGCTACCGGCTGCGCGCCGGCTCGGTGATGCCGCCGTTGCTGCTCGACGACGAGGAGGCGATTGCGATCGCTGTCGGGCTCGGGACCGCCGCCCGGGCGTCGGTGACCGGGATCGAAGAGACGGCGGTGCGCGCGCTGATCAAGCTCGAGCAGGTGCTCCCGGCGCACCTGCGCAGGCGCGTCGCTGCGCTCGGCGCGGCGACGATCGCGCCGGCGGTCGGCGGGCCGACGGTCGAGCCGCAGCACCTGACCGTGATCGCGGTGGCGTGCCGCGACCAGGAGTGCCTGCGCTTTGCGTATCGAAGCCGCGACGGGACCGACAGCCGCCGGCTGGTTGAGCCGCACTCGCTCGTCAATCTCGGCCGCCGCTGGTACCTCGTCGCCTGGGATCGCGAGCGAGAGGACTGGCGGACGTTCCGCGTCGATCGACTGGCGAGGCCCGCGTCGGCGGGCGTGCGGTTCGCGTCCCGCGAGCTGCCGGCCGAGGACGCGGCCGCGTACGTCGCCCAGAGCATCAGGGGCGCTCCCCACCGGTTTGAAGCCCGGGTCACCCTGCACGTATCCGCGGAGGAGATTGCTCGTCGCCTCCCGCGCTACTGGGGTGCGATCGAACCGATCGACGAGCACACCTGCGAGTACCGGACCGCCGACGACGATCTGCGGTGGATCGCCCTGCGGATCGCTGTGTTCGACGTCGACTACGAGGTCGACGGGCCGCCTGAGCTGCTCGAGCATCTGCAGCGGCTCGGCGAGCGGCTGCAGCGGGGGGCGTCCGGGCGCGTAACGTGACACCCCACGCCGCTTGGCTAGGAGCGCGCCACGTTAGGCACGTATGTCATGGATAACGTGACCGGCCTCGCCCCGTGCGAGTCGCATTGTCACGTTGTGCAGGTGATTTGGGCCAATACCGGCCGGCACGTTGGCCGGTGCGCCCGGGCCTCGCGGTCAGCTGTCGAAGCCCAGACCCAGCCGGTCCAGCGCGGTCAGCCAGATCCCGCGGCGGCCGCCGTTTCGGTCGGCCGCCGCGAGCCGGTTGCGCGTCAGCTGGATCACGCCCGTGCGCAACGGCTCGGGTGGGAACGGCAGCGGCCGCCGGCGCACCATTGCGAGCTTGGTCGCTTCGCTGGCGCGGCCGTCGAGCAGGTCGAGGGCGACGTGCGCGCCGAAGCGGGTGGCGCCGACGCCGAGCCCGGTATAGCCGAGCGCGTATGCGACTCGACCCCCGAGCGCCCTGCCGAAGAACACCGAGAAGCGGCTGCAGGTGTCGATCGCGCCTCCCCACTTGTGGCTGAAGCGGACGCCCTCGAGCTGCGGGAACGTCGTGAAGAAGTGCTGGGAGAGCTTTGCGAACGTCGGCTCGTGCTCGTCGAGGGCCGGCCCGACGGGGCCGCCGTGACGGTAGACGGCGTCGTAGCCGCCCCACAGGATCCGGTCGTCGGCCGTCAGCCGGTAGTAGTGAAACTGGTTGCCCATGTCGCCGACGCCCTGACGGCTACGCCAGCCGATCGACTCGCGTCGCGACCGGTCAAGCGGCTCGGTCATCAGTGCGTAGTCGTAGATCGGCGCAACGTAGCGGCGGATCGCACGTACGAGTGGGGGATAGGCGCTGGTCGCCAGCAGCACGCGCCTGGCCTCGATCACGCCTCCATCGGTGCGCACCGACACTCCCGTGTGCGTGCGCTCGAGCTCGCGGACCGGGCTGTACTCACAGATGCGCACGCCCGCCGCGGCGGCGGCCGACCGCAACCCGTCGGCGAGCTTGCCCGGATGCACGAGCGCCGCGCCGGTGTGGGTCCACAGACCGCCGACGAACATCGGCGAGCTCACCTGCGCGCGGACCTGCTCGCCGTCGAGCACGTCGACCCGATGGCCGAACCGGCGCTCAAGCTCGGCGTCGTTGGCGAGCTCGGCGAGCTCGTGCGGCTCGAGTGCGACCAACAGATCGCCCGTGAGCTCGTACTCGGCATCGATCCCGAGGCGTTCGAGGTCGCCCGCGAGCGCCTCGAAGTTCGCGAGCCCAAGGCGCTCGAGGCGCTCCATCTCAGCCGGGAACCGGGCGAGGCCGTTGCCGATCCCGTGCGTCAGCGACGACTGCAGAAAGCCGCCGTTGCGACCGCTGGCGCCGTTGCCACAGCTCGTCGCCTCGAGCACTGTGACCTCACGCGCGGGATCCAGCTGCTTGGCATGTAGCGCCGCCCACAACCCGGTGTAGCCGCCGCCGACGATGCACAGGTCCGTCTCGGTCGACTCGTTCAGCGGTGCGTGCGGGTCGCGCGCGGGCAGCGTGTCGAGCCAGAACGACCGCGACACCGCGTCAGCGTAGGCCGCTCGGTGCACGGGGCTGGGACTGTCGCTCGGCCAAGGGTAGGTCAAGCGACGATCGTAGTCTCAGCACGAGAGCGTCCGTTTCGAAGGCCGTTAGGATGGCGGCATGTCAGCACCCCGGAAGCTGTGGGTCGCTCTCCCCACGGCGGTGGCGGTGCTGTCGCTGATCGCCGCGTCCGCTGCGGCCAAGACGAGCACCTACACCGCGCAATACCGTGGGGAATACCGGCTGCAGATGGACACCGCAGACGCGCACGGCGACTCCCAGCATCTGTTGCAGACGTTCAGCTGGACCGAACGTGTCTTGACCGAGGTGCCGGACGGGGGCGTGCCGACGTCGAGGGTCACGCTGCATGCGCAGGGAACGCTGATCCAAAGCGGGCAGGGCCCGGATTCGCCGCTCGTGACCATCCAGTGCAACGCGACGGGCATCAACCCGCCCAAGAACAACACGGTTATCGTCATAACGCCGCACGGTCGCGGGCGCGTCGGGGCACGCGGCGACATCCCGTCAAACCCCGGCGGGACGATCAATGTCACCAACGATCCAAACTGCATCAGCGGCTCGGAGTGGCTGTTGAGCTACAACGGCTCAGAGTTGTACTCGGCGCGCTACTGGAACCCGAACGACCCGCAGTCCAAGATGTTCCTCGGCGCGCTCTCGGCGTTCGACGACGATCTCCCCGCGACCGGCGGAGAGAAGCGCTACAACGCCGATCAGACCGCGACCATCAAGCCGCAGAACGCCTCGGACACCACCACAGGGACGATCTCGCGCTCGGTACACGCGGTTCTCAGCACCGGTCCGGGGTCGCCGCCGCTCGGCGGGGGTTCCGCCTCCGGCCCGCCCGCTGGCCCCACCAAGGCGGCCAAGAACAACGCGCGGATGGATCTGCGCTCGGCGCTCGAGGACGCCGCCGGCCCGTGCTTCGAGGAGGGATTGCCGCTCGGCCTGCTGGGTGCAGGTGTGCTCGTCTCCGGCGCGGGACCGATCATCGGGGGCGGGCTCGTCGTCGCGGGCGGCCTGACCGCGCCGATCGCCGTCCCGCTGTGCACGGCGGCGATACAGCGGGTGGTCGCGGACTACCGGACCTACAAGGACCCGCCGGTGGCGGGCATCCACGAGGCCGCCCGCCCGGCCGCGGTCCACGCTCCGTCGCTGCCGTCGTGCCAGAAATACCACGG
>DASXDD010000015.1:0-7498 GCA_036490775.1 Solirubrobacteraceae bacterium | reverse complement strand
GGTCCGCGGCGAGGAGCTCGTCGCCAACTGGTTCGGCTGGTTCAACCGCTCGCTCGAGGCAAGCGCCGAGCCCGACGACGTGCCGATGCTCTGGCGCAAGTACGCGTTCAACGGCTACCTGATGCTCCAGCGGCTCGATACGCACGTGCTCGAATCACACCTGCCGGCGGCGATCTTCTACAACCTGCTGCTGAGCGCGCGCAAGGCGTAGGCCGCCCTTCATAAACTCCCCGGGGATGCCCGACCGGCTGGTCCGCGAGTTTCCGCTGTTTCCGTTGGGGCTCGTCGCGCTCCCCGACGAGCTGATCCCGCTGCACATCTTCGAGCAGCGCTACAAGACGATGATGGACGAGTGCCTGCGTGACGAGCGGGAGTTCGGGATCGTGTGGCTCGCCGATGACGGGCTACGCGAGATCGGCTGCGCGTGTGAGATCGCCGAGGTGATCGAGCGAATGGAGGACGGGCGGGTGAACCTCGTCGCGCGCGGCACCAGACCGTTTCGCGTGCTTGAGCGCCAGGGGCATCTCGCCTACCCGGCGGGGGTCGTTGAGTTCCTCGCCGATCGCGAGGAAGCTGTCGACCCCGAGCTCGCAAGCCAGGCCCATGAGGCCTACGGCGACCTCGTCCGGCGAGCGACCGACCGCGACCCGACCGCCGAGGAGCTCGCCGAGCTGAGCGCCTATGCGATGGCTGCGACGGTCGACTTCGGACTCGACGCCAAGCAGGGCCTGCTCGATCTGCGCTCCGAGAACGCACGGCTGCGGCTCGTGACGCGGCTATTCCGCGCCGCGATCAAGCGGCTTGAGTTCGTCGACCGGGCGCAGGCGCGGGCCCGCTCCAACGGCCGCGTGCGAATCCGCTAGCTCTTTCGGGCGCGGAACACGACGAACCCGCGGCGCGGGTTGATCTCGATCCCCGAGAAGCCGGCGTCGGCGAGCCAGTCCTCGAGGTCCTCGGCGGTGGCGCTCGGAGCGACGTGGCCCGTCAGCCGCCCGAGCCCGAACACGAGCCGCTGGCGGCGGCTGCCGTCGGCCAGGAACGCGGTGCCCCACAGCTCGCCGCCCGAGCGCACGCAGCGCCCGAACTCGGCGATCGCCCGATCGGGGTCGGGGATCATGTGCAGACCGCTGAAGCTCAGGCACAGGTCCGCAAACCCGTCTTCGAACGGTAGTTCGCGCATGTCGCCGAGCACGATCTCGACCTGGTCGCGCCCGAGCTCTGCGGCACGCCGACGGGCCCGGGTCAGCATCTCCTTGTCGAGGTCGACGGCGAAGTAGCGAACCCGCTGGAACGGGCGAATCGCGCGAAACGCGACGCCGCCGCCGCACGGTACGTCGATGATCGTCGCGCCCGCGGGCGCATCGCCGATCGCGCGGCGCATGCCGGCGAACATCGGCCGCGTGTCCATCCCCCAGACAGTCCAGCCGACAACACGCGCGACCCGCTCGCGCTCAATCCACGAGTCGTAGACCGCGCCGAACGGCCCCGCGCATGCGTTCTGCACCCGCGCCATCAGCCCGACAACCCGCAGGGGCCTTGCGCCGCCTGCGCCGCGAACAGCTCAGCCCGAGCGAGCTCGGGGTGGGTGCGGGCGGCGGTGTCGGAGAACACGACGGTTCCGTCCTGGAGAGTGATCTTGTAGGAGAACACGCTGGCTCGGGAGGACTTGAGGCTGAGCTTATCCTGGGCGTCCGTGTTGAGATTGGTGGCCAGGTCGCGCGCGTCGAGCAGCAGCGGGTCGGACAGCGACTTGGTCTTGCCGCCGTCACAGCGGATCGTGCCGCTGTCGTTGACCAGCAGCGTCAGCGGCTTGCCTGGGCCGGTGCGGTGAAGCACGAACAGGTCGGGCGAGGCGACGTCGAGGCCGCAGCCCGCGAGCGCCGCGGCGGTCGCCAGCGCCGCAGCGCATCTCCAGACGATCGGCGAGCTCACTACCTACTAGTTATCATCCCCGGCCGAGCTCGGACCTTGGCGCCGGATGCGCCGACGGCCCGAGCCGTTTCCCATGCATCCAATTTCCTACTTCCAGGCGGTCGTGCTCGGGCTGATCCAGGGCGTGACCGAGCTCTTCCCGATCTCCAGCCTCGGCCACGCGGTGATTGCGCCCCGCCTGTTCGGCTGGGACATCCACCAGAACGACACGTTCTTCTTGACGTTCCTAGTCGCTGTCCACCTCGCGACAGCGCTGGTGCTGCTCTGGTTCTTCTGGCGCGACTGGGTGCGGATCGTCAAGGGCCTGTGGCGCTCGATCCGCGCCCGCAAGATCGCCACCGACGACGTCGACGCGAAGCTCGCGTGGCTGCTCGTGCTCGGCACGATCCCCGCCGGGATCATCGGGCTTGCGCTCGAGAGGCCGCTGCGCAAGCTGTTTGCGTCGCCCGAGTACGCGGCGATCTTCCTGATCATCAACGGACTGATGCTGTTCGGCGCCGAGCGCCTGCGCCGACGTGCGCCCAACGCGCCTGAGAGCGAGTCCGACGGGGACAATCGGGTCGCGCATCGCGTCAGTTGGCGCCAGGCCTTTGGTGTTGGAGCCGCTCAGGCGCTCGCGCTGATCCCCGGCATCTCGCGCTCGGGAGTGACGATGGGCGGCGGTCTGCTCGTCGGCCTCAACAACCAGGACGCCGCCCGCTTCGGCTTCCTGCTCGCGACGCCGATCATTGGCGCCGCCGCGGTGCTGAAGCTGCCCGAGCTGTTCGGCTCCGACGGCGACGGCGTCCGCGGCCCGGCGCTCGTAGCTGCGCTGTGCGCGGCATTTACCGCAGCCCTGTCGGTGCGCTTCTTGATGCGGTACTTCGAGACCAACCGGCTGACGCCGTTTGCGATCTACTGCGTGGTCGCCGGGACCGCGCTGACGATCGGATTCGCAGTTACTTAGCGATGATCACCGGAGCGCACGCGATCGCCTTCAGCGAGCACGCCGCCGAGCTCCGCGCGTTCCTCTCAGATGTGCTCGAGCTGCCGTCGGTCGACGCGGGCGGAGGCTGGCCGATCTACGCGCTGCCGCCCGCTGAGCTTGCCGTGCACCCGGGCGACGAGGGCGGCCGCTACGACCTCTACCTAATGTGCGACGACATCCACACGACCGTTGCGCAACTCGAACGCAAGGGCGTCGAGTTCGCCCGGCCAGTCAGTGAGGAGCGCTGGGGTCTGGCGACGGCGATCAAGCTCCCCGGCGGCGGGGAGCTCGGGCTGTACGAGCCCGCCCATCCAAGTCCGCCGCGCCCGTAGTCGCGGGCTACGCAACGACGATCGCCGCGCCGCCCCGCCGCGGGTCGCCGCCGCCCCAGAAGCGCCCGTCTTCGTCGCGCTCGACCGCCTGGACGCCGCCGAAGAACAGATTGAGCTCGCGGAAGCGGCCGATCGACCGCCCCGCGGCCTCGAGCCCGGACACGTCGACTCCGGGCTCGGCGTAGACGACGTCGTCCTCGAAATGGACCCGTGGCGCGCACACCGCCTCGGGCGCGCGCAGACCGTCGTCGACGACCCGCACGATCGTCTGGAGGATCGCCGAACGGATCCGGTTGGAGCCGGCGCTGCCGAGCGCCAGCCGAGGGACGCCGTCGCGCAGCGCGATCGTCGGCGCCATCATGCTCGGCAGCCGCCGCCCGGGCGGGTGGCGGTGGAATCCGAGCGGATTGAGGTCCTGCTCCCCGAGCATGTTGTTGAGGTGCATGCCCGTGCCCGGCACGACGATCCCGGCGCCCTCGCCGTTGGAGCACGTGACCGAGCATGCCCAGCCCTCGAGATCGAGCACTGCGATGTGCGTCGTCGATCCGAGCTTGCCACTGCCGCCGAGAAACCGCTGCACGAACTCGGGGTCAGAGAGCCCCTCGAGGAACTCCGGCGTTCGTTCGTTCTGCGTACGCTCCATCACCGCGACGATCGCGTCGATCGTGGGTGGGCCCGGCCGCTCGTCGAGCAGCGCCAGCGCGTGCGCGATCAGGATCCCGCCGGCGGACGGCGGCGCATTGGTGAGCACCTCGAGCCCGCGGTAGGGCACGCGGACGGGGTCGCGCTCCACGACCTCGTAGGCCGCCAGATCCTCGGCCGTGAGGATCCCACCGTGCCCGGAGACTCGCTCGACGATCGCCGCCGCGATGTCTCCCCGGTAGAACGGCGCCGCGCCCTCGGAGCCGAGCCGCTCGAGCGCATCGGCGAGCTCGGGCTGGCGGATCAGCTCGCCGGCGTGCAGGACGTGGCCTTCGGGAGCGAACAGCGCGCGGGTTTCGGCCGTCGCGGTGACGATTCCCTCGAGGATCTCGATCACGTACGCCTGCTCGCGGTTGAGCTCGACGCCATCGCGCGCGAGCCGTGCGGCTGGAACCACCAGCTCGGCAAGCGCGATCCGCCCGAACCTCGTCGACGCCTCGCACAGACCCGCGGGAACGCCGTAGCAACCGACCGACGCCTCACCGATGTTGAACACCTGGATCGCGTCGCCGAACGACACGTCGATCGGCACAAGCTCTCCGCGCGCGCTCGGATCGGCGCCGTGACCGGGCGCCTCGACGAAGAAGTCCAGCAGCGTCCGGTCGCCGTCGGGCGCGACGACAAGCATGTAGCCCCCTGCCCCGAGCCCGGTCAGCAGCGGCTCGCACGCAAACGACACGACCATCGCGCCGATCGCGGCGTCAACCGCGTTGCCGCCCTCGCGCAGCACGTCGGCGCCGGCCTGCGCGGTCCGCGGATGGCCTGCAGCGACGACGCCGAGCTGGTGCGGCTCGGCCATCTGGCCGCTATCTCCTGGGGATGAACTCCGGCACGTCGAGGTCCATCGGAGACCTCGCCGGCCGGCGCTCGCGCATGCGACTCACACGAGGCTCGCCGCGCGGCTCGCGGAGCTCCTCGCTGTTGCGCTGCGACTCCCCGGGCTGGCTTGAGTCCCGGCGACGATGGTGTTGGTTGTCGTAGCCGGTCGCCACGACAGTCACCCACACCTGGTCGTCGAGCTTCTCGTCGAGCATCGCGCCGAAGATGATGTTCGCATCCGGGTGTGCCGCCTCGGCGACCGCTTTGGCCGCCTCGTTGACCTCCCACAGCGACAGGTCGCGCCCGCCGGTAATCGACAGCAGGATCGAGCGCGCACCCTCCATGCTGGTCTCGAGCAGCGGCGACGCGACGGCCTTCTCGGACGCGTCGATCGCCCGGCGCTCGCCGACGCCCATCCCGATCCCGAGCAGCGCGTTGCCGGCGCCCGACATGATCGTGCGGACGTCGGCGAAGTCGAGGTTGATCAGGCCCGGCAGCGTCACCAGGTCGGAGATCCCCTGGACGCCTTGGCGCAGGACATCGTCGGCGACACGGAACGCCTCGACCATCGAGGTGTTGCGCTCGAGCACGGTCAGCAGCCGGTTGTTGGGGACCACGATCAGCGTGTCGACCTCGTCGGCGAGCGCCGCGATCCCAGCCTCTGCCTGCGCGCGGCGGCGCGAGCCCTCAAACTGGAACGGTCGCGTGACGATCCCGACGGTCAGCGCGCCGAGCTCACGGGCGATCTGCGCGACGATCGGCGCGGCGCCCGTGCCGGTGCCGCCGCCGGCGCCGGCGGCGATGAAGACCATGTCGGAGCCGCGCAGCAGCGCCTTGATTCGGTCGTACTCCTCGCGTGCCGCCTGGCGACCGAGATCGGGGTTGGAGCCCGACCCCAGCCCGCGGGTGACGCCATCGCCGATGTGCAGCGTCTGGCTGGCCGACGACAGCTGCAAGGACTGCAGATCGGTGTTGATCGCGATGAATTCGACGCCCTCGATCTGGGCCTCGACCATCCGGTTGACCGCATTGACGCCGGCGCCGCCGACGCCGACGACGGTCAGGACCGGACCGGCGCCGAGGGGCGCGTCGGGGGGTAGCTGCGGGCGCGCGTAGACGTCAGGCTGGGTCGAGATCGTCTCGGCCGGAGGCGCGAGCACGTTCTCGGGGATGTCAGCTGAGAAGGCGTGACGCAGCCGCTCCTGGGGCGTCGGGATCCGGCGCTCGGCCTCGACCGGCGCGGACTGCGCCGTGGGCTCGGGGGCGGCCGGCGCGGCCGGCTGCTCGCGCGGTTGCTCGGCGGGCGCCTCGGCGCCGGGCGAGCCGGTCTCCTCCGCGGTCTTGCGAAACAGGGCTGCGAGCGGTCCCTCGCGCATGCTCGCGCGCTTACCGGTTGGCATTTGAGAGGACCTCCTTCGCGAGCTGCCGATAGGCGTGGGCGGCCAGACCGTCGGGATCGTACTTCAGCACGGACATCCCTTTCACGGGAGCCTCAGCGAACCGCACGGTCTTGCGGATCCGCGAGGCGAACACCCGGTCGCCGAAGTTCTCCTCCAACAGCTCGATCGCCTCCTTGGCGTGCAGCGTACGCGTATCCACGAGCGTCGGCAGGATTCCTTCGATGTCGACGTCGGGGTTGAGGTTCTCGCGGATCATCGCGAGCGTGTTCTGGAGTTGGATCAGTCCTCGCATCGACAAATATTCGCATTGGACGGGGACGATCACCTTGTGCGCGGCCGTCAGCGCGTTGATCGTCAGCAGGCCCAGGCTCGGCGGCGTGTCGATGAACACGAAGTCGTAGTCGTCGGCGACGTCCCGCAGGGCCTTCTGCAACGAGCGCTCGCGGCCGATCATCGTCGACATCGCGATCTCGGCTCCGGCAAGGTCGATCGATGCGCCCGCAACGTCGACTTCGCGCGTGTGGATCACCTCCCGGATCGGGATGTGATGCACGAGCACGTCGTACATCGACTTCTCGAGCGTGTCGGGGTCGATCCCCTGCGACATGGTCAGGTTGCCCTGCGGGTCCATATCGCAGCACAGCACGCGGTGGCCTTCCTCGGCAAAGGCGACGGCGAGGTTCAGCGTGGTCGTGGTCTTGGCGACGCCGCCCTTCTGGTTGGCGAACGCGATCACCTTCGGAGTCGAAGTCATCACGCGCCTGTATTCGTACGCGCGGCGGGAAATCCTTCGCAAAACCGACACGGGTAGTGCAGATCGCGCGCGGGTAGATCCGACGGCACCGCAACTTCGGTCCGATGTCCGAGTTTCGGCGCTTGGGTGTGAGGCTATGCGCAGGAGGTGCGTGATGGTGGGACGGAGACTGCTGGCCGGTGTGGGAGCTGTGTCGGTATTTGCAGCGGCGGCAGTGGCGGCGGTGGCGGCGGCTCCGGCCGTCGCATCGGCGACCCCGGTCCCTTGCACGCACATCGCGGGCACGCACCGCTACAACTGCAGCTTCTATCCCGCGGGTGACGGGATCAGCGGCGGCGCCTCGGTCGTCAACGCTGCGGGTCACCGCGTCGGTTACCTCAACCAGGGCACCAACTACGTCTACTGCCAGCAAGTCGGCGGCGAGGTTCACACCGGGCAGTTCTTCAACAAGTGGTGGGCTTACACCAAAGCCAACGACAAGCACTTCGGCTGGGTCAACGCCGTCTACGCACACGGCGGCAGCAACGACGGCCCGTTCAGCGCCAACGTCCCCAACTGCGCCGGCTCACACGGCGCAACCCCGGGCACCAGC
>DASXDD010000014.1:0-3743 GCA_036490775.1 Solirubrobacteraceae bacterium | reverse complement strand
TGAGCGGGCGCAGGTGGTCCGCTGGCTGATCTATGAGCAGACCGACGTCATCCCGATGATCGGCGGACTGCGCTTCCGGCTCTTGGTCGGGAGGCTAAACCCGTCCGATCCGGATGCGATCCGCCGCCGCGATGGCGCCGGCGCAGTGCTCTCGCTGCTCGACGCGCACCTCGGTGCAAACGCGTTCTTTGTCGCCGGGCGCTACACGATCGCCGATATGGCGATCTTCGGCTACACGCATCGGGCGCACGAGGCCGGCCTGGATATCCAGCCCTACGCCAACGTTGGCGCGTGGCTCAGGCGCGTCGCACAGCAACCTGGATTCGTCGAGGACGTTCGACCCTACGGCGCCAACGCCGCGCCGGGCGCAGGACGATCGATCTACGACTGAGGCCGGCGACCGCCACTGCTTCAGGACACCTCGCCCGCCGCGCAGATCCGCTGTGCGCGGCTCATGTGGTCAGCCCGGTGCGGTGGGCGACGCCGGCGGCTTCGGTCCGGCTGCGGACGTTCAGTCCTGCCTGCACCGCGATGTCGACGGCCTCCAGAGACAGCCGGGCGCGCGCGGCCAGTCTCTCGATCTCGTCACATAGCCATCCTGCACCGAGTCGCGCCGCCGCAACGTGGGCTTCGCGCGCGACGGTGGCCGCAGAGGCGCGATCGCTGGCACTTACATGGGCCTCGGCCTGACGGAAGCGCATGACCGCCGCCGCGTACGGACGCTCGAGCGCGGTCCAAGCGTCAGCGGCGGCGGCGTACGCGTCAGGAGCGCTCACGCCGCCGGCACGAGTGCGCTCGGCACGTGCCACCAGGAACCAAGCGGTCTCGAGGGGGCGCGTGTCATCGACCAAGGCCCGAACTCGCACGACGTGCAAGACGGCCTGCTCGATCGCTTCCCGTTCTCCCTGAGCGTCGCCGAGGTCGCGGGCACGCTGCGCGACGTCGGCCTCGACCGTCGCCCCCATTGCGCTCACCCGCGCCTGGCGCGGGGCATCGTCGGTGCTCATCTCGAGGACCGCGAGCACGTCGCGGATCGTGGCGCGCGCGGCCACGAGGTCACCCTCGCGTCGCTCGAGTTCGGCGCGTAACGCCGCCAGCACACCGGTGAGTTGCGGCTCGTCGAAGCCGGCGCCGGCGCGCGCGGCCTCGTCGAGCAGCACACGCGCAATGTCGTGCCAGCCGCGGCCGAGCGCAAGCTCTGCTCGGCGCAGGTCGAGGTTCACGAGCGAGTTCCCGATCTGGCGCCCTGGGATCGAGTCCAGGATCGCCTCCGCCCGATCCCATTCCCCCGCCTCCATCGCAAGCTCGCCGCGGAGCACCACAAGCCACACGCGGTTGGGACGCAACTCCCGCGCGGCTCCCTCCTCGACGACCTCGCGCGCCTCCGCCAGCCGGCCGGCGAGGTGCAGCGCGTCGCCGAGGTTGATGTAGGCGACGTTTTCCTCCCATTGCAGGCCAGCCCGCTCTGCCAGCACCAGCGCCTCCCGTAACGCAGACACTCCCTTCTCGGCGTCGCCGAGATTCATCAGGGCGGTTCCGAGAGCGTCGAGCGCGCGACCCCGCAGGCTCGTATCACCCAACGCGTCCGCGATACCGAGCGTCTCGCGCGCGGCCTCAACTGCCTCGGCGTTCCTGCCGCGCAGCATCATCGTCGACGCCCAGAGCCGGAGCAACATGCCACGCTCGGGTGACACCCCGAGTGGCAGCAGTGCGAGCGCACGCTCAAGCGTGACGAGTGACTCCTCACCCCGACCGAGATGCCACTGCGCGTTGTGCACCGTACCCAACAACCGCGCCGCACGCTGAGGCTCAGCGCGCTCGTCAATCAGCACCAGCGCCGCGCGAGCGAGCGCCTCCTGACGGACAAAGCCACCCTCCAGCCGATGATCCTCGGCAGCTCGCCACAGGATCTCGGCCCGATCAGCCCCCGCAGGCGCCTCAGCCTCCGGCACGCGGTCTCCCAACTCCGGCAGGAGCGTGGCCAGTTCGCCACGGACGTACTCGGGGAGGCCGTCAAGGACCGGGTCGCGGTCACGCATCAGCGAGCGCAATACCGCGACCAGCGGGGCATATGGCAGCTCGCCCTCGCCCAGGGCAACGCAATCGCCGCGCAGGACCCGAACGCCCCGAGAGCCGGCCCGCGACGCGAACTCGGCAACCAGACGCGTCTTCCCAACGCCCGAGTCGCCGGCAACAAACACGAGCCGACCGTGACCAGCCGTCGCGGCCGCGAGCGCCAGCTCGAGCTCAGCCAACTCAGCTGAACGGCCCACAAACGCCGACCTCCACGCACGCCCTGGCACCGCCCAAGTATGGCGGCGGGAGCGCTGACGCCCCGCCCGGAAACGTCTCGCGCGTTCCGCCGCCGATGGCGTCGTGGCGACTCGGTGTCTCAGACTGAAGGGCGGTAGCGCCTGAGCAGTGTTACCGGGTCGAATCCCAGGCGCAGATACAGCTCCCTGCCGGCGTCGCTGGCATCCAGGCTGGCGTGCCGTGCCCCGGCTTGCTCGGCAGCCCGCAGCGCAATGGCGGTCATTGCCCGCGCGATCCCTCGCCGGCGCCAACCGAGGTCGGTGTTGACAAAGAGCACGCTCGCCGTCACCCCGAACGCCGCCGAGCCCGATGTTGCCCGGATCACGCCGGCTTCGTCGGCGGCCACCCACAGCTGAAACGCGCGGGGCAGGGAACGCAGATAGTCAGCAAGCGCTGGTGGGTCGGTGATGTCCGGATCGGCGCGGGTCGCGGCGGCGACTGCTTCGGTCAGCGGCACGCCGGCGGGCGCCTCATCGGGGAGTCGTCTGACCGGCCTCAGCGTGAGTTCCGCGGGCAGCGCGAGCGCCGGCACCAGCTGCAGGTCGCGACAGACCATCGCGGTCGCCGTGCTGGCCTGCCACGCAGGATCGTCGTCAAGGAGGGCCGCGCAGCGCACGGCGGCGGCGCAGACGCTGACCATCCCGGCGCGCGCGTCGCCGATCAACGCCGACAGGTGATCACGCGCGCGGTCATCGGTCACCAGCAGTCGGACGCGCCGATTGCCGCCGGAGAACGACAGACCGAGGATGCCGGGCTCGTCGACCAGGGCCTCGCTGGAATGCTCCGCGAGGTCACATCGCGCCTGAAACGTCTTGACGTACAAGTCAAGCGCGGCCGATCGCATCGGCCCAGACTGTCAGGTCTGGCGCCGGAGCCGGTCCAGGCCGTCGAGGATGAGCTCGAGCCCCCATTCGAACTCGACTGCAGGGTCATACCCGGTCTCAGGGAGCCTCGCGACGATCTCGGTCAGGTACGGGTAGTCGCCGGGGTTGCCGACCGTTTGAGCCCTGCGCTGGGCGGCTTTTCCCGCGCTTGCGGGTGTCTCGAATCCCAGATCTCTCTCCTGCAGCGCGAAGCCGTAGATGTAGGCGTCCTGGACTGAGTATGCGTGGATGGCCAGTTCGAAGGAGAAGCCCGCCTCGCGTAGGCAGCCCATCGTTGCGTTGTGGTGTCGCAGGTTTGCCGGCCCGGGGTGCCGGGACTCCATCCTGCCGATGGCCCAGCCGTGGCGCTTGAGCGCCTCGCGTGCCGAGAGCGCACGGCGCTGGAGCCCCGATCTCCAGTCTTCCCCGGGCGACGGCGACTGCATCTCGCTGAAGACGATGTCGACCATGCCATCAAGCAGCTCCTCCTTGTTGGCGACGTGCTTGTAGAGCGCCATCGGTACGACGCCGAGCTCCTGGGCGAGTCCGCGCATGCTGAACCCGTCC